>CAZFOT010000054.1:0-17394 GCA_964520365.1 uncultured Hydrogenophaga sp.
CATGCGCGGCTGCTTCGGCGGTTGCACCTTCTGCTCGATCACCGAGCACGAGGGTCGCATCATCCAGAGCCGCTCGGAAGCATCGATCATCAAGGAAGTGGAAGACATCCGCGACAAGGTCGAAGGCTTCACCGGTGTCATCTCCGACCTGGGCGGCCCCACGGCCAACATGTACCGCCTGGGCTGCAAGACGCCCGAGATCGAAGCCGCCTGCCGCAAGCCCAGTTGCGTCTACCCGGGCATCTGTTCCAACCTGCACACCGACCACGGGCCGCTGATCAAGATTTATCGCCGTGCGCGCGAACTGCGCGGCATCAAGAAGATACTGATCGGCTCCGGCCTGCGCTACGACCTGGCGGTGAAGAGCCCGGAATACGTGAAGGAACTGGTGCAGCACCACGTGGGCGGCTACCTGAAGATCGCGCCAGAACACACCGAGGGCGGGCCGTTGTCCAAGATGATGAAGCCGGGCATCGGCAGCTACGACCGCTTCAAGACCCTGTTCGAGAAGTACAGCGAAGAGGCGGGCAAGAAGCAGTTCCTGATCCCGTACTTCATTGCCGCCCACCCCGGCACCAGCGACGAGGACATGATGAACCTCGCGCTCTGGCTGAAGAAGAACGGCTTCCGGGCCGATCAGGTGCAGACCTTTTATCCCAGTCCCATGGCCACCGCCACGGCGATGTACCACTCGGGCCTGAACCCGCTCAAGGGCCTGCACCGCGACGGCCGCGCCGAAAAGGTGGACATCGTGCGCGGCGACAAGCGCCGCCGTCTGCACAAGGCCTTCCTGCGCTACCACGACCCGAACAACTGGCCGCTGCTGCGCGAGGCGCTCAAGAGCATGGGCCGCTCCGACCTGATCGGCAATGGCAAGCACCATCTGATCCCCACCTTCCAGCCCTTGACGGATGGCGGCTACCAGAGCGCTCGGCGCAAGAACAGCACGCCGGTGGGCAAGGCCAGCGAGAAGATGGCCGCCGTCGTGAAGCCGGGCGGCAACCGGACCCGGCCGCAGCCCGGGCGCATGCTCACCCAGCACACGGGCCTGCCGCCCCGCGCGGGCCTGGCCGGCCAGGGCAAACGCAAACCCGGCTGAGCTTTCGAGGCATGGCCTGGCTTGCGGTAGGCTCCTTTATGGCGCAAAATGCGCCATAAAGGAGCCTACCATGACGTCTTCTGCCAGTCCGTTCTCTTCCGTCAAACTGCCTGCCGCCCTGGTGCAGCAAGCCCGCGAAGCCGCACAGCCGCAGCGGCGTTCCGTGGCAGGCCAGATCGAATACTGGGCCACGCTGGGCCGCATTGCCGACGAGACCGGCCTGACCGTGCTGGAGGCTCGCGAGGCCATTGCGCAATACGATGTGCGCAACCGCGCGGTGGCGGGTCAGGATGAATCCCTTGAAGCGATCGAGGCTCGGTTCGTGGCCGCCGAAACGAGCGGGCGCCTGGCCCAGGCCGTTCGCGAAACGGTGTCGAGCAATCGCAAGGCCGGCGCTGCGCGCCGGGCAGCCTGACCGGCTTGCCTTTGCCGCGTCCGGTCTTCTATCTCCTTGCCGGGCCGAACGGGGCGGGCAAGTCCACGCTGTACCGGGCCGCGGTGCGGGAAGGGCTGATCCCTGCCGACGCGCCTTTCGTGAACGCCGACCTCCACGAAGCATCGCATCTGCAGCACGTGGCGGATGCGCAGGAGCGCTCCCGGCAGGCGCGCCATTGGGCCGATGCACAGCGGGCACTGTGCCTTGCAGAGGGCGTTTCGTTCGCCAGCGAAACCGTGTTTTCGCACACCTCCAAGCTCGACCTCATGGCTGCGGCGAAGCGGGCGGGCTTTGCGGTGGTGCTTCTGGTGGTGTGCGTGGACGATCCGCAGCAACTCCTGCGGCGCGTGGCCTCCCGGATCGAGGAAGGTGGGCACGCCGTGCCGCCGCAGCGCATTCTGGCGCGCTACCCGCGCACCATCCGGCATCTGGGCGTGGCGGTCCGGCGGGCCGACCTCGCCTTGCTGTACGACACCTCAGGCCCAGGCCATCGCGGCGGGGTGCAGCCGCACCGCCTGGTGGCACGGTGCAGCGCTGGCGAACTGCGGTGGCAGGCGCAGGACCTGCCGGCCTGGGCCCGTTCGGTGCAGGGATGAGACTCCCCCCTGCGCCGCTGACGCGGCTCGGTGCCGCTGCCAGAGGCGGTGGATCTTCGGGCACGTCCAAGCCTGCGCAGGCAGGCTTGGAGTCGCGGCCCTCAGCCCCCTTGTATCTTCGAATTTCGGAGTTCGGTCGAGTAGGTTTGGACAGCTATGCATAGCCCGTAGGCTCCTTGGGCCGTGGAGCACGGAAGAGAGCATTTGGCGTGCATGACTGGCCGTTTGTCGCAAGCCCGGGTCTTCTGAAGATTCTCCAAAGCATTGATTTTGTTGAAAAATGAACTAGTTGTGAAGGCCCAATAGGTTGGTTCCTCCAGAGCCATCGTTTTTGTGGAGCGGCAGGGCCTTGCGTCTCTGTGTCCTCCAGGACACGCTGCGCTCACCGACCCTTTCGAACAACCGATATCCGTATCTCAAATTGAACTCCGTCAGGCATGTTGCGGGCCGCAACCGATGCTCCCATTTTTGCGAGGTATGTCTTCGTCACAAAAAGTCCTTGGCCTAGGTGGGCTGAAGCGCCATGTTCCGTCAGATCAGAGACCCCGTACTCAAAAATTCGATGGATCATGTCAACGGGAATATGGGGCCCTTGGTTGTGTATGGTCACTACAGCGGTACCCGCATCGACGCTGAGCCCAAGTGTGATAGCTGTTCCAGAACGTCTGTAGCGAGTGGCGTTCATCAAAATGTGCGTGATTGCATCCTCCAAAGCTTCAGCATCTGCGCGAACGACTGTTGGCACAGCCCTACCTTTGAACACAACCTCAGTGACCCCAGCATCAGGCGCGTTCTCGGCGATTTTTTGGAGAAACTCTGTTAAGTCCAGAGTGTCGTTTCGGACTTCTACGCTTTCCAATCCATCGGAAGGGCTCGCACTACCGTACAGAGCTTGAATGGCCTTCTGCATTCGCTTGATGTAGCTGCGGCTCGGATCACTTTCATCTGGGTGTAGTGAGGTCAACGACATCACAGGCGATCTGATTTCGTGCCCGATGGCTTGGAGCATGTTTTTCTCCTGTTCCATGAGAAGCTTTGTTCGCTGCAGATCGTAGGAGATTTTCTTGAGCAGATCGTCAACGCCGGTCGCAAGAATTCCGAGTTCATCGCCTCCTCGAAGGTCAGTGAAGTCGAACTGGCCGAGGTCGCCCTCCGCGCGAGCGGCCCGAGAAACTTTCGAAGTTCTTCGCGTTAGCTTCAGCACTCTTCGAACGATGCCGACTTCGATGGTGAGCCAGGCTGTTGCGACCGCGGCAAGCATCAGCATTGCAAACATGACCATGCGAGCAGCGCTTTCGGCTAACATGCTGTCTACGCTCCGTGGGTTGCTCGTATGAATGACTTCGAAAATAGTACCCCGAACACTGATGGGTGGAAGTGAGGCGTCCAGCTCTTGAGCGCCAGAAGAATCGACAGGCAAGAGGTCGAGAATTTTCTTTCCCCATTGAGATGTCCGCCCAGATTGATGGTGTTCAACCTGAAGCTTGTCAATCACAGTTTTTGCCGCTTCGCCGGGCCGTAGTTCTCGAACCGTCAGCGACTCACCTGGTCGCAAGTAGGACGTCAACTCGCTTTTTTCGAATGGCAGGCGCGCTGAGGCTGCGTCCGTGTCGAACAGAACGACTTGATTTTCACCATCATTGGGAGCGTACACCCGCAGTCGTGCAGCAACGACCTCGGATTGTGTAGGCGTCGGCAGCTCGGTGTCCTTGTTTGTATCGTCTTCGGCCCACGTTGATCGAGGAATTGCAGCCGCAAAGACAACTTCTCGTTTGCAGGTCGCCCAGTCGGTATCTGGTGGGATGCAGTCTCCTTCAACGATCCATGAGCTGGTAAATGAGGGCCTGCCAGAGGGAGTGCCTGCGCTGTCGGTGCGATAAGCGGTCCACGCCAGCCCGTCCTTCAGTATTTCTCTCTTCCGCTGATTCACTCGCACTTGCGCAGGGAGGACCCAACTGACTCTGCGATCTCCAACGGCGAGGTCAAGTTGCAGACGATGTGCATCGTTGATTTTTCCAACGGCTTTTCGAGGAGACTCCTTGAGTACCCATTCACGATGGGTATGCGGTGCAAGTTTAGTGCTGATGAATGAGCCGGCGACGTAGATTCTTTGCAGCGCTAGTTCATCCTCCTTCCCCACCGCTAAACACGCGGTAGAGCTCTCGCCGAAGCGAACAAGGCAGCCAATAGTGTCGAAAAGATCCAAGGCTTTCCGCGGGTCGTCAATCTGGACGTTGCCGTACGGAAGAACCACGGATCGCAAGGGCGGCGACGAGTCGTCGAGTCTGGCCGGATTGAAGAGGACCAGTTGCCCTGCTGGATGGCGAAGCTTGTCCACCATCTGTTGCCTACGTACCTCAAGCAGTTCTCGGTATTCAGCGAAGCTTTGATCTCGTTGCGAGGTCAGAGCAAAGTACGGTACCAAGGTCGCTGCCGCTATCAGCGCAAGGAAAGACGTTCTGACGATAAATCGTAGCCGGCTGGCCGCCAGAAATTTGATGGTTTTCATGGCTGCTACCGGCTGATCCAGCGGTAGCCCTTCATGGGTTCCGCGACTATGCAGTCAAACTCGGGGTCAACATCCCGGATAGCCGACTTGATCGTTGATATTTGCTTTCTGATGTTCTCTTTGGTCGTACCGCTTTTCACGACCTCATAGAAATCAGAGAAAGGAACAGTTGGGTTTGGCTCCAGCCGTCGAGCGTATAGAACGCTCAGGATTCTTTGAGCTGTCAACGGAAGAGTGAGGCTCTTCCCTTTCCACTTGATCGGGGGCCTGAGAAGGTCAAGTTGCAAAGGATCCGAGGAATTGGGTGTGGGCAGGGACGCTTTGTTTGTTGTTGCCCTCAAGACGTCTAAGAGGGTCTCTATGAAGACGTGTTCATCGACGGGCTTCTGCAGATAGTCCCAAGCGTCAGCCGCCTTCATCACGCCACGATAGATGTCAGCGGGCATACCAGATACGACAAGAACAGGAACAGGACGCGCGCGCTCTGCCGCGATGATGACCGCGACACCTGCGTTGCGTTCGGCGCCGAGCTCTATGTCTAACACGATCAGGTCGTACGTTTCGCGTGACACGGCCGCAATAGCGTCTTCTCGGTCATACCACTGATCGACGATCACGCCAGGACGGGCACGCTCTACCCACTGACGCAACAGGCGGCTTGTGTGTACGTCGTCTTCAATGATTGCGATTCTTGTCATGTCTGTGGCCAGAGATTGGGTGGAGGCTTGAGTGTTCCTGATCTGCGGTGAAGGTTGGTAGGCGCCATGTGAACGAACATTCACAGGCATGGCGCCCGGCCTCACGCAACTTTCATGAAACGTTGAAGGCTTGTCTGAGATATGGCGAAACTGGGGCTCGGCGATACCCCTATTTCACCCCTCTTTGGGCTCAATGGGAACCACGCTGATGAAGCGTTTTGTACCACCACCACTGAAAGGAAATTGATCATGAAATCCATCAAAACCATTGTTGCCGGGGCTGCTATTTCGCTGCTTTCCCTCTCCAACGTTCATGCTCAGGGATTCCTGGCTGACACGTTCATCCGACCCTTCTCGCCCCAGTTGGCCGACGCTGCTGACCGACTCAACCACAACTTGGGAAATCCGGTGGATCACGCGATTGCCGCCGGAGCCAACGCCGTTGTTCCGGGCTCTGGTGCTCTTCTGGAGGGTGCATGGGCGGTGCAACGCTCGGGCTTGTTGACGCCTCCTCCTGCGCAGGGGCCGGCACACCAAGTACCCACGGGCAACTTCTGCCATACCCAGGTGGGCCGTTTTGGCCCAGGACCTTTCAATCCGCTAGGCATGTTCTGCACTGCCAACACCCCGTTTGGGGTTGTCCCGGGAACGATTGGCCGATAAGCCTCAAACCTTTTCTCTGGAGATGTTCACATGAAATCGAAAACTCTTTTTTCTGCTCTTGCTTCGACCTTGGTTGTTCTGTCTGCTCAGGCATCGACGACGGAGGAGCGCTCCGCGCAGTTGCAGGCCGACTTCAAGGCCAAGATGGCCACCATCGAGACTGAGTTGAGTAACCTCAAGCCGCGTCGTCCGAACGACGTGGAGGCGGTTGTCGGTCTGCGCTGCGAGATCAAAACTGGCAAGCATGAGATCAAGCTGCACCTCCCGGAGGTGGCCATGCGCCTGCAGACCTGGAGTGCCCATGTGCCTGTTTTCTGGTGGGGAGTCACAAGTGTTGGCCCAATCAAGCTGCACCTGCCGCAAACCAAGATGGAGCGTCAGCAGATGATTTTGCATGTGCCGGAAGTGGCCATGCGCTTGACGAAGCTTGCGTTCGACATTCCTGAACTGCGTTGCGGTGATGTGCAGGCTGAGTTCCGCTCGACCGAGGACCGTGCAAAAGCTCTTGGCGCACAAGCGAAAAACCTGACTGAGCTGCTTCAGGGTGACCTGAAAAAGCTCCATCTCCAGGATCTGGAACGACAGCGCAAGTTGGTTGTGGCAACTTTTGACGATGCGTTGGGCGACATGCATGCCTGGATCGAACGGGTAAAGGGTCGCAACGGCAATACCGCCGAATTGGTCGTTGCACATGGCACTCTGCAGAAGCAGCGCGCCGAAGCCTTGGCTAGTTTTGATCAGGCTGCTGCTCAGCTCAACTGATCCCTACTGCGCGCATCCCGCTGATATGCACTCACAGGCCGCTAAGCGGCCTGTTTTTTTGTCTATTTTGAAGAGCTGGGTGGGTCAAGCGAAGTGGGGCATGTCGGGCAAGTCGGCGACTTGTCTACATATCCCGCCCGAACAGTTGCTGGTTGGCTGTGCTGCGCCTGGGTGCACGCAGACCTCGGATTTGCAAGGATGGTCTATGACAGACGCGGTTGAATCTATTTTTGTGGGCATCGACGTATCCAAGGCGACGCTGGAAGTTGCCCTGGATGACAAGGCCAGGACCCAGACATTCTCCAACGACGCAGCCGACCTGGGGGCACTGGCTACCTGGCCAAGACAGACAGACAGCACCGACGCGAGGGCGTTGTCGCACTTTGCTCGCACGCTGCACAGCAGCGACAAGCGCCAGCGGCTGCTGTACAACTTGCCAACGCCCGAGCAGGAGCTGCTGCTGGCGATGGTCGCGCGCAGGAGTCCCGCCAGCGGCGTTGGTTTGCTCACAGATCGGCGCTGAGGTATCGCTCAGTTCTATATCGACGCTCCAAGGCGGGGTGGGGGGAGTCTGCGCCAGTCGGTCCAACCCGATAGCCGGATTTTCAGGCCCACCACCCCAACACCCTCAACCATACAAGTCGGACCCTTGCTGCCCCTGGCTTTGGGGCTCCCCCTCGCGCGTTGCGGTCTTGCTCCCTCTCCCTCTGGGCCATGTCTCCGGTTCATACAGCGGGAGGGTTGGGGTGAGGGCTGCAGCCGAGCGATATGCCCTCCACTGCGGAGTGCGCTCCGGCGTGGCAGAGACTGGCAGTCGCTGGCGACGGCTCATTTGGGCAGCGTATGCAGCGGGATGTCCCTGGCCACGGCCAGCCTGTCCAGTTGTTTGCGTGACCGGCTGCCGAAAAACGTGGCGATGGCCTCGTGCGTCTGGGGTTTGAGCAGGGTGCGCAGATCGGGCATGGCCACGCCGGCGGCTTCGCACAGTGCGGCCGAAAAGTGCGGCTCGAGCGCGGCCACCGCCACACGGCCGTCCTTGCACGGGTAGACGCGGTAGCCGGCATGGGCGCCGCCGACCGCCCCGCTGGGCTGGGTGAGGCCCCAGGTGCGGGGCAGGGCGAGCCAGGCGGCGGCGCTGGACAGGGCCACTTCCTGGAAACAGCCCTTGCCGGACGAGCGCTGGTGCAAGACCGCTTTCAGCGCGGCCTCGCTGGCCATGAGGGAGCCGCCCATGTCGGCGAACAGCGTGGCGGGCAGGTTCAGGTCGTTGACCAGGCCGGCTTCGGCCAGGTAGGTGAGGTCGTGGCCTGGCTCTTCGGCGCGCGCGCCTGGCGCTCCCACGATGGCCACCACCGACAGGGCCGGGTAGCGCTTGTGCAGCCCTCTCCAGCCCAGACCCAGCTTGTCCAGGGCCGAAGGCCGGAACGATGTCAGCAGCAGGTCGGTGGTCGCCAGGTGCCTGTGCAAGGCGGCCTGGCCCTTGTCGGTCTTGAGGTCGAGCGTGACGCGGCGGATGCCGGCGTGCAGGGTGGCGTAGGCCGGCGGGTTGTACTGCGCCATGGGGTCGCCCGGCGTGCCCACTGGTGCGCTTCTGGGTCCGGGCGGCTCGGCCTTCAGGCAACTGGCGCCCATCGCGCGCAAGCGCATCAAGGCGCCGGGACCGGGCAGGTTGAGCGCCA
This sequence comes from uncultured Hydrogenophaga sp., assembly GCA_964520365.1. Taxonomy (GTDB): domain Bacteria; phylum Pseudomonadota; class Gammaproteobacteria; order Burkholderiales; family Burkholderiaceae_C; genus Hydrogenophaga. The sequence goes on from CAZFOT010000054.1 coordinate 8,443, forward strand.
GGCTGAGCACGCGCACACCGCGCAGGGGTTTGAGGGCAGGGGCGGGGCGGCGGGGGGTGGCGGTCATGCGGAAAGGTGTGTGGAAAGATGGCCGCAATGTACCCGCAAGACCGGTGCCGCTCCCGCACGCGGGTGACAAGGGGCGCCGCCCGCCCTCGATCGCTCGCGGCCTACCGGTCGCCGAAGTCGAGCGGCAATCCCACGTAGTTCTCGGCAATGGTGCGCGAGCCGGATTCGGAGTGGATCAGGTAGTCGATCTCGGCGCGCTGGAACTTGCCCACGATCTCGCCGTCGTCCGGGAAGCGGTGCATCAGTTGCGTGAACCACCACGAGAAGCGCTCGGCGCGCCAGATGCGCTTGAGGGCCAGTTCCGAATAGCGGTCGATGCCGGCTTCGGATTTGTCCGCGTAGTACTCGCGGAGGCCGTTGAACAGGTATTTCACGTCGGTGGCGGCCAGGTTCAGGCCCTTGGCGCCGGTGGGCGGCACGATGTGGCCCGCGTCGCCGGCCAGGAACATGCGGCCGAAGCGCAGCGGTTCGGTCACGAAGCTGCGCAGCGGGGCGATGCTCTTCTCGATGCTCGGGCCGGTGACCAGCTTCTGGTTCGCTTCGTCGTCCAGGCGCAGGCGCAGTTCCTGCCAGAACGCAGCGTCGGTCCATTCCTCGATCTTGTCGGTCAGCGGTACCTGCAGGTAGTAGCGGCTGCGGGTGTGGCTGCGCTGCGAGCACAGCGCGAAGCCGCGCGGGCTGTTCACGTAGATCAGCTCGTGGTGCACCGGCGGCGTGTCCGACAGCAGGCCCAGCCATCCGAAGGGGTAGACCTTTTCGTATTCCCTGATCGCGCTGCGCGGGGCGCTGGCGCGGCAGACGCCGTGGAAGCCGTCGCAGCCGGCGATGAAGTCGCACTCGATGGTGTGCGTCTGGCCGTCCTTCTCGTAGGTCACGCGCGGGCTCTTCGTGTCGAAGCCGTGCACCCGCACGTTGGCGGCTTCGTAGACGGTGGGCAGGCCGGCGGCGGCACGCGCGTCCATCAGGTCCTTGGTGAGTTCGGTCTGGCCGTAGACCATGACGTTCTTGCCGCCGGTGAGCCGGTTCATGTCGATGCGGTGGCGGCTGCCGTCCACCAGCAGGTCGATTCCGCCGTGGATCAGGCCTTCCTTGTGCATGCGCCCGCCCACGCCGGCTTCGTCCATCAGGTCGATGCAGACCTGTTCCAGGATGCCGGCGCGGATGCGCGAGAGCACATAGTCGCCGGTCTGGCGTTCGAGGATGATGGCGTCGATGCCGGCCTTGTGCAGCAACTGGCCAAGCAGCAGGCCGGAAGGGCCCGCGCCGACGATGGCGACCTGGGTTCGCATGGCATGTGTCTCCTGTGGATGGGTCAGGCGACTGTAGGCAGCGCAAGCCTCATTCTCAAGCCGGCTCGGTCTTCAATGCGCGATCATCGGATCATGTGCGCGATGATCGCGCAGAGATCGGTTTTCGGGAGACAATGCCGCCATGAGCACCGAAGCACGAACGATCGCCCGGGTCGACTTCATCGAGGGCATGGCCAAGGGCATGGCCGTGCTGGAGAGCTTCGACACCGAGCGCCAGCGACTCAATGCCACCCAGGCCGCCGAGCGTGCCGGGCTCACGCGGGCCGCGGCGCGCCGGCACCTGCTCACGCTGGCGCACCTAGGGTATCTGGAGTCCGATGGCAGCCACTACTGGCTGTCTGCCAAGGTGCTGCGTTTCTCGGGCAGCTACCTGGCTTCCGCGCGGTTGCCGCGGTTGCTGCAGCCCACGCTCAACCGGCTGGCCGCGCAGTCGCGAGAGTCGTTCTCGGCGGTGGTGCTCGATGGCGACGAGGTGGTGATCGTGGCGCGAAGCGCCGCGGTGGGTGGACAGCGGCTCATGGCGTATGGACTGCACCTGGGTGCCCGGCTGCCGGTGCATGCCACGTCCACCGGGCGGGTGCTGCTGGCAGGCCTGTCGCGCAGCGAACTTTCGGCATGGCTCAAGGGTCGGGAATTGCGCAGGCTCACGCCCAGGACCACGGTGGAGCACAAGCGCCTGCGCGCTGTGATCGATCGTGTGCGCCTGGACGACTTCTGCCTGGCGAGCGAGGAACACGAGCTGGGCGTGCATGCCCTGGCGGTGCCGCTGCGCAACATGCAGGGCCGAACGGTCGCGGCATTGAACGTGGTGGCCTCGCCCGACCGGCTGCAGGCGCAGGCGCTGAAAACCGATCTGCTGCCGCTGCTGCTCGACGCGGCCAGGGAGCTGCGCCCGCTTCTGTAGCTATTTTCGCCAGCGGGAGCGGGAGAAAGACCCGTAACGAGAGAAGTGTCCCCATCCAGGGGCATCAAGGGTCCGCCCTTCGACAAGCTCAGGACGGCCCGAGATGCCGTCCCCCCTCCCAGCGCCCGAAGGGCGCGCCAGAGAGGGGGGAAGCCGCAAAGCGGCGCAGGGGGGTGCATCGAATAGGTGCCTGCAAGTGCCGCCGGACCGGCATCCTGAACCGGGGTTCAGGTGGGCGAGGGCAGCGGGGCTTCGGGCTCGTCTGACGCGAGACGCTCACACCCACCACGCAATGTACCAAGCCCGGGCTCTATGAGCATTGGTTCAAGGAAATATAAAGCCCGGCGCGCACTGCAGACGGTTCAAATTGTAGGTGCACGGTGGGCGGTGTGTGGACCACTGGTCCGGAAAGACCCTGGATGGACGGACGGCGGCGCGGGCCGCATGCGGCTCAAAGCAACTGACCGTCGATGCCGAGCGTGCCGTCGAGGCGGCGGATGAGGTCGTCCATGCGCGCCTGCACGGCGGGGTCGGTGTCGTCGGTCTCGGGAAACTGCGAGGGCTCGCCGCCGAAAGAGGAGGCCTGAAAGCTGTCGGCCTCGCGCTGCGACAACTCGAACGCGAGGTTGAGCGAGGCGAGCACGGCGATGCGGTCGCGGGCCTTGACCTTGCCCGCGTCGCGGATGCGGCACATGGCGGTGTCGACCCGCTCCACCGCGTCGAGCAGTGCGGATTCGCCGCCTGCCGGGCAGGCCAGCAGATAGCTCTGGCCCATGATCTGGACTTCGACCTGTTTGCTCGTGGGCTTGTTCATGCGCGCTCCTGCCGGCCGGGGCCGTCTTCGGGATGGGCCTCGGCGGTGCCCTGGCCCGCGGGCAGCCGGTCGAGCAGGGCGTCGATGCGCGCGCGCGCGGCATTCAGCCGGGACTTCAGGGTGTCGCGCTCGCCCTGGAGGGCCTGGATCTGCTCGTGCAGCAGGGCGTTGGTGCGCTGGAGTTCCTCGTGGCGCAGCAACAATCTTTCTACCCGCTCGGCGATCTGGTCAAGGTGCTTGATGTCGGCCATGGTTACCACTTGAGTTTGCCCATTGTAGGGTTGCCGCGCGCGGGCGGGGCTTACAATGCCAGCCGTTGGTGCTCGCGGTGTGGTTCGCATGCCGCAGTTCAACGGGAAGCAGGAGGGAAAGCCCCACAGGGTGAACCTAACCTGCGCTGCCCCCGCAACGGTAAGCAGATGAGGAACCCGGCTTCAGGCCGGGCGGCTCCGTTTTCATCACACAGCCACTGGACGACACCGCCTGTCGTCTGGGAAGGCGATGAAAGTGTTTCTGTCAGCCCGGATACCGGCCAACAAGGTGGTGGTGCGTCCGGCGACGGCCGTGCCACCGTGACGCCCACGCGCCGTCGGGGAAGACGGTGAGGGCACTCCGGCTTGTGTTCCTTCCAAATGAAAAACCTTTCCTCGCGCGTGCATCTGGCCGCGCTGTCGCTGGCCATCCTGGCGGCTTTCCCCTCCCACGCCCAGACCGAAACCTACGCCCTGCTCAGCGAGACCGTTGTCACTGCCACGCGGATCGAGACCCGCAGCGATGCCGTGCTCAGCGACGTCGTGGTGATCGAGGCCGATACGCTGGAGAAATCCGCCGGCCGCACGCTCTCCGAAGTGCTGGCGCGCTCGGCGGGCCTGCAGATGACGGCCAACGGCGGGCTGGGCAAGCAGACCGGCCTTTTCATTCGCGGTACCGAGGCGCGGCACGTGCTGCTGCTGGTGGACGGCGTGCGCTACGGTTCGTCAACCGCCGGCGCGGCCGCGTTCGAGAACATTCCCCTCGGCGCCATCGAGCGCATCGAGGTGCTCAAGGGCCCGGCGTCGGCTCTCTACGGCAGCGACGCCGTGGGCGGCGTGGTGCAGGTTTTCACCAAGCGGGGCGTCAAGGGCTTCCATCCCGATGCCAGCGTCACGCTGGGCAGCCATGGCCACCGCGCCGCGAGCGCGGGGCTCAGCGGCGGCAGCGAAACCGTGACCTATGCGCTCAGCGCGGGAACGGTGCGCGAAAAAGGCTTTTCCTCGACCAACCCGGACGTGGCGTTCGGCAACCACAACCCGGACCGCGACGGCTTCGACCAGGACAGCGTCTCCGGTTCGCTGCGCTGGGCTATCGCGCCCGGCTGGTCGACCCATCTGCATTTCGCCCACGCCGAGGGCACGGCGGAATTCGACCAGGGGCCGGGCGACTTCAACGCGCGCACCGACCTGACCACCCGCGTCGTCGGCTGGGGCATCGAGCGCAAGTGGTCGCCCGACTCGCGCACCTCGCTGAAACTCGCACGCAGCGAAGACCAGTCCGACAGCTTCGGCTTTTCGGACGTGCCCGACGTGTTCGACACCACCCAGACCCAGATCACCCTGCAGCACGACGTGAAAACCGGGCTGGGCAATGTGCTGGTGGGGCTGGAGTCCATCAAGGAGGAAGTGTCCGGCACGCAGGCCTATGCCGTGAGTTCGCGCACCACGCGCGCCGGCTTCGTGGGCCTGGTGGGGGGCGCCGGCAATCACCTGTGGCAGGCCAACCTGCGCCGGGACGAGAACTCCCAGTTCGGCGGCGCCACCACCGGCTTCGCCAGCTATGGTTACCAGATCACGCCGAACTGGCGTCCGCACGTGGCCTACGGCACCTCGTTCAAGACGCCGTCGTTCAACACGCTGTACTACGTGTCGCCGTTCTTCAACGGCAACCCCACGACGCAGCCGGAGCGCGGCAAGAACAGCGAAGTCGGCTTGACCTACACGCAGGGTCTGCATGAAGTGAAGCTCACGCGTTTCGACAACCGGGTGCGCGGCTTCATCACCCGGGAGCCGGAAGTGGCCAACGTGCCGCGCGCTCGGATGGAAGGGTGGGCGCTGGGGTACACCGGCGCGGCCGGGGACTGGACCTGGAACGCGCACCTGGAGCTGCTGGACGCGCGCAACGAGGCCAACCGCCTCAAGCTGCAGCGCCGTGCCGACGAGACGCTCACCCTGGCGCTGGAGCGCAGGATCGGCGCCTGGACCCTGGGCGGCTCGCTGCTGGCGGTTTCCGACCGTTTCGACAACGCGGCCAACACCGTGCAGTTGCCGGGCTTTGCCACGGCGGACCTCTACACCGCCTACCAGTTGCACAAGGACTGGTCGGTGAACCTGCGGGTCAACAACCTGGCCGACAAGGTCTATGAAACGGCGCGCGGCTACAACCAGCCGGGCCGCGCCGCCTACCTCACGCTCGACTGGAAGCCGCGCCGGTGAACGCGAGTGGCTCGGCCGCCCTTCCGGGGCCTCGGCGCATCGTCTGCCTGACCGAGGAGACCACCGAATGGCTGTACCTGCTCGGCCAGGAGGCGCGCATCGTCGGCATCTCGGGCTACACGGTGCGGCCGCGCCGGGCGCGCGAGGAAAAACCGAAGGTGAGCGCCTTCCTCAACGCGAAGATCGACAAGATCCTGGCGCTGCGGCCCGACTGCGTGTTCGGCTTCTCCGACCTGCAGGCCGACATCGCCGCCGCGCTGATCCGCGCCGGCGTGCAGGTCACGGTGTTCAACCAGCGCAGCGTGGAAGAAATCCTGTCCATGCTGTACCAGGTGGCGGCGATGGTGGGTTGCGCGGATGAAGGCCTGGCCTGGATCGCGGCCACGCGCGCGCGGCTCGATGGCATCCGCGAGGCGGTGCAGGCACTCGAAGCCGCTGGCCGGCGGCGCCCTCGCGTGTTCTTCGAGGAATGGGATGAGCCGCACATCAGCGGCATCCGCTGGGTGTCGGAGCTGATGGGCATCGCGGGTGGTGACGACTGTTTTCCCGAGCTCGCGGCCATGCCGCTGGGCAAGGACCGCATCATTGCCGACGGCGGCGAGATCGTGCGCCGCAACCCCGACATCGTCATCGGCTCCTGGTGCGGCAAGCATTTCCGGCCCGAGAAGGTGGCCGCGCGCGCCGGCTGGCAGGACGTGGCCGCGGTGAAGATCGGCCAGTTGTTCGAGATCAAGTCGGCCGACATCCTGCAGCCCGGCCCGGCCGCGCTCACCGATGGCGTGGCGCAGATGCACCGCATCGTCGTGCAATGGATGGAACAGCATGGCTGAGATCGCGCGCAGTGAATTCATCCTCGGCGGCCAGAAGAGCGGCAAGTCGCGCCGCGCGGAGTGGCTCGCGCGCCAGTGGATGGACACCTCGCCCGCGCACCGCGCGGTGCTGATCGCCACCGGCCAGGCGTGGGATGACGAGATGCGCGAACGCATCGCGCGCCACCAGCGCGAGCGCGCCGAGCGCGTGCCCGGCATGGCGACGGTGGAGGAACCGCGCGCATTGGCCGAAGCCCTGAGCAAGCACAGCGCGTCGCACACCCTGGTGATGGTGGACTGCCTCACGCTGTGGCTGACCAACCTGCTGATGCCGGCCGAGGGCACAACCGCCGATGCGACCGCCCCTACACATGCCCTGTGCAGCGCAATCAAAAGCGCGAGCGGCCCCGTGGTGTTGGTGGGCAACGAGATTGGCCTGGGTGTGATTCCGATGGGGCGCGAGACGCGCGCCTTCGTGGACGCGCTCGGGGCTTTGAACCAGGCCGTCGCGGCGGCATGCGAGCGCGTCACGCTCATGGCTGCCGGACTGCCTCTGACATTGAAATCGCCCGCATGACCCATGCCTCTTGTCTTCGCTGGGTGATCGCCCTTTGCCTGTCGTTCAGCGGTGTGGTGCACGCGGCTGGCGTGCAGGTGACCGATGACCGCGGCGTGACGGTGACGCTGGCGCAATCGCCGCAGCGCATCGTCTCGCTGCTGCCTTCGCTCACCGAGACCGTGTGCGAATTGGGCCAGTGCCACCGTCTGGTGGGTGTGGACCGGTATTCGAACCACCCGGCCTTCGTGCGCGGCTTGCCGCAGACCGGTGGCGGCATCGACCCCAACATCGAGGCCATCGTGGCGCTGCGGCCCGACGTGGTGCTCATGGCCACCTCGTCGCGCGGCGTGGAGCGGCTGGAGTCGCTGGGCCTGAAGGTGCTGGCGATGGAGCCCAAGAGCTCGGCCGACGCGCAGCGCGTCATGGGCAAGCTCGGCCAGTTGCTCGAGGTGCCCGATGCCCAGCGCATCTGGCGCGCCATCGATGCCGGCGTCTCGGCCGCGGCGCAGTCGCTGCCGCCCGGCACGCGGGCGCTGCGCGTGTACTACGAGGTCAGCAACGGGGGCTACGCGGCGGGGACGCACTCGTTCATCGGCGAGATGATGACCCGCCTGGGCGTGCAGAACATCGTTTTGCCCGGGCATGGGCCGTTTCCCCGCATCAACCCCGAGTACGTGGTGCGCGCCAACCCCGACCTGATCATGATCGGCTCGCGCAACGTGCAGGGCCTGGAGTTGCGACCGGGCTGGGCCGGCATCCGCGCGATGCGCGAGCAGCGCGTCTGCGTCTTCACGGCCGATGAGTCCGACGTGCTGGTGCGCCCCGGCCCGCGCATGGCCGAGGCCGCGCGGCTCATGGCGCGCTGCATCACCGACAAGGGCCTGCGATGAGCGGCGCGCGCCACAGCCTCTGGCTCGGCATGGCCTTGCTGATCGCGGCGGCGGCCGTCTTGCTGCTGGGCGCGGGGGTGGGCAGCACGGGGTTCGACAGCGTGCTGAACGCGCGCCACGACGCGGTGGCCTGGCAGATCCTGTGGGACATCCGGTTGCCACGCACGCTCGGCGCCTGGGTGGCGGGCGCGCTGCTCGGCCTGGCCGGCTCGGTGGCGCAGGGCTTGTTCCGCAACCCGCTGGCCGACCCCTATCTGCTGGGCAGCGCCTCGGGCGCGGCGCTCGGCGTGGCGCTCGCGCTGGCCCTGTTCGGCACTTCGCCGTTCGCCACGCAGTGGCTGGTGCGCCTGGGCCTGACCGGCGCGGCCTTCGCCGGCGCCGTGCTCGGCGTGGTGCTCACGCTGGCGCTGGCCAAGGGTGTGCAGCACACGCTGCGCCTGCTGCTGGCGGGCGTGATCGTGGGTGTGGTGCTGGGCGCCGTGCGCGATCTGGTGACGATTGCCGCGCCCGACACCCTGCAGGCCATGCAGGGCTTCACCCTGGGCAGCACCGGCTTCGTGGGCTGGGCTGCGTGCGGCGTGATGGCCGCGATGCTGCTTGCCGCGCTGGTGGTGGCGTGGTCGCTGGGCCGGGTGCTCGACGGCCTGGCGCTGGGCGAAGCCACCGCGATCAGCCTGGGCCTGCCGCTGGCGGCGGTGCGCGCCGCATTGGTGGCGGTGCTCGCGCTGGCCACCGGTGCGGCGGTGGCACAGACCGGCCTGATCGCCTTCGTGGGCCTGGCCTCGCCGCACCTGGTGCGCTCCATCGTGAAGACCACGCACGGCCGTCTGGTGGTGCTCAGTGCGCTGATGGGCGGCCTGCTGCTGATGGCGGCCGACGTGCTGGCGCGCTGGGTGATCGCGCCGCAGGAACTGCCCGTGGGCGTGCTCACCGCCGTGCTCGGCGGCAGCTACCTGCTGTGGCTGATGCATCGGCGGCGCCAACCGGGGAGCGCGCTGTGACGGCCGCCGCGCTGCGAGCCCAGGGGGTCGTCGTCGCGCTGGGCGGCACGACCGTGCTGCATGGCATCGACGTGGCCTTGCCCGCGCCGTTGGGCCCGACCACACTGGTCCAGTGCGCGGCGGGCAAG
>CAZFOT010000054.1:17404-17945 GCA_964520365.1 uncultured Hydrogenophaga sp.
CTTGCCCGCCGCGCACTGGACCAGTGTGGTCGGGCCCAACGGCGCGGGCAAGTCCACGCTGCTCAAGGCGCTCGCCGGTCTGTTGCCGCACAGCGGCCAGGTGCTGCTGCAAGGCCGTGCGCTGGCGCAGTGGCGCGGCCGCGAACGCGCGCGCTGCCTGGCCTGGCTGGGGCAGGGCGAACAGGGCGCGGACGACCTCAGCGTGTGGGACGTGGCCATGCTCGGCCGCCTGCCGCACCAGCCCTGGCTGGCGGCGCCCTCCGACGCCGACCGCATCGCGGTGGAGCAGGCCCTGCGCGCCACCCAGGCCTGGGACTGGCGCGAGCGGCCGCTCGGCGCGCTCTCGGGCGGCGAGCGCCAGCGCGTGCTGCTCGCGCGGCTGCTCGCGGTGCAGGCCGAGGTGATGCTGATGGACGAACCCCTGGCCAACCTCGACCCGCCCCACCAGGCCGACTGGCTGCTGCTGGTGCGCGAGCTGGTGGCGCAGGGCAAGACGGTGGTGAGCGTGCTGCACGAGATCGGCATGGCGCTGCACGCCGAC
>CAZFOT010000055.1:0-17507 GCA_964520365.1 uncultured Hydrogenophaga sp.
CGAGCCGCCGAACGACAGGCCCTTGCCGGTGAACACGCAGTCGGCGCGGTTGCTGGTCCGCCCGGAGGCCACCGGCTACGGCACGGTCTATTTCGCCGAGGAAATGCTCAAGCAGCAGGGCAAGGGCTTCGACGGCCTGCGCGTGAGCGTCTCGGGCTCGGGCAACGTGGCGCAGTACGCGGTGGAGAAAGCCATGGCGCTGGGCGCCAGGGTGATCACGGTGTCCGACTCCAGCGGCACCGTGATCGACGAGGACGGTTTCACCACCGAGAAGCTGGCCGAGCTGATGGAGGTGAAGAACCACCTCTACGGCCGTGTGAGCGACTACGCCCAGCGCACGAAAACGCGCTTCGAGCCCGGCGCCAAGCCCTGGGCCGTGCCGGTGGACGTGGCCCTGCCCTGCGCCACCCAGAACGAACTCGACGCCGACGACGCGGCCCTGCTGATCCGCAACGGCGTGGCCTGCGTGGCCGAGGGCGCGAATATGCCCACCACCATGGACGCCATCAAGCGCTTCGAGGAAGCCGGCGTGTTGTACGCGCCGGGCAAGGCCAGCAACGCGGGCGGCGTGGCCACCTCCGGCCTGGAGATGAGCCAGAACGCCATGCGCATGAGCTGGACCCGCCAGGAAGTGGACGCGCGCCTGCACACCATCATGGTGGGCATCCACGACGCCTGCATGCACCACGGCCGCCGCGCCGACGGCTCGGTGAGCTACGTGGACGGCGCCAACATCGCGGGGTTCGTGAAGGTGGCGGACGCCATGCTGGCGCAGGGCGTCATCTAGAGAACACCCCCCTGCGCCGCTTCGCGGCTTCCCCCCTCTCTGGCGCGCCGCTTTGCGGCGCTTGGAAGGGGGACGGCATCTCGGGCCGGCGGAGCCGGACCCTTGATGCCCCTGGCTTTCGAGTTCCACACATGCGGTGCTGTCTTGCTTCGACGCAGTGGAGCAGCGCCCTTCACACGCGGATGCGGGTGGCGAGTGCCTGCAGATCGGCCAGCGGCGGATCCTTGCGGGGCCATACCAGGCCGACGCCGTCTTCCGCGTGGCGCGGCAGCACGTGCACATGCACGTGCGGCACGGTCTGCCAGCCGTCGGGCTTGTTGGTCTGCAGCAGGGTCATGCCGGTGGGCTGGAACTCGGCCTGCACCGCCTTGGCCACCCGCGTGGCAATGGCGAACAGGTGGGCCGCTTCGGCCTCGTCTAGCTCCATCACGGTCTCCACTTGCCGCCGGGTGGCCACCAGCACGTGGCCCGGGTTGACCTGGCCGGCGTCCATGAAGGCGAAAACGAGTTCGTCCTCGTAGACGATGGCGGCCGGGATTTCCCGGCGGGCGATGCGGGTGAATACGCTGTCTGTCATGATGGAAATCTCGCTGGAAAGGAAGTTGCACATTCTGGCCTGAACTTTCCCACCCTGCCGCGCCTCCATTCCTTCCATGAAACGACTGATCGCCGCCCTGCTCGCCATGGCCGCCCTGCTGGCGGGCTGCGCCACGCTCGACGAGCGGCAGCGCCAATGGATCTTCCAGCCCTCGGACCGCAGCTGGCACGGCGGCACGCTGGCCGCCGAGGGCATGGCCGACGTCTGGATCGACTTCGTGTCGGAGAAAACCCGGCAGCCGGTGAAGCTGCACGGCCTGTGGACGCGGCACGAGAACTTCGACACCCGACCCGACGCCCCCGTGATGCTGTACCTGCACGGCGCGCGCTTCAACGTGACCGGATCGGCCTTCCGGGTGCGCCGCATGGAAGAACTCGGCTTCTCGGTGCTGGCCATCGACTACCGGGGCTTCGGCAAGAGCACCCACCAGCTCCCATCGGAAACCCTCGCGGTGGAAGACGCGCAGGCGGCCTGGGAATGGCTGGCCCGGGAGTACCCCGATCGGCCGCGCTACATCTTCGGCCATTCGCTGGGGGGCGCGATTGCCATCGAACTGGCGGCCCGGGTGCACGACGAGGCCGGCACGCTGGTGGAAGGCACCTTCACCTCCATCCCCGACGTGGTCAGCACCTTCAAGTGGGGCTGGCTGCCGGTGTCGCCCCTGATCACCCAGCGCTTCGAGGCCGTGCGGCGGGTCAAGGACGTCGGCTCGCCCCTGCTGGTGGTGCACGGCGGCAACGACCGGCTGATCCAGCCCGAACTGGGCCGGCGCCTGTACGAGGCCGCCACCGGCCGCAAGGCCTTCGTGCTGGTCGAAGGCGGCTCGCACCACAACACCAACTCGGTGGGGCAGGCGCAGTACCGCGCTGCACTGGCCGACCTGTTCGGCCTGGACCGCCACGGCGATCCGGCGACGTTCTGACCGCGCGCGGCGGGCAGGGGGCTTCTGCTACCCTCGACCGGATGTCCGCGCCTCCTGCCCCGCCCCCTTCTTCCACCATGCCGCCGGGCCTGATCGTGCTCGTGCTCTCGCTGTTGCTCGGCCTGCAGCCCGTCACCACCGATCTCTACCTGCCCGCGCTGCCCGCCCTCACCCAGGGTTTCGGCGCGCCCCTGTCCCAGGCCCAGCTCACGCTCACCGCGCTGCTGCTGGCGTTCGGGCTGTCGCAACTGGTGTGGGGCCCGATGTCGGACCGGTTCGGGCGCCGCCCCGTCCTGCTGCTGGGCATGGCGCTGTACGTGGTCGCCTCGGTCGGCAGCACGTTGTCGGCATCGATGGAGCAACTGGTGCTGTGGCGCACCCTGCAAGGCGTGGCCATGGGCGCCGGCGTGATGTGCGCGCGCGCCATCGTGCGCGACCTGTACGTGCCGGTCGAAGGGGCGCGCATCATGTCCAAGGGCCTCACCGGCCTGGGCGTGATCGCCTGCGCCAGCGCGCCGCTGGGCGGCCTGATCTCGGAGTATTTCGGCTGGCGCATGGCCCTGCTCGCCCTGGCGGTGTTCGGCGCCGCCACGCTGCTGGTGCTGGCCCTGCGCTTCGAGGAAACCCTTCAGCACAGGAACCCGCAGGCTCTGCAGCCGGGCACGCTGGTGCGCACCTGGTGGCAGATCGTGCAGCACCCCACGTTCTGGGCGTTCACGCTGCTGTCCACCGCGTCCTACGGCGGCCTGTTCACCTTCCTGGCCGCCTCGCCCTTCGTGTTCATCCAGGTGCTCGGCCTGTCCAAGACCGCCTATGGCATGGTGATGCTGAGCACGTCGCTGAGCTACATCCTGGGCACCTTCATCTGCCGCCGGCTGTTGCCGCGCCTGGGCGTGCGGCGCACCGTGGCCCTGGCCGGCGCCTGCACCGCCACGGCCGGCACGCTCATGGGCGGGCTGGCGCTGGCCGGGGTGCACCACGTGGCCGCCATCATGCTGCCCTTCTACCTCTTCATGCTCGCCCACGGCGTGCACCAGCCCTGCGGGCAAAGCGGCGCGGTCGGGCCCTTCCCGCACGCGGCCGGCGCGGCGTCGGCGCTGAGCGGGTTCCTGATGATGGTGGCGGCCTTCTTCATGGGTGGCTGGCTGGGCCGCAGCCTGGCCGGCGTGGCCGATGGCACCGGCACCGTGCTGCCACTGACCAACGGCATCTGGTTCTGGAGCGTGGCGATCGCGCTCACCGCCTGGACGCTGGTGCAACGCCACGGCGGCACGCAGCCCGCGCCCCAGCGGGCGGCGGAATCTCCTCCTGCCGCCTGATCACATGCCCACCCCGGCACCTCGGTCCGCCTGCCTCGCCCTCGCCGGTCCCACCGCCAGCGGCAAGAGCGCGGCCTCGCTGGCCATCGCCCGGCGCTGGCCGGTGGAGATCGTCAGCGTCGATTCGGCCCTGGTGTACCGGGGCATGGACATCGGCACCGCCAAGCCCACCCTCGAAGAACGGGCGGTGGCGCCGCACCACCTGATCGACATCACCGACCCTTTGCAGGCCTACAGCGCGGCCGATTTCGTGCGCGACGCCACCCGGCTCATCGGCGAGATCCGCTCGCGTGGCCGCACGCCCCTGCTGGTGGGCGGCACCATGCTGTACTTCAAGGCGCTGATGCAAGGCCTGGACGAGATGCCGCGCGCCGACACGGCCGTGCGGGAACGCATCGAAGCGCGCGCCCGGGCATCGGGATGGCCGGCCCTGCATGCCGAGCTCGCGAAGGTGGACCCCGCGACGGCCGCCCGCCTGTCCCCGAACGATTCCCAACGCATCCAGCGCGCGCTGGAAGTGTTCGAGGTGTCGGGCCGCCCCCTCTCGGCTTTCCAGACGGGTGGAGCCGCGCACCCCGGACCGCTGGCGGCCAGCCAGCTCCTGTCGCTGGAGCCGCTGGACCGCGCCTGGCTGCACGCGCGCATTGCCCAGCGCTTCGACGCCATGCTGGCCGGCGGTTTCCTGGACGAGGTATGCCGCCTGCGCGCGCGCGGCGACCTGCACCCCGACCTGCCGTCCATGCGATGCGTGGGCTACCGGCAGGCCTGGGAAGCGCTGGATGCGGCGGGCGGCACGCTGTCGGCCGCACAGGCCGCCAAACTGCGCGACCGCGGCATCTTCGCGACGCGCCAGTTGGCCAAGCGCCAGCTCACCTGGCTGCGCTCCATGCCCGGGCGCACCGTCGTGGCGGGCGACGCCCCCGATGCGCTGGAGCAGGTGCTGCGCTGGGCCGAGCGGCGCATTGAGGAATCTGCACCATGAGCGCCGCGCCGGGCCGCCCCAAGCAAGCTCGCTCCCGCCTGGCGGGACAGGCCGCAGGCCGAAGGGTGCACCTGTGACCCTGCTCGTCGAAGGCCTCGGCAAGCGCTATGGCCAGACGCCGGTGTTCAGCGGCGTGAACCTGGCGGTGGCACCGGGCGAATTCGTCGCCATCGTGGGCGAGTCGGGCGTGGGCAAGTCCAGCCTGCTCAACTGCATGGCCGGGCTCGACGACTGGAACGAAGGCCGCATCACCCACGACGGCACGGACCTGGGCACGCTGAACGACACCCAGCGCGCCCACTGGCGGCGCGAAAAACTGGGCTTCGTGTTCCAGGCCTTCCACGTGCTGCCGCACCTGGACGTGGCGCAGAACGTGGCCCTGCCCCTGCTGCTGCTGAACCGGCCCGATCCGGCGCGTGTCGAAGCGATGCTCACCGCCGTGGGTTTGAACGGGTTGGGCAGCCGCCTGCCCGCGCAGCTCTCGGGCGGGCAGTTGCAGCGCGTGGCCATTGCGCGCGCGCTGGTGCACCGCCCTCGCCTGCTGCTGGCCGACGAACCCACCGGCAACCTGGACCCAACCACCGCCGCGCAGGTGATGTCGCTGCTGCAGGCCCAGACACAGGGCAGTGGAGCGGCCCTGGTGCTGGTGACGCATTCGGTTGCGGCGGCGGCACGCGCGCAGCGGGTGCTGCACCTGACGGCGCAGGGCTTGCAGAGCGCGCCGACCTGAGCGGCGTCAGGCCTTCAGAAACAGGTCGCGGTCCGGTGCGAAGCACGCGTGCAGCGGCAGCAAGGCGCCGCCCAGAGCCCGGGCGTCCGAGCCGATGCTGCCCAGCTCCAAGCGGGGCAATGCCTGAAGGCCTTCCCAGCTGTAGGCCTTGAGCGCCTCGGTGGTGCGGGCCTGCAGATCGCGCAGCAGATCGGGCGCGACGACGCCATCGATCACCACCGCTTCCACGTCCAGGAAAGCAGTGCCCGACACGATGCAATGCGCCAGCGCCAGGGCGGCGTGGCCGGTCCATTCGCGGGTGTGCGCCAGCCAGGGTGGCTGCATGGCGCGGTCGTCGTAGGCGGCCATGGGGTCGAGCGCGTGCGCCCGGAAACGCTGCTCCAGGTCCCACAGCGAAGCCTGGCTGACCAGTTGCGGCGGCAGGTCCTGCCCGCTGGAAACGCGCAGCGGCAGCGAAGCCACAGCGCCCGCGTTGTCCCGCACGCCGCGGTGCAGGTGTGAATGCAGCACCAGGCCGCCGCCGACGAAGGTGTCCATGAACAGGTACAGGAAGCTGCGGATGTCGCGCCCGCGCCCCTGCAGCAGCTCGGCCACGCAGGCGGCCGCCGTGTCCTTCGCGAAGCTCACGGGCAGATCGGTCATGGCCTGCACGCGCGCGCGCAGGTCGATCCGGTTCCAGGCTTGCGACTGCGCCTCGGTCAAGCCCAGCATGCGATGCCAGCCGCCGAGCTGGAACGGCGCGGCCACGCCCACGCCCACCACGCGCGAGCGCAACCTGCCCAGGCCGCCGAGCAGGCGGTTCAGGTTGGCCTCGATCGCGGGCAGCAGGGTTTCGCTGTCGGGGAAGGGGTAGTCCAGCACCAGCCGGTCGCGCACGCGGCCGGTGAAGTCCACCAGCAACCAGTCGGCGCTGCGCCGGCCGATCTTGATGCCGACCGAAAACGCGCCATCGGGATTGAGGCCGATCGGCACCGAGGGCTGGCCCACGCGCCCGCGCACCGGCGCCTCGCGGGTGAGCAGGCGGTCTTCGTCGAGCCGCGCGGTGATCAGGCCGATGGTCTGCGCGGTCAGGCCCGTGAGCCGCGCCAGTTCGGCCTTGGGGCAACTGCCGTGCACGCGCAGGGCCTGCAGCACCACCCGCTCATTGAACTGGCGCATGCCCACCTGGTTGGAGCCGCGCGGGCGCAGCCGGGCCGATGCGGGGGCGGTGGTTTTCACGGTGTCTCCTGGCCTGGGGGTTTTCACGCTGTTGCGCTGCGCAGTGGCTGAACTATATTTCGGTCCGCACCAATAAATCAATTTGATTTACTTATGACTTTCCCTGACCCGAACCCACCGATCCAGGTCGCCACCGCCGGCGAGGCCCTGATCGACCTGATCGAAGAAGCCGACGGCCGCCTGCGCCCCTGCGCCGGCGGCGCGGTCTACAACCTGGCGTGCGCGCTGGGCCTGCAAGGCGTGGGCACGCTCTACCTCAACCCGCTCTCCGGCGACCGCTTCGGGCGCCTGCTGTCCCGGGGATTGCAGGACGCCCACGTGGCGCTGGCCCACGCATCGCCGGTGGGCGAACCGACCTCGCTGGCGGTGGTGGCGCTCGATGCGCAGGGCAAGGCCAGCTACAGCTTCTACCGCGACGGCGTGGCCGACCGGCGGGTGAACGCGTCCGAACTGAATGCGCACTGCCAGGCGCAGCCCGCGCTGTCCATCGTGGCCACCGGCTGCCTGGCCCTGGTGGCCGACGATGCCGCCAAGTACCTGCCCTGGCTGCAGGCGCAGCGCGCCGCCGGGCAGCTGGTGGTGGTCGACGCCAACCTGCGCCCGGCCATCGTGCCCGACATGGGCGCCTACCGGGCCAGCGTGCTGGCGGCGCTGGGGGAGGCGCACATCGTCAAGGTGAGCGACGACGACCTGCAGACCCTGGGCTTCAGCCAGGCCGACCCGGTGGCCGCGGCGCGCGCCCTGCTGGCGCAGACCCCCGCGCGCTGGCTGGCGCTCACGCTGGGCGCCCAGGGCGCGGTGTTGATGGAGCGCAACGGCGACGCCTGGCACGGCAGCGAATCCCGGCCGGTGACCGTGGCCGACACCGTGGGAGCCGGCGACTGCTTTCTGGCAGGCCTGCTGGCAGCGCTGCTGGAGCGTCCCGCCATGACATCCGCCGCCGATGCCGGCGCGCTGCGGCTTGACGCGGCGGACATGGTCCACATACTGGGACATGCGATCGCCAGCGCCAGCCTCTGCGTCCAGGCCGTGGGCTGCGTGCCACCGAGCGCCCGGGAAGTCAGAGCCCGAGTGGCGGAGGTGCGTCAGGTGTTCAGGCCGATCTGAGCCATGAGAGATTCACCGCGAAAAAGAACCGTGCATGTAACTTGATTACATTAAACTCCCACATTCAACGTAATTTAATTAGAGACATGACCACCGCCACCGCCGCCGCAAACACAGCCCCCCCTCTCGATCTGGTGATCTTCGGCGGCGCGGGCGACCTCTCCGTGCGCAAGCTGCTGCCCGCGCTGTACATGGCGCACCTGCACGACAACCTGCCCGCGCAGACCCGCATCCACGCGCTGGGCCGCCAGCCCTGGGACCGCGCCGCCTTCCTGGCCTTCATCGAGGAAAAGGTGCCGGGTTTCATCGAGACCAAGGCCCGCACGGAAGCCTCCTGGCAAGGCTTTCTGCAGCGGCTGAACTGCGTGAGCCTGGACGCCACCCAGGCGGACGATTTCACTGCGCTGGGCAAGGCCCTGCAAGGCGGCTCCGACCGCGTGTACTACCTGGCCACCGCGCCCAGCCTGTTCACCACCATTTGCGACCACCTGGCGGGCGCATCGCTGATCGATGCCCGTTCGCGCGTGGTGCTGGAAAAACCGCTGGGCCACGACCTGGCGTCGGCCCGGCAGATCAACGACGAGGTGGGCCGCCATTTCCAGGAATCGCAGATCTTCCGCATCGACCATTACCTGGGCAAGGAAACGGTGCAGAACCTCATGGTGCTGCGCTTCGGCAACACCATCTTCGAGCCGCTGTGGCGCAGCCCCTACATCAAGAGCGTGCAGATCACGGTGGCCGAATCGGTCGGCGTGGGCAGCCGCGCCGGCTTCTACGACGGCACCGGCGCGCTGCGCGACATGGTGCAGAACCACCTGCTGCAGCTGCTGTGCATCGTGGCCATGGAGCCGCCGGTCTCGCTCGACCCCGATGCGGTGCGCGACGAAAAACTGAAGGTGCTGCGCTCGCTGCGCCCCATGACCGTGGCCGACGTGGCGCGCGACACGGTGCGCGGCCAGTACGGCGCCGGCGCATCGAACGGCGACAAGGCCCTGGGCTATCTGCAGGAAGACAACATCCCGCCGGGCAGCGGCACCGAAACCTTCGTGGCCCTGCGCGCCCACATCAACAACTGGCGCTGGGCCAACGTGCCGATCTTCCTGCGCACCGGCAAGCGCATGGCCGAGCGGCGCAGCGAGATCGTGATCGAGTTCGCCGACCTGCCCTATCACCTGTTCACCGACGCGCCGCGCCAGCCCGTCAACCGCCTCATGATCCGCCTGCAGCCCGAGGAGCACGTGCAGTTGCAGATGATGGCCAAGGAGCCCGGCAGCGGCATGCGCCTGCGCCCGGTGAACCTGAACCTGGACCTGGAATCGGCCTTCTCCGAACGCCGCGCCGAGGCCTACGAGCGGCTGCTGATGGACGTGATCAAGGGCCGCCTGACGCACTTCATGCGCCGCGACGAACTCGAAGCCGCATGGACCTGGATCGAACCCATCCTGGACGGCTGGCGGCAGCTCAACGAAAAGCCCAAGGCCTACACGGCAGGCACATGGGGGCCTGCGGCCTCGTCGGCCTTGATGGCGCGCGAGGGCTCCTCGTGGGTCGAGGAATCCTGATGGCGGTGACCGAGCACACCGGCGCCACGCCGGCCGCGCTGGCGGCACACATCGCCGGCGCGCTGCGCGCGGCCCTGGCCGAGCGCGGGCGGGCCAGCCTGGCGGTATCCGGGGGCCAATCACCCATCCCGATGTTCGAGGCGCTGCGCGAACAGGCACTGGACTGGGACAAGGTGAAGCTCGTTCTGGTGGACGAGCGCGTCGTCCCGCATGGCCACGCCGACAGCAACACCGCGCTGGTGCGCACCCACCTGCTGCAGGGCGCCGCGGCCGCGGCCACTTTCGTGCCGTTCTTCGACAGCCTGCCCGCCGCCCTGGACGACGCGGCGCTCGACGCCCTGGTGGCCGCCGCACACCAGCGCCTGGCCGCCCTGCCCTGGCCGCTGGACGTGGCCGTGCTCGGCATGGGCGAAGACGGCCACACCGCCTCGCTCTTCCCCGCCGCGCCCGGCCTGGACCATGCGCTGGCCTCGGCCGGCCCGCTGGCCTGGGTGCGGCCGGCCACCGCGCCCCATGCGCGCCTGACATTGACCCTGCCCGCGCTGCTGGCTTCCCGCGAGCGGGTGCTCTCCATCGCCGGCGCAGCCAAGCTGGCGGTGTACCGGCGGGCCCGCGCCGCGGCCGACCCGGCCCTGCCGGTTTCGCTGGTTCTGCACCAACCGGCACCCGTCAGCGTCTGGATCGCCTGAATGTGTCCACCCCCGTCGCTTGCTCACTGCGTGTAGCCGCATCCCCCCTCAAGGGGGCAACACCTGCGGCCCGGCAAAGCCGGTTCCACGGTGTTTCTTGAAGAAAATCGGATACCTCCATGACCACGAACACCCCACTCCACCCCACCCTCGAACACGTCACCCAGCGCATCACCGAGCGCTGCGCGGCCACGCGCGCCGAGTACCTCGCCAGCATGGCCGCGCAGCGCAGGAGCGGCACCCAGCGCGGCGGCATGGGTTGCGCCAACATGGCGCACACCACCGCCGCCCTGCCAGCCAGCGACAAGCTGAAGATCCACGCCGAACGCGCGCCGCACCTCGGCGTGGTCACTGCCTACAACGACATGCTCTCGGCCCACCAGCCCTACGAGCACTACCCCGAGCTCATCCGCGATCACGTGCGCAGCCTGGGCGCCACCGCGCAGGTGGCCGGCGGCGTGCCCGCCATGTGCGACGGCGTCACCCAGGGCGCGGCGGGCATGGAGCTGTCGCTGTTCTCGCGCGACGTGATCGCGCTGTCCACCGCCGTGGCGCTCTCGCACAACGTGTTCGACGCCGCGCTCATGCTCGGCATCTGCGACAAGATCGTGCCCGGCCTGTTCATGGGCGCGACGCAGTTCGGCCACCTGTCCACCGTGTTCGTGCCGGCCGGCCCCATGACCAGCGGCCTGTCGAACGACGCCAAGGCCAAGGTGCGCCAGCAGTACGCGCAAGGCCTGGTGGGGCGCGAGGCGCTGCTCGAATCCGAGGCGCAGGCCTACCACAGCCCCGGCACCTGCACCTTCTACGGCACCGCCAACAGCAACCAGATGCTGATGGAGATCATGGGGCTGCACCTGCCCGGCGCTTCCTTCGTGAACCCGGGCACGCCGCTGCGCGAGGCGCTCACGCGAGCCGCCGTGGACCGCGCCATCGCCAACACCGGCAAGACCGGACAGCCGGCCATCTGCCTGGCCGACATCGTGACCGAGAAGACAGTGGTCAACGGCGTCATCGGCCTGCTCGCCACCGGCGGCTCCACCAACCACACCATCCACCTGATCGCGATGGCGCGCGCCGCGGGCATCCTGATCGACTGGGACGATTTCGCAGAGCTCTCGGCCGTGATCCCCTTGCTGGCGCGCGTCTACCCCAACGGCAGCGCCGACGTGAACCACTTCCACGCCGCCGGCGGCATGGGTTTTCTCATGCGCGAGCTGCTCGCCCACGGCCTGCTGCACGGCAACGTGACCACCGTCATGGGCCAGGGCCTGGACGCCTACACGCAGGAGCCCTGGCTGGACGGCGGCCAGCTCGCCTGGCGCCCCGTGCCCGAGCGCAGCGGCGACACCTCGGTGGTCCGCCCGGTGGCCGAGCCCTTCAGCACCGACGGCGGGCTGCGCCTGCTGCAGGGCAACCTGGGCCGCAGCGTGGTCAAGGTCTCGGCCGTCAAGCCCGAGCACCGCGTGGTGCGCGCCCAGGCGGTGGTGGTGAGCGACCAGCAGGACCTGCTGGCCCTGTTCAACGACGGCCAGCTGGAGAAGGACCTGATCGCCGTCGTGCGCTACCAGGGCCCGCGCGCCAACGGCATGCCCGAGCTGCACAAGCTCACGCCGCCGCTGGCGGTGCTGCAGGACAAGGGCTTCAAGGTGGCGCTGGTCACCGACGGCCGCATGTCCGGCGCCTCGGGCAAGGTGCCCGCGGCCATTCACCTCAGCCCCGAAGCCCTGGCCGACGGCCCGATCGCCAAGGTGCGCGACGGCGACTGGATCACGCTCGACTGCGAGCGCGGCGTGCTGGAACTGGAAGTGGACGCCGCCACGCTCGCCGCGCGCGCTGTCCACCACCCCGACCTCGGCCACAACCAGCACGGCAGCGGACGCGAACTGTTCGGCCTGTTCCGGCGGCACGCCAGCGTGGCCGAACTGGGTGCTTCGCCGCTGTTCGATTCAGTGTCCAGCATTGGCCATTGAGCGGACATACCCGCCTCCTCCACGCAAAACGCCCAACCCCATGACCACCTGCTTCACCCCCCTGGCCTTCACCTCCCGCGTCGTGCCGGTCATCGTCCTCAACGACCCGGCCCACGCCGTGCCGTTGGCTCACGCCCTGCTCGAAGGCGGCATCGACGTGATGGAGATCACCCTGCGCTCCGACGCCGCGCTCGCGGCCATCGAGGCCGTGGCCAAAGCCGTGCCGCAGATGCACACCGGCGCCGGCACCGTCACCCGCGTGGCCGAGGTGCGGCGCGTGATCGACGCCGGCGCCACCTTCGCGCTCTCCCCCGGCTGCACCGACGCGCTGGTGGACGCGGTGAAAGCCGCGAACCTGCCCTTCATCCCCGGCGTGATGACGCCCGGCGAGGTCATGCACCGGCGCGAGCAGGGCTTCTCGCTGATGAAGCTGTTCCCGGCCCAGCAAGCCGGCGGTATCGGCATGCTCAAGGCGCTGAGCGCGCCGATTCCCGACGTGCGGTTCTGCCCCACCGGCGGCGTGAGCCCGGACAACCTGAAGGATTTCCTGAAACTGCCCAACGTGGCCATGGCCGGCGGTTCCTGGCTGACGCCGGCCGATGCGCTGGCGGCGGGCGACTGGAAGCGCATCACCCAGCTCGCGCGCGAGGCCACCGAACTGGCCGCGCAGGTATAAACGGCGGATCATGACCAGCGTCAACCCCACCACCCTCCCCGTCTGGCAGCGGCTGACCGATCTGGCCGCGACCCGGCAGCCGCACCTGCGCGAGCGCCTGGCCATCCCCGGCCGCGACAGCATGCAGGCCACCGCCGACGGCACCGGCATCCGCCTGGACTTCACCCGCCAGGCCTTCGACGGCGCCATCTGGTCCGCGCTGACCGACCTGGCCCGCGAGGCGGGCGTCGAAGCCCAGCGCGAGGCCATGTTCCGCGGCGACACCATCAACACCAGCGAACAGCGCGCCGTGCTGCACGTGGCGCTGCGCGGCACGCCCGGTGCGACCGGCGATGCCGCGCCCTGGGGTAACGAGATCCAGCAACAGGTACAGACCGAACTGAACCGCGTCTGCGCCTTCGCCGACCGGGTGCGCGCGGGCGAAGTGAAAAGCAGCACCGGCCAGACCTTCACCGACGTGGTCAACATCGGCATCGGCGGCTCCGACCTCGGCCCGCGCATGGCGGCCGACGCGCTGGCGCCGTGGTGCAGCGATGGCGCCACCGGATTGCGCGTGCATTTCGTGAGCAACCCCGACGCCTGGAGCGTGTACGCCACGCTGCGCGGCCTGGACCCGAGGACCACGATGGTCATCGTCGCGAGCAAGACCTTCACCACCCAGGAAACCATGACCAACGCGGCCTCGGCGCGGCGCTGGCTCGAAGACGGCGGCATCGCAGGCGCCGCGCAGGGCGCGCACCTGGCGGCCATCACCGCCGCGCCGCAGAAATCCGCCGCCGCCGGCTACCCCGCCGAACACACCTTCACCTTCTGGGACTGGGTCGGCGGCCGCTACTCGGTGTGGTCGGCGCTGGGCCTGCCGCTGGCCCTGGCGATCAGCCCGGCCGCCTTCCGCGAATTCCTGGCCGGCGGCCAGGCCATGGACGCGCATTTCCGCTCGGCCCCGCTGGAGCGCAATCTGCCCGCCATCCTGGCCCTCAGCGGCATCTGGAACCGCAACTTCCTGGGCTGCCCGACGCAGTTGCTGTCCTGCTACCCGAGCCGGCTGGTGCGCTTCGCGCCCTTCGTGCAGCAGATGGACATGGAGTCCAACGGCAAGCGCACGCGCAAGGACGGCCAGCCCTGCGACACCGCCACCGGCCCCATCCTCTGGGGCGGCCTGGGCATCGACGGACAGCACGCCTACTTCCAACTGCTGCACCAGGGCACGCACCGCGTGCCGGTGGAGTTCGTCGGCGTCGAGACCGAAGACACGCCGCTGCCGCTGGCCGCCGAGCACCACCGCGTGGTCAACCTCAACCTGCGCGCGCAGTCGCAGGCGCTGGCCTTGGGCCGCGACGCGGCCGATACCCTCCAGGCCCTGATGGCCGAAGGCCTGAGCGCCGAACAGGCCGAGGTCTTCGTGAGCCAGCGCAGCTTCGCGGGCGACGTGCCCAACAGCGTGGTCTGGCTCGACAGGCTGGACCCGCGCCGCCTGGGCGCGCTGGTCGCGCTGTACGAGCACAAGGTGTTCGTGCAGGCAGCGATCTGGGGCATCAACGCCTACGACCAGTGGGGCGTCGAGTTGGGCAAGACCATGGCCAAACATATGGAACACCCCCGCCGCGCTGCGCGCGTCCCCCCTCAAGGGGGCAATGCCTGAGGCCCGGCAAAGCCGGTTCCTCGGCATTTCTGGAACTTGAACTCATGCGCATCGCCCTTGTAGCTCACGACAAGAAGAAGGACGACATGGTGGCCCTGGCCATCGAATTCGCGCCGCTGCTGCGCCAGCACACCCTCATGGCCACCGGCACCACCGGGGGCCGGCTCGAAAGCGAAGCGGGTTTGGCGGTGGAGCGCCTGCTCAGCGGCCCGCTGGGCGGCGACCTGCAGATCGGCGCGCGGCTGTCGGTGGGCGAGGTGGACGCGCTGGTCTTCCTGCGCGACCCCATGACCGCGCAGCCCCACGAACCCGACATCAACGCGCTGGTGCGGGCCTGCGATGTGCACGACGTGCCCTGCGCGACCAACATGGCGACGGCGCGCTTGCTGCTGGCCCACCTCGCCGGCCAGTGATGCCAGCGGATCTTCGCCCCCTGCCACGCGCCTTGCTGGCGCTGGCTTGCGCGGCGTCGCTGGCGGCCTGCTCCGCCCTGCCCGGCCGGACGCCCGATCCGGCCACGCCGCCGCAGCCGGAAGGCGCTTCGGCCATCACCGCCAAGCCCGGCTGGGCGCACCCGCGCCACGCCGTGGCCGCCGCCAACCCGCTGGCGGCCGAAGCCGGCGCGAACATCCTGCGCGCCGGCGGCAGCGCGGTGGACGCGGCGATTGCGGTGCAGATGGTGCTGACGCTGGTGGAACCCCAGTCCAGCGGCATCGGTGGCGGCGCCTTTCTGCTGCACCACGACGGGCGCCGCGTGCAGGCCTACGATGGCCGAGAGACCGCACCCGCCGGCGCGACCGAAGCGCTGTTCCTGAACGACCAGGGCCAGCCGCTGCCCTTCGCCACGGCGGTCCACAGCGGCCGCGCGGTGGGCGTGCCCGGCGCGGTCGCGATGCTGGCGCTGGCGCACCGCGAGCACGGGCGCCTGCCATGGGGCCAACTGTTCGAACCGGCCACCGCGCTGGCCGAGCAGGGTTTCGCGCTCAGCCCGCGCCTGCACACGCTGCTGGCCGGCGAAGACGCGCTGCGCCAGGACCCGGTGGCCGCCGCCTACTTCTACCGGGCCGACGGCACGCCCCACCCCGTGGGCCATGTGCTGCGCAACCCGGCACTGGCGCAGGTGCTGCGCGAGCTCGCGGCACACGGCCCGGCGGCCCTGCACGACGGCCCCGTGGCCCAGGCCATCGTGGACAAAGTACGGCAACACGCCAGCCTGCCCGGCAGCCTCGGCCTGGGCGATCTCCAGCGCTACCGGCCCAAGGTGCGCGAAGCGTTGTGCCACGACCACGACGCCACCGGCCGCGCCCTGCGCATCTGCGGCTTTCCGCCACCGAGTTCGGGCGCCATCGCCGTGGGCCAGATCCTGGGCCTGCTGGCGCGCACGCCGCAGGCCACGGCGGCCCCGGAAGGCGGCGCGCCATCGGCGGACTGGCTGCACCACTACGCGGAAGCCTCGCGGCTGGCCTTCGCCGACCGCGCCCAGTACCTGGCCGACCCCGACTTCGCACCCGCTCCCGGCAGCCAATGGCGCAGCCTGCTCGACCCCGCTTACCTCGACCAGCGCGCGCGCCTGATCGGCGCCACCGCCGCACCGCAGGTCGCACCCGGCCAACCGGACGGCAGGCCCAGCGCCTGGGCGCCGATGCCCGAGCAGCCCGAATACGGCACCAGCCACGTCAGCATCGTCGACAGCCGGGGCAACGCCCTGTCCATGACCACCACCATCGAAGCGGCGTTCGGCTCGCGCCTGATGGTCACCACCGACCCGGCGCGCCCAGGCGGCTTCCTGCTCAACAACCAGCTCACCGATTTCAGCTTCTCACCGGCCGATGCCCAGGGCCGCCCGGTGGCCAACCGCGTCGAACCGGGTAAGCGCCCGCGCTCGTCCATGTCGCCCACGCTGGTGTTCGACCGCCGCAGCGGCGAACTGCTGGCCAGCGCCGGCAGCCCTGGCGGCGCGCTCATCATCCATTTCACGGCCAAGGCCCTGCACGGCATGCTTCAGTGGGGCCTCGCGCCGCAGGCCGCCATCGACCTGCCCAACTTCGGCACCCTGGGCGGCCCCTTGCTGCTCGAAGCCGGCCGTTTCCCCAAGGCCACGGTGCGGGCGCTGCAGCGGCGCGGCCATGAGGTGCGCGAAGTGCCCATGCCCAGTGGGTTGCAGGCGATCCAGCGCGGCGTGAAAGACGGTCAGCCGGTCTGGCTGGGCGGCGCCGATCCGCGCCGCGAAGGCGTGGTGATGGGCGATTGACGCCTTGTTTCAGTACAGGGTGGCGCGCTGGCGCGCAGGCAGCTCGCTGTCATAGGCCACGCCGTCGAACCCGCCCTGGGTGATGGCCGACAGGATGGCGCCTGGCGTGGGCACGGGCCGGGGCGCGCCGGGCGCCGTGGGCTCCCACAGCCGCGAGCGCTGGATAGCGCGCGCGCACTGGAAGTACACCGATTCCACCGCGATCTCGATCACGCATTTGGGTTGCTGACCGTTCATGACGAAGCGCGCGAGCAGATCAGGCGCCACCGTGATGCGAGCCCTGCCGTTCACGCGCAGCGTCTCGCCCACACCGGGGATCAGAAAGAGCAGCGCCACGCGCGGGTCGGCCACGATGTTGCGCAGGCTGTCGGCGCGGTTGTTGCCCCGGCGCTCGGGCAGCAGCAGGGTCTTGTCGTCCTGCACCTGCACGAAGCCCGGCGGGTCGCCGCGCGGCGAGGCGTCGAGCCCGCCCGGCCCCGTGGTGGCCAGCACCGCGAAGGGCGATGCCTCGATCATCGCGCGGTAAACGGGATGCACGCAGGGCACTTCCTTCTGGATCGAAGCGTCGCTGAGCGGCCCCAGCAGGGCTTCGAGCCGGGCCACGGTGTCGATGGCGTGGGCACGGGCGGTATCGGTCATGGCGGTGTCCTTTCTTCGCGGTGGCTGGGCTGTTGACGCGCCAGGTTCCTGTTGGTGCATCACACGTCGATGGCGCCCGCCGACCCCGCCCGCTTGCGCAACTCGAACTTCTGGATCTTGCCGGTGCTGGTCTTGGGCAGCTCGCCGAACACCACCGCCCTCGGCACCTTGAAACCGGCCAGGTGCTGTTTGCAATGCGCCACGATGGCCTCGGCAGTCACCTCTGCACCCTCCTTCAGCTCCACGAAGGCGCAGGGCGTCTCGCCCCAGCGTGCATCCGCCTTGGCCACCACCGCGGCGGCGAGCACGTCGGGGTGGCGGTAGAGCACGTCCTCCACCTCGATGCTGGAGATGTTCTCGCCGCCCGAAATGATGATGTCCTTGCTGCGGTCCTTGATCTTGATGTAGCCGT
>CAZFOT010000056.1:0-17389 GCA_964520365.1 uncultured Hydrogenophaga sp.
TCTTCTGCAGGTAGTCCCAGGCGTCCAGCGCCTTCATGATGCTGCGGTAGATGGCCGCCGGCATGGCCGAGACCACCAGCACCGGCGTGCCCTGGTGCAGCTTGTTGATGGTGTTGATGATGGCCACGCCCGCGTGGCGCTCGCGCCCGAGCTCGATGTCGAGCACCACCAGGTCGTAGCGCTCGCTCGCCAGCGCGGCCTCGGCGCTGTCGCGGTCGAACCACTGGTCGATCCGCAGGTTCGGGCGGGTCGCGCGGATCCAGCCGCACAGCTGGTTGCTGGTCGGGCGGTCGTCTTCGATCACGGCGACTTTGTCCATGGGGGCGATTATCGAGCGGCCGCCGGTGGCGCCCTGTGAGTTTTTCTTCCCGGCCGGGAGGGAAGACGGCCGCGCGCGCCATGGCGGCTTCCGGGCCTCGTGCGGACCATCGGTGTCATGGCGCTGCCCGTTGGGGGTGGCGCCCAACACCGCAGGAGAAACCGCCATGTTTTCGTTCGATGCCCTGTCTCGCGCCTGGCGCCGCTTCAGCGGCCGGGTCCATGTGCCCATGCCGGATGCGCCCGAGACCGGGTCCGCACCCCCCGCTGGCACCGCGCCGCGCCGCGCGTTGCCCCGGATGGACCTCCAGCCGCTGGTCTACGTCCTGCTGGCGGTGTCGCTGGCCTCGGGCGCGGCCTGGGTGCTGGTGAAGCACCCGCCGGTGCGCCATCTCGTGCCGGGCGAGTTGGCGGTGCGCAGCAACGTGCTGACCGGCGACACCACCGTCTGGCGCAGCGGCAGCCTCTGGGCATGGCCCGGCCTGCACCGCCTCACCGTGCACGACCTGCACGACCGCCACTGGGAGGCCACCGCCATGGCGCGCGCCGACGGGCCGGAGCCAGCCCAGACGGTCGAGGGCCTGTCGATCGGCATCGCGCTCAAGCTGCGCTACGCCATCGACGTCGAACGGCGCCCCGGGGCGCAACTGCACAGCCTGCCGGCCGACCTGGACCGGCGGATCGTCGAGCCGGCCGTGCAGGCCACGGTCTACCGGATCGTCTCGCGCCACACCGTGCGCGAGATCTTCTCGTCCCGGCGCAGCGAGATCGAGGAAACCCTGTCGCGGGACATCGGTGAGCGCCTTGCCAGCGACGGTCTCGTGCTGCGCTCGCTGCACATCGGCCAGATCGACCTGCCGGCGGACTACCGGCGCGGCATGGAGGTGCTGCTGACCGAGGGCCTGGAGGCCGAGAAGATGCGCTACACCCTGGATCTGCGCGACAAGCAGGTGCGCGAGGGCGAACTGAAGGCCGCGGCCGACAAGGCCCGGCGCGAGATCGCCGCCGAGGCCGCCGCGCGCGAGCAGATCATCGCCGCCAAGGCGCAGGAAGAGGCCATGAAGCACATCCTGCCCTTCAAGCAGCGCCAGATCGAGCAGCGCAAGCTCGAAGCCGAGGCCGCGCGCGTGCAGCGGGTGCAGCAGGCCCGGACCAACGCCGAAGCGCGCGAGATCGAATCGCAGGCCGAGGCCGACGCGCGCCGCAAGCTCGCCGACGCCGAGGCCTACCGGCAGGCCAGCCTGGGCAAGGTGCAGGCCGAGCAGATGGCGGTGGAGGGCGCGCTCATCACCCGCCACCCGCTGCTGATCCAGAAGACCATGGCCGACCGCCTGAGCGACAAGGTGCAGGTCATCATCGCCTCGCCGCCGCAGGGCGGGGGCTTCATCGGCGATCAGCTCCTTGGTCAAACGGTCAGCAGGGCACCAGGTGGCCGCCAGGTCACCTATCTCGAAGCCGAACACCGTGTCGAGGAGCGCTGAGGTGAAATGGACACGACACACCCTTCTGGCGGCCGCCCTGGCCGTCGCCATCGCATTCACCTGCGCGGTTTCGATGGCCGCACCCCCGACACCGCCCGCGCCGGTGGCCGTGGTCACGCGCGACCTGACGCCGCTGCTGGCGGCCCCGGAAGAAAGCGCCGCGCGCTCCAGCGTGCTGTGGCGCGGCGAACTTCTGGAGGTGCGCGCCGTGCGCGGCGATCACGTGCAGGTGTGGGACCACCACCGCGAGCGCGGCGGCTACGTGCGGCAGGACCAGTTGCACCCGCTGCGCACCACGGCGGCCGACGTGCCCGGCCTGCAGGCCCTGCTGGCCTTCGTGAGCGAGCAGCCCGGTGCCGAGACGCTGGGCCTGGCGCTGGCCGCCGCCGTGATCCAGGCCCTGCCCGCGCAAGACCTGCATGGTCCCGCCGAGGCCGCCGTGCTCGACGCCATCGGCCGCCTGGCCGATCGGCTCGGCGAACGGGCCACGCGCGGCGCCGGCGAGCGCAGCCGCGACCAGACCGCGCTGAGCGCCCACCTCGACATCGCCGCGCGGCAAGGGGTTCGTTTCCTCAGCGTCGCGGCGGACGATGCCGTCGTGCTCTGCTACGAGGGCGACGCGCACCGCCGCCTGCTCGCTTCCAGCCATGCCACGGCCGGGCAGCGGGCGCGGGCCGTGCTCGCGCTCACCCGGCCCGACTGCGTGGCCGAGCCCGTGCGCCCGGCCGAGCGCGAGGCGCTGGACCGGCAGCGCGATGAACTGCTCGCCCAGGTGCCGCTCGAGGGCCTGCCGCCCCACTGGGCCGCCCGGCTGCGGATCCGCCAGGCCGAAGTGCTCAGCCGCCTGGCCTATGCCACCGCCCGGCGCGGCGACGCCACCGCCGCCAGCGCGGCCGCCCGCCTGGCCATCGACGCCCTGGCGACGGCGGCGCTCGACGACCTGAACGAAGCCGACCGCCGCGACCACCGCGAGGCGGCGCTGCGCACGAATGCCGTGCGCTGGGCGGCCGTCCCCGCGGTGCAGGCCGTGCCCGCGGACCTGCCGCTGAAAATGCAAGCCTTGCCCGACGGCCAGACCTGCGTGCGTCTGCATGCGGAGAAGAACGCCGGCCAGGTGCTGGCCGAGCGCTGCACCTGGGGGCAGGTGTGGCCCGCATCGGCCCGGCGCAACCGCGAGCGCAACGCCATCGTGCTGGCGGTGCAGCCCATCGACGGCTGGCGCGAACTCTGGGTGTTCCGGCAGACCCGGCAGGGCTGGCAGGTGCTGGTGCAGCCGCCGGCGGCCTTGCTGCCGGGCGTGGGCTACGCCGAGTTCGCCGGCTGGGTGCCGGGCGGAAAATCCATGCTGATGGCGCGCGAAGCGGTGGCCGAGGGCCGCACCATCCGCCGCTTCGAGGTGGTGGGGCTGGACGCGCTGACCCCGGAGCGCACGGCCTTCGCGCCCGACGCGCTCGGCGCCTTCAACCGCTGGGCCGATGCGGGGTGGAAGCGGCAGTCACTGGCGCTGCGCTGATGCCGGCGCTGTGGCAAAGTGCCTGCTTTTCCCACCCTGCAAGAAGGATTTCAAGCCATGACCTCATACGCCATCGTTACCGGCGCCGGCAGCGGCATCGGCCGCGCCTGCGCACTGGGCCTGCTCGCCGAGGGCTGGCACGTCGCGCTGATCGGTCGGCGCGCCGAGGCGCTGCAGGCCACCGCGGACGCGGCGGGCGAACACGCCGCGAACGCCTTCGTGCTGCCCTGCGACGTGGCCGACGACGAAGCCGTGGCGGCCGCGTTCGCCGCCGTGCGCGAGCGCTTCGGCCGGCTGGACCTGCTGTTCAACAACGCCGGGGGCGGGCTGGGGGCGAAGACGCCCGACCTGGTCAGCGCGGCCGAATGGCGGCAGGTGGTGGACGTGAACCTCAACGGCGCGTTCTACTGCCTGTCGCAGGCCTTCAAGCTGATGAAGGAACAGACCCCGATGGGCGGGCGCATCATCAACAACGGCTCCATCTCGGCCTACGCGCCGCGCCCGGGGTCGATCGCCTACACGGCCACCAAGCACGCCATCGGCGGCCTGACCAAGACCGCATCGCTGGACGGCCGGCCGTTCGACATCGCCGTGGGGCAGATCGACATCGGCAACGCCGCGAGCGAGCTGACCGCGCGCATGGCCGACGGCGTGCCCCAGGCCGACGGCAGCGTGCGCCCCGAGCCGCGCATGGACCTGCAGGCGGTGGTGGACACCTTCATGGGCATGGTGCGCCTGCCGCTCACGGCCAATGTGCTGTTCACCACGGTGATGGCCACCCGCATGCCCTACATCGGCCGGGGCTGAAGGCCGCCCGGCGTGACGGAGTTGGCGCCGGCGCGCTTCAACCCGGCGCCGATCCGCACTATGCTCGGGTCCATTGGACGGATGCCACCCCCGGAGAACACATGGCGAGCGATTGGGACACAGTCAGGGTGCTCAGAGCCCTCTTCAACGACATGCCTCGCGCCCCCGAGGGCCTGTCGCCGCAGGAGACGATGGCCTGGGTCCGGCAGTCGATGATCGACTTCGAGGGCGGCGACATGGCCTACATGCTCGAACACGTCACGCGCAATGCCATGCTCGACATCGCGCTGCGCCTGCGCGAAGACGGCTATCTGCGCGACGACGCCGCGTTCGACGAGACGGTGGAACTGCTTTCCACCCCCGATGGGCGAAAGACCTTCAGGGACCGCTGCATCGCCGCGCAGAAGACCGTGGACGCCACCGCGCGGCTGCTGCGGCGCGCCAAGCGGACCGCGGGCGATCCGCAGCCCCATTTCAGCTCGCTGCCGGAGGAAATCCGGCGCTTCATCCAGGCCGATCCCGGCGGCGCGGGGCCGCTGTTCGCCGAATACGCGGCCCGCGATGACGTGATCGAGATCGGCGTGCTCGATGCCGCGCCCGATCGCGTGCACGAGTTCGCCTGGGGTTTCGTGACCGAAGGCGAGGGCGCCTGGCATTTCTACGTCGCCGAGGTCTGGCGCCGGGGCACGGTGGGCTACTTCGACCGCTTCCACCGCGTCTGGCAGCGCGAGACCGCCGCGCCGCGCGGCGGCCCGCTGCTGGCCTCGCCCGTGCCCGAGGGCGTCACCATGGACGACGGCATCGGCAGCTTCAGCAGCATGACGCTCCTGAGCGGCGCCGGCCTGTCCGACCCGGACATCCGCCAATGGGTGGGCGAGGTTTTCATCCAGCAGGTGCTGCCCTACATGGCCAGCCAGGCGCTCGATGACGACGACGACCTGCCGCTGAGCGACGGCGCCTGAGCGCGGCTGGCCGGTTCCTGGACAAAGGTGCGCCAGCAGCCGGGAAGTGCCAGAATGTAACCCAACGAAGAGGGTTCGACATGTCGCTGGAGGCCTTGCTGATGCGAGAAGCCGTGCTGCTGGCCGCCGTGGTGATCCTGCTGGTCGCCCTGTCGCACCTGGTGTGGACCCGGCGGGCCGATCGGCTGCGCGCGCACCTGCTGAAGATGACCGAGGTGGTCGACCGCTCGCCGCTGGTGGTGATCGAGCGGCGCAACGCGCCGGGCTGGCCGGTGGCCTACGTCAGCGACTCGCTGCGCCAGTGGGACCGCGAGCCCGGCGACCTGACGGGCGCGGGGGTCCAATTCAACGACCTGCTGCATCCCGACGACGGGGACCGGGTCAGCGCCGAAATCGCCCACTACGTCGCGCACGGACCCGACGAGTACCGGCAGGAATACCGGCTGCGCCGTGGCGACGGCCGCTGGGCCTGGGTGGACGACCGCAGCCGGCTGGAGCGCGGCGCCAGCGGCCAGGTGACCCGCATCAGCGGCATCCTGCTCGACATCACGGTGCAGAAGGAAGCCTTGCTGGCCCAGGGCGAGCAGGCCCAGATGCTGCGCCTGTTCTACGAACTGCCCTTCATCGGCATGGCGATCTCCTCGCCGGTGGACAAGCGCTGGCTGCAGGTCAACGACCGCCTGTGCGAGATCCTGGGCCACCCGCGCGAGGACTTGCTGAGCCAATCCTGGACCGAAATCACCCACCCGGACGATCTGGCGCCCAATCTGACCTTGTTCGACGACCTGCTCGCGGGTCGGATCGACAGCTACCAGATGCACAAGCGGTTCCTGCGCAAGGACGGCCAGGTGGTGGCCACCGAGCTCAACGTGCGGCCGGTGCGCAATCCCGATGGCAGCATCCGCCACCTGTTCACCACCATCCAGGACGTCACCGAGCAGTTGCGCGCCAGCGCCGAGCTGAGCGAGCACCGGGCGCGGCTGGAGCAGCACGTGGCCCAGCGCACGGCCGAGCTGCGTGAAGCCAACCACGAGCTGGAGGCGTTTTCCTACACCGTCTCGCACGACCTGCGCGCGCCCCTGCGCGGCATCGACGGCTACAGCCAGTTGCTGCAAGAGGAATACGGCCCCAGGCTGGACGAGGAGGGGCGGTATTTCGTGGAACGCATCCGCGCCGGCGTCGTGCAGATGGGCGAACTGATCTCGGACCTGCTCGACTACTCCCACCTCGACCGCCGGGTCATGGGCCACGACCCGGTGGCGGTGCAGCCCCTGGTCGATCGGGTGCTGGCGTTCTACGCGTCCGACATCGAGCGCGGCGGCGTCGAGGTGGTGCGCACCCTGGAGCCGCTCACGCTGCGGCTCGACGGCGAGGCGCTGAAACTGGCGCTTCGCAACCTGGTCGGCAACGCGCTGAAGTTCAGCCGCGACGGATCGCGGCCCCGGGTCGAGATCGGCGCGCGCCGGCAGGGCGAGCATTGCCTCATCTGGGTCAAGGACCATGGCGTGGGCTTCGACATGCAATACCATGACCGCATCTTCGGCATCTTCCAGCGCCTGCACCGCGCGGAGGACTATCCCGGCACTGGTGTCGGGCTGGCGCTGGTGTCCAAGGCGGCGCAGCGCATGGGCGGCCGGGTGTGGGCGCACAGCGAACCTGGCCAGGGAGCCACTTTCCATCTGGAGTTTCCCGTATGAACCCGTCGGCCTCTCCCCTGCCTCCCATCATGCTGGTCGAGGACAACCCCATGGACCTGGACCTGACCCTTCGGGCTTTCAGCAAGAAGCGGTTCGGCAACAACATCCTGGTCGCGCGCGACGGCGAGGAAGCCCTGGGCTTCATGGCGCGCTGGGAAGCCGGCGATCCGATCCCGGCGGTGATCCTGCTCGACATCAACATGCCCAAGCTCAGCGGCCTGGAAGTGCTGCGGCAACTCAAGGCGCACGAGCGCTTTCGCCGCATTCCGGTGGTCATGCTCACGTCCTCGCGCGAGGACCGGGACCTCAAGACCGCCTACGACCTGGGCGTGAACTCCTACATCGAGAAGCCGGTGAGCTTCAGCAAGTTCATGGAGGTCGCCGATCACATCGAACTCTACTGGTGTGTGCTCAACGAGCGGCCGTATTGAGGGCACCCCCCTGCGCCGCTTCGCGGCTTCCCCCCTCTCTGACGCGCCGCTTTGCGGCGCTTGGAGGGGGGACGGCAGCTCGGGCCGGCGGAGCCGGACCCTTGCTGCCCCTGGTTTTGCGCTCACCACGCTCGTTGCGGTTTTGCTCCCTCTCCCGCTGGCGGGAGAGGGTCGGGGTGAGGGTCTTGGTGGGAAGAGGTCTCGGCCAGGCTGCGATACTGACGGCTTATCGACTCACGGGAAAAACACATGCTGAAAATCCTCATTCCTACCGACGGCTCCGACCATGCCTTGCTGGCGGTGCACCATGCGCTGCGGCTGGTGGGCGCCGGCCTCAAGGCGCGCTTCGTGGTGGCCAATGTGCAGGACAGCGCCAACCTGTACGAACTGATGGTGGCGCACGATCCCGATGTGCTGCAGAAGGTGAGCGCGGGCGCCGGCCGCGACCTGGTCCGCCCGGCGCTGGCCCTGCTCACGGCGGCGGCCCAGCAGGTCGAAACCGACGTGAGCAGCGGCGACGCGGCCCAGATGCTGGTCGAGGCCGTGGAGCGCCACGGCTGCGACGCCGTGATCATGAGCACCCACGGCAGCGGCGGATTGCGCGCGGCCGTGCTGGGCTCGGTGTCGCAGGAAATGGTGCGGGTCTCGCCCGTGCCGGTGACGTTGGTCAAGCCTGAGCCGGAGTGACCCTTTCCCCGTTTTTCTCTTTGCCCTGAGGTGTGGGCTTTCGTGGCGAGCCGGGATGTGCGCCCGGCGGCGCACCTACTTTCTTTTGGCGACCCAAAAGAAAGTGACTCGCCCTTCAGGGCGAAACCAGCGTAACGAAAACCAAAACACCAGGACAACGCCAAAAAGCCGCTCCCAGGCCATCTTCCATCACCCCAAATCCGACCAAATAATTACGGATAGAGAAATCAGTTTACCAATGGTGAATTATTGGGTACAGTGCGGTCCATCACGAGAGGAGCACGCACGGCATGGCCACCTACACCTACCCCACCTTTCCCTACCGCCCGCCCCATGACCTGATGCAGGCGGCCCCGCAACGCAGGCCGCTGGTGGTCATCGGCGCCGGACCGGTCGGTCTGGCCGCCGCCATCGATGCGCGCCTGCACGGGCTGGACGTGCTGCTGTTCGACGAGGAGGACAGCGTTTCCTTCGGCTCGCGGGCGGTCTGCTATGCCAAGCGCGCGCTGGAAATTCTCGATCGGCTGGGCGTGGGCGACGCCCTGGTGGACAAGGGCGTGCAGTGGAACGTGGGGCGCACCTTCCTGCGCGAGGAGGAGGTCTACCGCTTCGACCTCGTGCCCGAGCCGGGCCACAAGCGCCCCGGCATGATCAACCTGCAGCAGTACCACCTGGAGGAGGCGCTGGTGCGGCGCGCCACCGAGGTGGGCGTGGACCTGCGCTGGAAGTACCGGGTGGCGGGCGTGGCGCCGCGCTCCGACGGCGCGCGCGTGAGCGTGCAGACGCCCGACGGCGCGTTCGACATCGATGCCGACTGGCTGATCGTGGCCGACGGCGCGCGCTCCAACGTGCGGCGCCAGCTCGGCCTGGACATCGAGGGCCAGGTGTTCAAGGACCGCTTCCTGATCGCCGACGTGGTGATGGAGGCCGACTTCCCCGCCGAGCGCTGGTTCTGGTTCGATCCGCCGTTCCACCCCAACCAGTCGGTGCTGCTGCACAAGCAGAGCGACAACGTCTGGCGCATCGACTTCCAGCTCGGCTGGGACGCCGACCCGGAGGAAGAGAAGAAGCCCGAGAACATCCTGCCGCGCGTCAAGGCCATGCTGGGCGACGACCGGGCGTTCACCCTGGAGTGGGCCAGCATCTACACCTTCCAGTGCCGGCGCATGAAGAACTTCCGCCATGGCCGCCTGCTGTTCGTCGGCGATGCGGCGCACCAGGTCTCGCCGTTCGGCGCGCGCGGCGCCAACTCCGGCTTCCAGGACACCGACGACCTGGTGTGGAAGCTGGCGCTGGTGATGAAGGGCCTGGCGCCCGAGGCGCTGCTCGACAGCTATGACGCCGACCGCACTTTCGCGGCCGACGAGAACATCCGCAACTCCACGCGCTCCACCGACTTCATCACGCCCAAGAGCGCGGTCAGCCGCCTGTTCCGCAACGCGGCGCTGGAACTGGCGCGCACCCAGCCGTTCGCGCGCAAGCTGGTGAATTCCGGGCGGCTGAGCGTGCCGGCGATCCTGGTGGACTCGGCGCTGAACACGCCCGACGCCGACACCTTCGGCGGCGACATGGTGCCCGGCGCGCCGCTGCACGATGCGCCGGTGCGCGTGGCCGGCCAGGACGCGTGGCTGCTCGACCAGTTGGGCAACCGCTTCCAGTTGCTCGTGTTCGCCGACAGCGTGGAACAGATCGAATCCGAGGTGCGCGCGCAGGCGCAGGCGCTCGAAGGCGCGGCCATCGCGGTGCAGACGGTGCTGGTCACGGCCAGCGCCGGCACGGCCCCGGACGGCCTGGCCGTGCTGCACGACCGCGACGGCCTGGTGGCGCGGCGGCTCGACGCCCGGCCTGGCAATGGCTACTTGATCCGCCCCGACCAGCACGTGGCCGCGCGCTGGCGCCGCTTCGACGCGGCCGCCGTGCGCGCCGCGCTGGCCCGCGCGACCGCGCAGCCGGCCGCGCAATCCATCCCGCGAACGGCCGAAGCCGTGGCCCTCTGAACCCGCCAAGGAGACCAACATGCCGCTGCAACGCCAGCCCAACTTCGCCGAAGCCGGCCAGCGCTACTTCCGCGACTTCACGCCCGGCGACGACTTCTACGAAGCCCTGATCGACGCCCACCGCGATCTGAGCGATGCCCAGAGCGCGCTGCTCAATGCCAAGCTGATCCTGCTGCTGGCCAACCACGTGGGCGACATCGGCACGCTCAGGCAAGCCCTGGCCGTGGCCCGCGAAGACGTCTGACCTTTTTCCTACCCCCAACCAGGAGACTCCCATGAAGATCCGCAAAATCCACCACGTCGCCTACCGCTGCAAGGACGCCAAGGAAACCGTCGAGTGGTACCGCAAGCACCTGGGCATGGACTTCGTGCTCGCCATCGCCGAGGACCAGGTGCCCTCCACCCTCGCGCCCGACCCCTACATGCACCTGTTCATGGACGCGGGCGGCGGCAACATCCTGGCCTTCTTCGAGCTGCCGAACTCGCCCGCGATGGGCCGGGACCCGAACACCCCGGAATGGGTGCAGCACATCGCGCTGGAAGTGGACACGGTCGAGGAACTGGAGGCCACCAAGGCCCGCATGGAGGCCGCCGGCATCGAGGTCGTGGGCGTGACCGACCACACCATCTTCAAGAGCATCTACTTCTTCGACCCCAACGGCCACCGCCTGGAACTCGCGGCCAACACGGCGACGCCGGAGATGATGAAGAAGCTCGACGACGTGAAGTGGGACATGCTGGACGAATGGTCCAGCACCAAGCGCGCGCCCAGGCACGCGGCCTGGATGCACGAGCAGGCTTTCTCCGGGGCCTGATGGTATTTTTCGCACCTGAAAAAAACGGTATTGGCGGGTCCTAGCTGAAACCCGTCGGCTCGAAGGTCGAAATAAAGCCTCAAGTCGCGCCCAATTCGGCCGAAAAGGCATTCAGAACGCCGGGCATGTTTGCCGGGCGCTTCCTGTTGAGGGTGAATGCCATGCTGAATTTTTCGACCTCCAATGCCGTGTCCTGGCCGACGCCGCAAGGCAACGCCGTGCCCGCCGTCGCTGCGGTTGCTTCGGTGCAGCCCGTGCAGGGCGCGGCGCGCGACGCGCAAGCCGGCCTGGGCGCGGGACAGGACAACGCCGCCTCGCGCCACGCCAAGGGCGAGCCGGGCGCGAAAGGGATGCCACGGCCACAGCGCGAACCAGACACCCCCGGGGGGCTGGCCGGCCCGTCCACCGGCGGCGCCGTGGCCGAGGCCGAGGCTCGCAAGGTGGCGCAGGAGGAGGCCGAGGCCGAGCGCCGCGCCACCTCCAGGCGGGAGATTCACAAGGCGCTGCAGGAAACGCTCACCAACGTCTGGCAGGCCAGCGCCGCCGTGGTCGATCGGGCGCTGGGCCTGGAGCCGGCCAGCGAGGCGCCTGGCCCGCGAAGCGACACCGCGCCCGACCTCTCCGCCGCGGCCGCCGCACTGATTCCCCGCCGCCCGCTGCCGCCCGCGGCCCGGCAGGAACTCCCGGCGCCCGCGCCGCTGCCCTTGCCACTGGCCGAGACGGACAGCAGCGACAGCGCCGCCGCATCGCAAGCCCCGCCATCCCCCGAGGAGGTCGTGGCCTACGACGAACGCGGCAACGGCAGCGTGCCCCCTCCCGAATCCGGCAGCCTGTTCGACCGACTCGTGTAGGAGGAGAGGCACCCCCCTGCGCCGCTGACGCGGCTTCCCCCCTCTCTTGCGCGCCCTATGGGCGCTTGGAGGGGGGACG
Organism: uncultured Hydrogenophaga sp.; assembly: GCA_964520365.1. Taxonomy (GTDB): domain Bacteria; phylum Pseudomonadota; class Gammaproteobacteria; order Burkholderiales; family Burkholderiaceae_C; genus Hydrogenophaga. The sequence goes on from CAZFOT010000056.1 coordinate 11,639, forward strand.
GCACCCTTGGGCCGGCGGGGCCGGACCTTCGGTGCCCCTGGAATTTGCGTTGCCTCGCTCGTCGAGGATGGGCTTCACTCTCCGAAGCCGTACTGGCGCAGTGCTTTTTGCGTGAGCTCCATGTCGCGCGTCATCTGGTACGCCAGTCCGCTGGTGAAGGGGTCCTCGCCCTTGTGGACCATTTCCTCGATCTGGGCCGCCGTGCGCACGATGGCCCGCAGTCCCATGAGCATGCTCGTGCCCTTGAGTTTGTGGGCGTTGTAGCCGACCGCCGCCAGGTCCTGGTTCTCGAGCGCCGTCAGCAGCACCGGGATCGAGCCGTCCGGCCGCTGGAACAGCGTGGCGAGCAGTTCGGCCAGGGTTTCGTGCGGCATCAGGGAGGCGATCTCGGTGAATGCCTCGGAGTCGATCAGCGTGGAGGCGGATTGTTCATCGGGCAGGCGCACGGGCAGTTCGTAGGCCGAAATGGGAAACGGGTTGCTGTGCCGGGTCGTCGCCGGGCCGTCGGTGCCGGCATCGAGCAGACCGCAGTAGCGCAGGGCGCGCTCCAGGTCGTCGGCCTGCAGGGGCTTGCTGGTGAACTCGTCGACGCCGGCCTCGATGGCGCGCTTGCGCGTGTCGTTGACCACGTCGGCCGTGACCAGGATCACCTTGGTCCGCGAGGCCGGACCTTCCAGCGCGCGGATCGCCTGGGTGGTGGCCAGGCCGTCGAGCACGGGCATGTGGTAGTCCAGCAGGACCACGTCGAAGGGCTCCTGGGCCAGCAGTTCCAGCGCCTGCTGGCCGTTTTCGCAGAACACGGCGCTGTGGCCCATGTTCTCCAGCAGGATGCTCATGTACTTGAGATTGATGGGATGGTCCTCGGCCACCAGCACCCGCAGCGCGCGCTGGCCCGCCGCCTGGCCGATCGCGCCCAGGCCGGTGTCGGGTCCTGCCGCGGTCTCGTTGGCGGCGGGTGCGTCGGTCTCGGGCAGGATCAGGCTGACGGTGAACACCGAGCCCACGCCTGGCTTGCTCTGGACCTGGATGTCGCCGCCCATCATGCGGGCCAGGTTGCGCGAGATTTCCAGGCCCAGTCCGCTGCCGCCCGAGCGCCGGCGCGGGGTGTTGTCGGCCTGGTAGAAACGCGAGAACAGGTGCCCCAGGGTGCTCTTGTCCATGCCCACACCGGTGTCGCGCACGGTGATGAGCACGCCGCTGGAGCGCTCGGGGTGGCGCGTGACCTCGGCGATCACGCTGCCTTCCCGGGTGAACTTGATCGCGTTGCTCAGCAGGTTGAACAGGATCTGGCGCACGCGCGTGACATCGGCCATGACCCATTCGGGCAGGTTGCCGGCCGTGTACACGTTCAGTGTGAGGCCCTTGTCCTGGGCCGGGACCTGCATCAGGCCCTCGACCTCGCGCACCAGATCCCGCAAGTGGGTGGGCGTGGGCGAGAGCCTGAGCGTTCCGGCGTCCATGGTGGAGACGTCCAGGATGTCGTTGAAGACGCCCAGCAGGTGCAGCGCGGAGTCGTGCGCGGTCTGCAGGTAGTCGCGCTGCCGGCCCGTGAGACTGGCCTCGTTGAGCAGGTTGAGCATGCCCAGCAGTCCATGGAACGGGGTGCGGATCTCGTGGCTCATGTTGGCCAGGAACAGGCTCTTTCCCTGGTTGGCCGCCTCGGCGTCGTCGCGCGCGTGGGCCAACTGGTTGCTGAGCTTCTGCAGCTTCTGGAACTGCCAGAACTGCCGGCGCATGTGGCGCACCAGGGCCATGACCAGCCACACCACGCCCGCGGCGAGCAAGGCGGTGAGCGCCATGCCGATCAGGGCCAGGCGCTGGACCTGCTGCTGCGCGTCACGCAGTTGCCGGGCCGCCTCGGCCATGGTCTCTTCAGCGCTGCCGGCCGGTGGAAGGGAAACGCCAACTGGCGCACTGGAGGGCGGGTCCAGCAGCATGAACTGCTGCCATTGCACCCAGCCCAGCGGCAGCAGGGTGAGCGCGAGCAGCACGGCCAGCGCAAGCGCCCACTGGCGGCCCCGCCAACGCGCCACTCGCCACGTTTCGCTCATTGGCATGCCTGTGTGCGTCGCGCCGGGTTGCAGGTGGGCTCGGGACTGCAGGTGGACATGGTGCGATGGTCGATGGGCCGATGGGAAAAGGAGGTGAAGGCCGGTGCCTTCGGCCATGAGCGTAGCACCTCATGCCCCGCGCGGCGCGGCCCGGCCGAGGGTGCGATTCCAAATTTCATGCAGGCCGCTTCGGCGTGTACTGCGTTGTGACTACCGGCGTTGCGCATTTCGCACACAGCGCCTCTTTCCAGGCCGAAGGCGCCGGAGCGGGGAGGGCGGCGAAGCGGCGCGGGGAGCGCCTCATATCCTGTGTCGCACCGTCGAAGGACTGCTCGCGAGCCGGCTCAGCACCGCCGGCGCGATCTGCCTCAGGGGCAGCACCTCGTGCGCGGCGCCGTGCTGGATCGCCACGCGCGGCATGCCGAAGACCACGCAGCTGGCCTCGTCCTGCACGTAGTTGTAGCTGCCGGCGTCCTTCATCTCGCGCATGGCCTGCGCGCCGTCGGCGCCCATGCCGGTGAGCATGATGCCGATGGCGTTGGGGCCGAGCACGCGCGCGGCCGAGCGGAACAGCACTTCCACCGAGGGGCGGTGGCGGTTGACGGGTTCCGTGTCCTCGATCACCGCCACGTAGTTGGAGCCGCTGCGGTCGATGCGCAGGTGGCGCCCGCCCGGGGCGATGTAGGCGTGTCCGGGCAGGATGCGCTGGCCGTCGCTGGCTTCCTGCACGCGGATGCGGCACAGGCCGTCGAGGCGCGCGGCGAAACTGGTGGTGAAGCCCGGCGGCATGTGCTGGGTGATCACGATGGCCGGCGCGTCCGGCGGCATGGGCACCAGCACTTCCCGAATGGCCTCGGTGCCGCCGGTGGACGAGCCGATGCAGATGACCTTCTCGGTCGAGGACATGCGCGGCAGCGGCGCGCGCGGGGCCTCGCCGCTGGCGCCCGCGTCTCGCGCGCCCGCGGTGGCGCTCGGGGGCGCGGCCGAGAGGCGCCGCACATGGGCGCCGGCGGCCACGCGGATCTTGTCGACGATGTCGCTGGCGAGTTCGTTGAGGCCGCTGCTCACGCCGATGCGCGGCTTGGCCACGAAGTCCACCGCGCCCATCTCCAGCGCGCGCAGCGTGATGTCGGCGCCCTGTTCGGTCAGGGTGGAGACCATCACCACCGGCATCGGGCGCAGGCGCATCAGGCGCGAGAGGAACTCCAGCCCGTCCATGCGCGGCATTTCCACGTCCAGCGTGATCACGTCGGGGTTGAGCTCGCGGATCATCTCGCGCGCCATCAACGGATCGGCCGCCGCGCCCACGCAACTCATGTCGGGCTGGCGGTTGATGATCTCGGTGAGCAGGCTGCGCACCAGCGCCGAATCGTCCACCACCACCACTCGAATCCTGGCCATTCCCTTGTCTCCCTGTGTTTTCAGAAAAGATCGACCGAGCCGCCGGCCGTGGCGCTGGCCACGGTGGCGGCACTGCCCTTGCGTTCCTGCGTCTCCAGCGTCTCGGGGTGCGAATGCGCCAGGCGCTTGCACATGGCCTTGCCGGTGGCGGGGAAGTAGCACACCTTGCGCGGATGGATGTCGAGCACGTCCTTGGAGATCACGGCGATGCGTTCGGTCTGCAGGTAGTCGAGCACGAATTTGGTGTTGCGCTCGCCCACGTTCATGGTGGTGAAGGTGTGCATCACCTGGCCGCCGCCGAACACCTTGGCCTGCATGTGCTCGCGCCGCGCGCCGAGCTTCATCATCTCGTTGATCAGCAGTTCCATGGCGTAGGAGCCGTAGCGCCCGGTGGTGTCGCCGCCGCCTTCGGGCAGCATGAAGTGGTTCATGCCGCCCACGCGCACGCGCGGGTCCCAGATGCAGGCCGCGATGCACGAGCCGAGCACCGTCATGATCACCATGTCGTCGGCGGTGACGAAATACTCGCCCGGCAGCACCTTGACCGCGTCGTGGCGGAAGTGGTGGTCGTGGTAGAAGAACGAGGCCTCGCCGGGCTTGGGCGAACGCGTTCTCAGGCCCTCCAGCCGCGGGGAGCGCACCGGCGCCGAGGCGTCGAAGGGGCGGCTGGCGGCCAGGGCCGCGGCGGTTTCAAATGCGCTCATAAACGGTCTTTCCGCGCAGCACGAACAGGTTGCGCGCGTCGCTGAAGTTCTCGGCGTGGCCCACGAAAAGCAGTCCGCCCGGCTTCATCACGCGGTGGATGCGCTCGAGCACCTGGCGTTGGGTGGCGGCGTCGAAATAGATCATGACGTTGCGGCAGAAGACGGCGTCGAACGGATCGCGGAACGGCAGCTCCTGGATCAGGTTGACGGTGAGGAACTCCATGTGCTTCTGCAGCTCGGGCTTGACGCGCATGAAGCCGGCGTTGGCGCCCTTGCCGCGCATGAAGTGGCGCTGCATCTGCTCCAGCGAAAGGCCCTTGACACCCTCGCTCTTGTAGATGCCGCGCGCGGCCGTGGCCAGCACCTTGGTGTCGATGTCGCTGTTGACGATCTGGAAGCTGCCGGCCGCGCCCAGGGCCTCGGCGGCGGTCATGGCGATGGAGTAGGGTTCCTCGCCGGTGGAGGCGGCCGAGCACCAGATGCGCCAGGGCTGCGCGCGCCTGGATGCGAGCAGTTCGGCCAGGATGCCGAAGTGGTGCTGCTCGCGGAAGAAGGCGGTGAGGTTGGTGGTCAGGGCGTTGATGAATTCCTGCCACTCGGGGCCGTCGTGCTGCTCCAGCCAGTCGAGGTAGGTCTTAAAGCTGGCGTGGCCGGTCTCGCGCAGGCGGCGCGAGACGCGGCTGTACACCATGGCGTGCTTGCCGTCGTGCAGGCTGATGCCGGCCTTCTTGTAGATCAGCGCCTTGATGCGCGAGAAGTCGGCACCGCTCCAGACGAACTCGCGGCCTTCGACGAGCGGGCCATCCTCCGCCATGCTCTGGCGAGCCGATGGCATGGGCGCGCGCCGGATGGGAGAGGGCTGCTGCAGCATCGAATGATTCCGTCTTTGTCTTGGCTGGCGGGTACGATTCCCTTGGATGGCCGGGCGCCGCGATGGCTGGCTGGAAGCATCAGTGTCTTGAGCGCCGGATCAGGCCGGAGGTGTCGAGGATGAGCGCGACCTTGCCGTCGCCCAGGATCGTGGCGCCCGAGACGTTGGGCACCTTGCGGTAGTTCGACTCCAGGTTCTTGATCACCACCTGCTGCTGGCCGAGCAGTTCGTCGACCATGAGCGCCACCCGCGACCCTTCGGCCTCGACCACGACCATGATCGGGCTGCTGCCGTTGAACTCGAAGCGCGGCACCTGGAACACGCGCTCGAGCTCGATCACCGGCATGTATTCGTCGCGCACCTTGACCACCTGGGCGCCCTGCGCCACGGTGCTGATGTCGCTCTGCTTGATCTGGAACGACTCGATCACGCTGGCCAGCGGCAGGATGTAGACCTCGTCGCTCACGCGCACCGACATGCCGTCCATGATGGCCAGGGTGAGCGGCAGGCGCACCTTCACGCTCATGCCGAAGCCTTCGGCGGAATCGATCTCGACCGTGCCGTTGAGCGCGGTGATGTTCTTCTTCACCACGTCCATGCCCACGCCGCGGCCGGACACGTCGGTGACCTCGGCGGCGGTGGAGAAGCCGGGCGCGAAGATCAGGTTCCAGACCTCGCTGTCGCTCAGGCTGTCGGGCGCGTCGATGCCTTTCTCGCGCGAGAA
>CAZFOT010000057.1:0-8190 GCA_964520365.1 uncultured Hydrogenophaga sp.
TTTTCTGCGGGGAAGCCTGTGGGGGCCACTGGAGCGTTGATGTCAAATACCTATACAAATCAACGGCCTGTGACCTCGTTCGACGCGCAGGTGCAGAACATTGAGTAGCCACAAGCACATGCAGTACCCCGGAAATCTCTTCGTCGTTGCAGCACCGAGCGGTGCTGGAAAGTCCAGCCTCGTCAAGGCCTTGATGGAGTTGGACTCGCGTGTCGTGCCCTCCATCTCCCACACCACCCGGCCCCCCAGAGGCCAGGAGCTGCATGGCCGGGAGTACTACTTCGTCTCCAAGGAAACGTTCGACCAGATGGTCATCCAGGATGCCTTCCTGGAATGGGCCATGGTGCACGGCAATCGCTATGGCACATCCAAGATGGCGATCGAGCAGCGCATAACCCAGGGTGCGGACGTGGTGCTGGAGATCGACTTCCAGGGCGCCATCCAGGTCAAGCGCATCTTCCCGAATGCCGTGCTGGTGTTCATCCTGCCGCCCAGTTGGGAGGAGTTGCGTTCGCGCCTCGAGCGCCGCGCCGAGGACAGCGCCGAGGTGATCGAACTGCGCCTGCAGAACGCCGCCACCGAAATGGCCCAGGCCAGCGAGTTCGATTTCGTTATAATCAACGAGTTGTTCGAGCGGGCCTTGTTCGATCTCAAGGCCATCGTCCATGCGCAACGGCTCAAGTTCGCCGCCCAGCGCATCGCCAGGAGCGACACGTTCCGCGCGCTCAACATCCTCTGAATCACCACCGCATCCACTCCGGAGCCCGCACATGGCACGCATCACCGTCGAAGACTGTCTGGAAAAGATCCCCAACCGCTTCCAGCTCGTGTTGGCGGCCACCTACCGCGCCAGAATGCTCAGCCAGGGCCACGCACCCAAGATCGAAAGCAAGAACAAGCCCGGCGTGACCGCGCTGCGCGAAATCGCCGAAGGCAAGGTGGGCCTGGAAATGCTCAAAAAAGTCCCGCTCTGATCCCGGGCGACCCGATTCGAGAAGCACCGCAACGCGGTGCTTTTTTGTTTTTCCGCAAGCCCGAATGACGCCGATAGCGAGGCTTCGCGTGCCCGTGCGGCCAGGGTCCGCCATCTCGCGCTAAAGTAACGACATGAGTCCAGCGGTCCGCCCCAGTGTTTTCGCGCCAGCAGAAGTGCCTTCGCACCCTGCGGCCAGCGCCGCTGCGGCCAGCTTCGCCGCGCTCGTGGGCAAGCTCGACTACATGAGCCCGATCGAGGTCGAGAGCGTGCGCCAGGCCTATCGGCTGGCCGACGAAGCCCACCTTGGCCAGTTGCGCAAGAACGGCGACCCCTACATCACCCACCCCATCGCGGTGGCCGCTCAGTGCGCGGAGTGGAAGCTCGATGCGCAGGCGCTCATGGCAGCGCTCATGCACGACGTCATCGAAGACTGCGGCGTGACCAAGGCGGAACTGGTGGAGCGGTTCGGCTCGCCGGTGGCCGAGCTGGTGGACGGGCTGACCAAGCTGGAGAAGCTGGAGTTCGACACCCGGGAACAGAACCAGGCGGAGTCGTTTCGCAAGATGCTGCTGGCCATGGCCAAGGACGTTCGCGTCATCCTGATCAAGCTGGCCGATCGCACCCACAACATGCGCACCATGGGCGATATGCCGCGCAGCAAATGGGAGCGCATCAGCAGCGAAACGCTGGAAATCTACGCGCCCATTGCCCACCGGCTCGGACTGAACTTCACCTACCGCGAGCTCCAGGACCTGGCCTTCAGGCATCTGCACCCCTGGCGCTACGAGGTGCTCCGCAAGGCCTTGAACAAGTCGCGCACCCGCCGCAGGGACCTCATCGGCCGCGTGGAGCAGGAACTCGAGGCGCTGTTTGCCCAGCACGGCATGCCGGTGCGCATTCTCGGAAGGGAGAAGACGCTGTATTCGGTGTACCGCAAGATGGACAGCAAGCACCTGTCCTTCTCGCAAGTGACCGACATCTACGGCTTTCGCATCGTGGTGCCTGAGTTGACCGACTGTTATACCGGCATGGGCATCCTGCACCAACTCTACAAGCCGCTGCCCGGCAAGTTCAGGGACTACGTGGCCATTCCCAAGGTCAATGGCTACCAGTCGTTGCACACCACGCTGATCGGCCCGTTCGGCACCAACATCGAGTTCCAGTTGCGCACCCATGCCATGGACGTGGTGGCCGAGTCGGGCGTGGCCGCGCACTGGCTGTACAAGGCCAGCGAGCCCAACAGCGACACCTCGCAGCGCCTGGGCGCCCAGTGGCTGCAGTCCCTGCTGGACATTCAGCAGGAAACACGCGATGCCAGCGAGTTCTGGGACCACATCAAGATCGACCTGTTTCCGGACGCTGTGTACGTGTTCACCCCGAAGAGCAAGATCCTGGCGCTGCCGCGCGGCGCCACCGTGATGGACTTCGCCTATGCCATCCACAGCGACGTTGGCAACCACACGGTGTCCGCGCGCATCAATGGCGAACAACTGCCGCTGCGCACCGAACTCAACAACGGGGACGTGGTGGAAGTCGTCACTGCGGCGGGAGCGGAGCCCAATCCGGCCTGGCTGTCGTTCGTGAAGACCGGTCGCGCCCGCTCGAAGATCCGCCACTACCTCAAGACCATGGCGCAGGAAAAGGCCCATGTGCTGGGCGAACGCATGCTGAGCCAGGCGCTGCGCTCCGAGGGCATCGCAACCCTTCCCGAGGAAGACGACGAATCCCGGGCCACATGGGAGAAGCTGCTGCGCTTCACGGGCAACAAGACCCGCATGGAGCTGCTGTCCGACATCGGCATGGGCAAGCGCATCGCCGGCATGGTGGGCAAGAAGCTGGCCGTCCTGCTGTCCGAGACCGGCCTCAAGCCCGACGCGCTGCTGATCAGCAAGGAACGCTACGCCTCGGGGCAGGACGAGTCGCTGTCGCAAGGCGTGGTCACCCTGGATGGCAGCGAAGGCCTGTCGGTGCAATACGCCCCGTGCTGCAAGCCGATTCCGGGCGACCGCATCGTGGGCTACCTGGGGCGCGGCGAAGGTCTGATCGTGCACGCGGAAGACTGTCCCACCGGCAAGCGCCTGCTGGCGCGCGACAGCGAGCGGTTTCTCGAGGTCGAGTGGGCGGACGAACCCTTGCGTGCGTTCGACACCACCTTGCTGGTCACCGTCGCCAACGGCAAGGGTGTTCTGGCGCGCGTTGCGTCGGCCATTGCGGCGGCCGAGGCCGACATCACCCACGTCGACATGGGCAACGAGCCCGCCCAGTCCGCCACCGACATCCGCTTCCTCGTCGCGGTGCGCGACAGGGTCCATCTCGCCGATGTCCTGCGAAGCCTCAGGCGCACGCCCTCCGTGCTCAAGGCCCAGCGGTTCAAGCCCACGACGAAGCCCTGAACACCCTCACCCTTGCGCGGACGGTGCCGGATAGGACACCGCGACCACTTCCAGCGTTTCCTGGCCATCCGGCAGCGCCAGCCGGACCTCGTCGCCAACCCGGGATTTGAGCAAGGCCCGCGCAACCGGAGAAACCCAGCTGATCTGCCCCCGTGCGCTGTCGGCCTCATCGACGCCGAGGATGGTGACGGTGGTCTCGGTGCCTGCCGAGTCGGCATAAGTGACCGTCGCGCCGAAGAACACGTGTTCGCCGCCATGGTGCAACGATGGGTCCACCACCTCCGCGATTTCCAGGCGACGTGTGAGGAACCGGATGCGCCGATCGATTTCGCGCAATCGCTTCTTTCCGTAGAGGTAATCGCCGTTTTCCGAGCGATCGCCGTTGCTGGCGGCCCAATGCACGATCTCGACGACCCTGGGGCGCTCGTCGTCCATGAGCACGAACAGCTCGTTCCGAAGCCGCTCGTAGCCCGCCCGTGTGATGTAGTTCTTTCCGCCTGGCGCGTTGACGGCAGGCGCAAAGCCGTCATCTTCATCGTCGTGATCGGATTCGCGCGTGAAGGCCTTGCTCATGGATCGGTACTGCTTTGCAGAAAATGAAAAAGCCTGCAGCTTTTGGCTGCAGGCTTTCATTTTGGTGCGGCTGGCAGGAATCGAACCCACGACCCCTTGGTTCGTAGCCAAGTACTCTATCCAGCTGAGCTACAGCCGCGTAAGCCCTGCAGTATAGCACGGTTTCCCTGGTAGGCCGTGTTGGACTTGAACCAACGACCAAAGGATTATGAGTCCTCTGCTCTGACCAACTGAGCTAACGGCCCGAAAGAGAGCGCATTGTAGGCGCAGCGGCAACGGCCCCTACTTGCCGTGGCTGAGCGCGTTGCTCACCAGCTTGGCGGTCACGTCGACGATCTGGATCATGCGGTCGTAGGGCATGCGCTGCGGGCCGATCACGCCCAGCGTGCCCACCACCTGGCCGTCCACCTCGTACGGCGCCGTGACCACCGACAGGTCCTCGAACGGCACCACCTGGCTCTCGCCGCCGATGTAGATGCGCACGCCATCGGCCTGGGTGGACACGTCGAGCAGCCGGATGAGCTGGGTCTTCTGCTCGAACAGGTCGAACAGGCGGCGCTACTGATCCATGTCGCTGGAGAACTCGCTCACCGACAGCAGGTTGCGCTCGCCCGACACCACCACTTCCTCTCGTCCCCTGTCGGCATCCGCATCGATGTCCACGGCCGCCTTCATGAGGTCGGCGATCTCGCCCCGCAGCGCGTCCACCTCGGTGCGCAGGCGCTCGCGCACCGCTTCCATGGTGAGGCCCGCGTAATGCGCGTTGAGGAAATTGGCCGCCTCCAGCAACTGGGTCTGGGAGAAGTCCACCTGTGTATGGATGATGCGGTTCTGCACGTCGCCATCGGGCGAGACGATGATCACCAGGACCCGGCGCTCGGACAGGCTCAGGAACTCGATGTGGCGGAACACCGAGGCGCGCCGGGGCGCCATGACCACGCCGACGAACTGCGACAGGCTCGACAGCATGTTGGCCGCGTGGCTGATGACGCGCTGCGGCTGCCCGCCCTGAATGCCCGGCGCGGACATGTCGGCGACCGGAGAGAGGTCGCCGCGGCGCACCGTGAGCATGGTGTCGACGAACAGGCGGTAGCCCCTGGCGGTGGGTATCCTGCCGGCGGAGGTGTGCGGGCTGGCGATCAGGCCCAGCTCCTCCAGGTCGCTCATGACGTTGCGGATCGTCGCTGGCGAGAGCTCCAGCCCGGCCGCCTTGGCCAGCGTTCGGGAGCCGATGGGTTGACCGTCGGCGATGTATCGCTCGACCAGGGCTTTGAGAAGGCGCTTGGCGCGGTCATCCAACATGCGTCCATTCTAAGGATTGCCCGGACGTTCTGCCGCCCGCCTGCAAGGGTTTGTAGGGTCAGGCCCGCCCGGCCTCCTGTGCTGTAATTTGCGCATGAGCCAGCCCCCCGACCACCGGCCAATCCCTTCCTCGACGGGCCGCTCCCCGCGGTTTCCCCACGTGGTGATCATCGGCAAGTACCAGGCGCTGGGCTCGCGCGACCTCGTCGATGGCATCGCCCACTTTCTCCACGACCAGGGCTGCGACGTGTCGCTGGAGCGCGACACCGCCCTCAACACGGGCTTGCTGCAGCATCCCGCGCTCACGGTGCCCGAGATGGGACGAAGCTGCGATCTCGCGCTGGTGGTGGGCGGCGACGGCACCATGCTCGGCATCGGCCGCCAACTGGCGCGCTACGGCGTTCCGCTGGTCGGCATCAACCAGGGGCGCCTGGGCTTCATCACCGACGTGCCCTTCGAGAGCTACCGCGAGAAGCTGCTACCTATCCTCCGGGGCGAATTCGAGGAAGAAAAGCGGGCACTGATGGCCGCGACGGTCTGGCGGGACGAACGGTGCGTGTTCGAGGCGACGGCATTGAACGACGTCGTCGTCAATCGGGCTGGGGCCGCCGGCATGATCGAGCTGCGGGTGGAGGTGGATGGCCATTTCGTGGCCAACCAGCGCGCGGACGGGTTGATCATCGCCTCGCCCACCGGCTCGACGGCCTACGCCCTGTCGGCCGGAGGCCCGTTGCTGCACCCCGCCATCGATGGCTGGGTCATGGTGCCGATCGCCCCGCACACGCTTTCCAACCGGCCGGTCGTGCTGCCCGCCCAAAGCGAAATCGCGGTCGAGATCGTCTCCGGCAAGGATGCCAGCGCCAATTTCGACATGCAGTCCCTCGCCAGCCTGCTGCACGGCGACCGCATCGTGGTCCGGCGCTCCGAGCACGCGCTGCGCCTGCTCCATCCCAAGGGCTGGAGCTATTTCGACACGTTGAGAAAGAAACTGCACTGGAACGAAGGGGGCTGAAATAGCGGTCAGAATACGAACGTTGTGGCCAACGCCGTCCTTCTTTCCCCCTCTTCCCGACATCATGAGCCTCAGACGCATTGCCTTGCGCGACTTCGTGATCGTGCAGTCGCTCGACCTTGAGCTGGAACAGGGATTTGGCGTGCTCACTGGCGAGACCGGCGCCGGCAAATCCATCCTGATCGATGCGCTGCAACTCGCCCTAGGCGGCAGGGCCGACAGCGGCGTGGTGCGGGAAGGCGCCACCAGGTGCGAAATCGCGGTCGAGTTCGACCCCGTCCCCGCGCTGGCACCGTGGCTGGAGGAACAAGGCTTTTCCACCGACGACACCCTGTTGCTCAGGCGCACGGTGGACATGGAGGGTCGCAGCCGCGCCTGGGTCAATGGCAGCGCGGCCACGATGGCGCAGCTCAAGACGCTGGCCGAGCCGCTCGTCGACATCCATGGCCAGCACGCGTGGCAGAGCCTCACGCGCGCCACCGCGGTGCGGGAGCTGCTCGACGCCTACGCGGGGATCGACATCCGCGAGGCCGAACAGGCCTGGGCGCTCTGGCGCGAGCGGCGCCGGACGCTGCTGGATGCCGGCCAGCGGCAGGCCACGCTGCAGCAGGAAAGCGAGCGGCTGAACTGGCAGGTGGTCGAACTGGAGAAGCTCGCCCCGCTGTCCGGCGAATGGGAAGACCTCAACACCCGGCACGCGCGCCTGGCCAACGCCCAGGGCCTGCTGGACGCGGCCCGGACAGCGACGGCGGCGCTGGACGAGGAGGATGCCAGCGCGGCCGGCCTCATCCACAGGGCGCTCGCCGCGCTGAAGGCGCAGGCCCACATCGAACCGCTGTTCGCCAGCCACGTGGACGTGCTGGAGGGCGCGCTTGCGCAAGTGCAGGACACGCTGCACAACCTGCACCAGTACGCGCGGCACGCCGACCTGGACCCGGAGCAACTGGAGGCGCTGGATCAGCGGATCGCCCAGTGGATGTCGCTGGCCCGGCGCTACCGGCGCCCGCCGCAGGACCTGCCCGCCATGCTCGCGCAGTGGAAGGCCGAACTGGCGCAGGTCGGACAGGCGCTGGACCTGGCCGCCCTGGAAGAGGCGGAGCGGCAAGCCTGGCACGCCTTCGAGAAGACACTGAAAGTGCTGACCCGCCAGCGGCAGCAGGCCGCGCCCCGGCTCTCGGCCGCGGTGACCGACACCATGCAGACCCTGGGCATGGAAGGGGGAACGTTCGAGGTGGCCCTCAGCCGGATGGACGAACCCCAGGCGCACGGCTGGGAGCAGGTGGAATTCCTGGTCGCGGGCCACGCGGGCACCACCCCCAGGCCGGTGGGCAAGGTGGCCTCGGGCGGGGAACTCTCGCGCATCGCGCTGGCCATCTCGGTCGTGACGAGCCGGCTCGGCGCCGCGCCCACGCTCATCTTCGACGAGGTGGATTCCGGCATCGGCGGCGGTGTGGCCCACACCGTGGGCCAGCTTCTGAGGCAGCTCGGGCGGGACCGCCAGGTGCTCGCGGTCACCCACCTGCCGCAAGTGGCCGCCTGCGCCGACCACCACCTGCTGGTGAGCAAGCAGCGCTCGGGTCGGCAGACCCTGAGCACGGTGGCACCCATTGCCGCCGAGGCGCGCGTGCACGAGCTCGCGCGCATGCTCGGCGGCAGCGCCCGATCCGAGGTGTCGCTGGCTCACGCCCGCGAACTGCTCGCGGCCTGAATGGCCCGCCCAAATGACGCACGCGCCTGCCCCTCCCATCGAGATGGTCCTGATCACGGGCATGTCCGGATCGGGAAAGTCCGTCGCCCTGACGGCGCTGGAAGATCTGGGTTTTTTCTGCGTGGACAACCTGCCGCCCGACCTGCTCGAGGCCTTCGTGGCGCTCGAACACACCCACCGGACGCACAAGGCGGCGCTGCGCACGTCCATGGCCACCGCCACCTTG
>CAZFOT010000057.1:8200-17085 GCA_964520365.1 uncultured Hydrogenophaga sp.
CCATGGACGTGCGCAGCGCCGCCTCGCTGCCCGGCCTGCCCAACCGGCTCAGGCGCCTGACCCAGCAGGCCGACCGGCGGATTCAACTGACCACGCTGTTTCTCGATGCCACCACCGACACGCTGGTGCGCCGCTTCTCCGAGACCCGGCGCCTGCATCCCTTGTCGCTGAAGACCGCCAGCGATTCGCAGCGGGCGCTGACCGATGCGATCGAGGACGAAAGGGAACTGCTGGCCGAGCTGCGCGACCAGGCGCTGGTGCTCGACACCAGCCTGATCCGACCCGCCCAGCTCAGAAGCCACATCAAGGCCCTGCTGGGCGCCTCTCCGGCGCCGCTCACGCTGGTGTTCGAGTCGTTCGCGTTCAAGCGCGGCATTCCCATGGACGCGGATTTCGTCTTCGACGTGCGCATGCTGCCGAACCCGCACTACGAGTCGGCCCTCAGGCCGCTCACCGGACGCGACGAAGCCGTGGCGGCTTACCTCGCGGGGCATGCCGAGGTCCAGGCCATGGAAGCGCAAATCCGGACATTCCTCGGCCATTGGCTGCCCCACATGCTCAAGGACCATCGCGGCTATGTCACGGTGGCCATCGGCTGCACCGGCGGACAGCACCGCTCGGTCTACCTGGTGGAGCGGCTCGCCAAGGCCTTTGGCGCGGAATGGTCCACCCGGCTGCGACACCGCGAGATCGATGGCTGGCCCTCGCCGCCGGCCCAGGCCGTCGGCCCCGCAGGTTGATTCATACGGTTTTGCGCTCGATCGGCCAGAACCGTTCGGGCTGAGCCTGTCGAAGCCCTGTGCGCATCAGGCGCGCAGCAGGGCGCGCACGGGTGCAGGCAACCCATGACCCGGAAGGTCGGCGTCCGCCACCCATTGGCCGCCTGGCCCGGCAAACGGATCGTCCGCGCCGCTCATCTGCACCAGCAAGGGCTGCAGGCGCAGTTCCCGGTGCGTCAGGCTGTGCGGGACCGCGGCCAGCGGCTTTGCCTGCTCGCGCAATGCCCCGGGCAGCGCGCCCACCAGGGCCGATTCGCTGTCGAACACCGGAGGGCAGTACAGCCCGGCCCAGATGCCTCGGGGCGGGCGGCGCTGCAACCACCACTGGATCGCTCCCGATGGCAATGTCCGATACGCCAGCAGCAGCCACCAGGTCTCGTGCCGACGCAGGATCTTGCGGGTCTTGACCGGGTAGCTGGCCACGGTGCCGGCGGCGTGGGCGCGGCACAGCGGCTGCGCGGGGCAATGCATGCACAAGGGCCGGCTGCGCGTGCAGACGGTGGCGCCCAGGTCCATGAGCCCCTGCACATAGGCCGTCATGTCGTCGGCCGATGCGGTCCGTGGCACCAGCGCCTGCGCCAGTTCCCAGAGTTCGCGCTGGGCGCCGGCCTGCGACTGGTCGCCGCCGAACGCCAGCAGGCGGCTCAGGACGCGGCGCACATTGCCATCGAGTATCGAAATCCGTTCACCGTGGCAGAAGGCCGCGATGGCCGCAGCGGTGGAGGCTCCGATGCCGGGCAGCGTGGCCAGCGCCTGGGCGGAGTGCGGAAAAACGCCTGCGTGCTCCGCCACCACGACCTGTGCGCAACGGTGCAGGTTGCGCGCCCGGCTGTAGTAGCCCAGCCCGCTCCAGAACGCCATCACTTCGTCGGCGCTCGCGGCGGCCAGGGCCCGCACGTCGGGAAAGCGGGCAAGGAAACGGGGAAAGTAGGTCAGCACCGTGCTCACCTGCGTCTGCTGGAGCATCACCTCGGACAGCCAGACCACATAGGGCTCTCGGGTGTTCTGCCAGGGCAGGCCGCTGCGGCCATGCACGCGCTGCCAGCCGATCAGTGCGGCAGCGAAGCCCTCGGGCACGGTGGTCGCGCCATGGCCTCGGGGACCGCTCATGCCAGGGCGGGTTCGGCGCTCTCGACTTCCTGCGCGGAAAGCAGGTGCTCGGTCAGTTCGGTCAGCTTGGTGTCCGCCAGGTTCAGCTCGGCCTGCATGCCCTGCAGTTCGTGGATGCGCTCGTTGAGGCCACCCGCGGCTTGCTGGATGCGAGAAACCGCTTCGATGCGGCGGCTGAAGTTGCGCCGCCGCTCGCGCAACTGGGCGTCGAGCTGCGCGGCGGCCGACTTGTTCCACAGCTCGACCTCGTTGACCGCCGTCTCGAAGACGACGCGCAGGCGGCTCCTGAGGGCGCGGGCCAGCCGTTCGGCGAATTCGGGCTGTGCCAGCCGGAGCGCGTTGCCCAGGCTCAGATACTGGATGTGGCTCTTCTCGATCAGGTCCAGGTCCTTGTAGAACCGCGCCAGCTTGGGCTGTGGCGGCGCCTGGAGCGAGAAGCCGTATTCGGCGTTGAGCCCCTTGAAGCTGCCTTCCAGCATCGACTGGATTTCGCCGGCCAGGCGCTCGGTCTGGGCCAGCCCCTCGCGCAAGCGCTCGAAAGTCTTGCCATAGGCCCTGCGCACGCCCAGCTTGACGCCGGGCTGCTTGAGCGCCTTGGTCAGCTCGGCCACCTCGATCTTGAGATGGTTGTGGCCCAGCAGCGCGAACAGATCCTTCAGCAGCCGCAGGTGCACGGAGCGAACGGCCTGGATCTTGGCGCCGCTGGCGTCGAATTCGGCCTGCTCCTGCTCGATGCGCAAGCGCATCTGCTTGATGACGCCATCGTTCTTGCCGCGCAGCCCTTCCAGTTCCTGGATCTGCTCGACCAGATCGCGGGCGCGCGTGTGCACCAGGCGGCTGGTCTCCAGCCGCAGGGCCTGGATGCCGGAGGCCACAGCCGAGCGCAGGATGCTGCGCCGCTGGCCCAGCAGGTCCACGCCGAGCGCCGTCTCCAGCTCCATCAGCTTGCTGGCCTCGAGCAGCTTCTTGTCGCGGTTGACCTTGGCCAGCAGGCCCTTCTGCGCCGAAACCGCCAGCACCTGGCGGGGCGAGAGCCCCAGGATGTCCGCCGCGTCGGTGCGCTGCGAGGCAAGCTGCAACTGCACCTGCTCGGGCGAGCTCAGGGCGTCCCACATGGTGTCGATCTTGTTGAGGACCACCAGCCTCGACTCGGTGCCCTCGCCCAGCACCGAGAGATGCTGGCGCCAGATGCTCAGATCGGACTTGGTCACGCCGGTATCGGCGGCCAGGATGAACACCACCGCGTGGGCCTGCGGCAGCAGGCTCACCGTGAGCTCGGGCTCGGCGCCGATGGCATTGAGCCCCGGGGTGTCCAGGATCACCAGCCCCTGCTTGAGCAACGGGTGCGCCATGTTGATCAGGGCATGCCGCCATTTCGGCACTTCGATCATGCCGTCGGGACTGGGCAGCGGGTTGTCGTCGGGCAGTTCGTCGTTCCAGAACCCCAGCGCGGCCGCCTCGGCCTGCGTGACCTTGCGCACCTCGGCCACTTTCTGGATGGCCCGCGCCAGTTGCTGCGGATCGTTGACGTCGAGATCGACGCGCTCCCATTTGTCGGGCGCGTTGCGCCAGTCCAGCAAGGAGCGCGAATGCAGGCGGGTTTCGATCGGAAGCAAGCGAAGGCACGGCGGGATGTCCGCGTCATAGCCCAGCTCGGTGGGGCACATGGTGGTGCGCCCGGCGCTGGCGGGCATGATGCGCCGGCCATAGCCGGCGAAGAACACCGCGTTGATCAATTCGGACTTGCCGCGCGAGAACTCGGCGACGAAGGCCACCATGATCTTGTCGTTGCGAACCTGCTCGTGGAGTTGGTCGAGGCGTTCGCGAATGCCGGGCTCCATCAGGTCGTGGTCGGTCAGCCACTCGGACAACAGCCGCAGCCGCAAGGCGAACTGCCTGCGCCATGCCCCGTGTTGATCGAATTCCTGATTGAAGCTCATAGACCTTGCCCCTGTGTTGCCGGCAATATAGCACCGGGCCGGCACCAGGGACTGCCCTCCGTCGCGCCTGGCGGACCACTCCGCCGAGCGCCACGAATGCTCATGGCTTCTGGCACGCGGGACAATAGAAAGTCGAACGCTGCCCTTGGCGCATCGACTTCACGACCGTACCACAGACCCTGCACGGCAAGCCCGCGCGGCCATAAACCATGGCATCGAGCTGAAAATAACCGGACTGTCCCTGGGCGCTGGTGAAATCGCGCAAGGTGCTGCCGCCCAGGGCGAGCGCGCGCCGCAGCACCGCGACGATGGCCCCGTGCAGCCGCGCGGCACGCGGCTTGCTCAGCCGGTTGGCGCCCAGCGTGGGCCGGATGCCCGCCATGAAAAGCGCCTCGGAGGCATAGATGTTGCCCACGCCCACCACGATGTCGCCCGCGAGCAGCACCTGCTTGATGCTGGAGCGGCGCTGGCGCAGCGCTTCGTGGAAGCGCCGGGGATCGAAGCCGGCGTCCAGGGGCTCCACGCCCAGGCCCGCGAGGAGCTGGCGGGCAGGCGGCCGATCCAGGTCGGCGGCGTACACCACCGCGCCAAAGCGCCGCGGGTCGTGAAGGCGCAGCAGACCCTGGGTGGTGAACAGCTCGAAATGGTCGTGCGGGCCTGCCGCGGGCAGCGCATCGGCGAACTGAAGGCTGCCGGACATGCCCAGGTGCAGCAACAGGACCCCGGCATCGAGTTGCAGGATCAGGTACTTGCCGCGCCGGTTCACGGCGCGAACGGTTCGCCCCTCGAGTGCCGAAGGCTCGCATCCCAGCGGCCAGCGCAGCGGCTTGCCCATGCGCGCGCGCAGCACCCGCGCACCGGCGATGCGGTCCGCGAAACTGAGGCGCGTCACCTCGACTTCGGGCAATTCCGGCATGCTGTTTCAGGCTCTGGACAAATCGGCTGGAACATGGACGGGAAGCTGGAGTCAGACCCCTGCCCACTCTGACGCTTCAATTATCATCATCCGATGAACACCCTGCGCATCGCCTCCCTCCCGCCTCCGGAACACCAGGGTTGCGCCGGCTCTCCCCGGCCCGTTCACCGCCCATTGCGGCTGGCGCTCGCCGGCGCCTTGCTGGCCTGCGCCGGGCTCGCGGCCTGCGCGCAGACGCCCCCCTCCCTGCAGGACGCTCCCAAGGCCGCCGGCGCAGCCGCCGAGGCCACCAACTCCACGCTGGATGCGCCGCTGTTCTACCAGCTCCTGATCGGCGAGCTCAACGCGATCTCGGGCGACTCGGGTGCCGCCTATTCGCTGATCCTGGATGCCGCGCGCAAGCAGCGCGACCCCCTGCTCTACCGGCGGGCGGTCGATCTCGCCTTGCAGGCCAGGTCCGGGGAGGCTGCGCTGGGCGCGGCCCGCGCCTGGTCGAACGACCTGCCGGGCTCGCCCGACGCCAATCGCTTCGCGCTGCAGATCCTGCTCGCGCTCAACCGCGTGGGGGAAACCGGCCCCGTGCTCAGGTCGCTGCTGACGACCAGCGCGGACGACGTGCGGGACGACACCATCAACGCCATTCCCCAGACCTTCGCGCGCGTCCCGGACAAGGAACTCGCGCTGCAAGTGGTGCGCGACACCCTGAGTGCGGACCTGCAGGGCGCGCATGCACCCGCCGCGTGGACCACGATCGGCCGCATGGAACTGGCGCTGGGGCGCCCCGACGCCGCGCTGGCTTCGGCGCAGAAGGGCCATTCGGCGAACCAGCGATCGCCTTTTCCATCGATGCTGGCGCTCGAACTGGTGGAAGGCGGCCAAGGCGATGCGGAAAAGATCGTGCTCGACCACCTCCGCGTGGCCACGCCGGGCAGCCCGCATGGCTCGCAGGTTCCGCTGGCCTACGCCCGCATCCTGCTCGATCTGCAGCGCACCGCCGAGGCGACCCGGCAACTGGAGGCGCTGACCGCCAGCCAGCCAGAACTGGCCGACGCGTGGCTGCTTCTGGCCACCCTCCAGGTGCAGGAAAACAAGCTCGCCACGGCCAGCGCGTCCCTGCAGAACCACATGCGGCTGGCGCGCGACGCGGGCGACGAACGCTCGACCCGCAGCCTCACCCAGGCCTACCTGCTGATGGCGCAGATCGCGGAGAAGCAGAACGATCTCCAGGCGGCCAGCGCCTGGCTGGACCGCATCGAGAACGCCGACGACATCATGGCCGCCCAGATGCGCCGCGCCTCCCTGCTGGCCAGGCAGGGCCAGATGGAGCAGGCCCGGGCGCTGCTGCGCAACCACCCCGAGCGCCGTCCGGACGATGCAAGGCTCAAGCTCGTGGTCGAGGCTCAGTTGCTCAGGGACTTCCGGCAATGGGAGGCCGCCTACCAGGTCTACGCCGATGCCGCGCAGCGCTTTCCCGACCAGACCGACCTGCTCTACGACCAGGCCATGATGGCCGAGAAAGCCGGCCGGCTGCCCGAGATGGAAGGCTTGCTGCGCCAGTTGATCACCGCCACGCCCGACTACCACCACGCCTACAACGCGCTGGGCTATTCCCTCGCCGACCGCAACGTGCGCCTTCCCGAAGCCAAGGCATTGATCGAAAAGGCGGTGTCGCTCGCGCCGGGCGACGCCTATATCCAGGACAGCCTGGGCTGGGTCGAGTTCCGGCTGGGCAACGCGCCGCGCGCGCTGGCCATTCTGCAGGCGGCCTACGGCAAGCGCCCGGACGCCGAGATCGCCGCGCACCTGGGCGAAGTGCTCTGGGTGCTGGGACAGCGGGACCAGGCACTGAAGATCTGGCGCGAAGGCCTGCTGCTCGCCAACGACAACGAGACACTGCTCAATACCCTGAAGCGGTTCCAGGTTCAGCCATGAGTGCCGCACGGCGGCGCCTGCTGGGATGCCTGATGGCGTGCACCTTGCTGGTGGCCGCCTGCGCCACACCGCCAAGACCGTCGCTGCCCGGCGAACAGGCGTGGGTCGGACGCATGTCGCTGCGGGTCGATACCGAGCCGGTTCAGTTCGTCTCCGGCGGGTTCGACCTTCGGGGATCACCGTCCGCGGGCACACTGCTGCTCACCTCGCCCTTGGGCAACGCGGTCGCCAGCGTGCAATGGAGCGAGGCACACGCCGAGTGGCGGCAAGGCGAGCGCGTGGTCAGGAAACACAGCCTCGAAGAACTCGGCGGTGAACTGGGCGGCGCGGCGCTGCCGGTGGCCGCGCTGTTCGCATGGCTGAATGGCGAGGCGCGGGAAGCGGACGGCTGGACGGCCGACCTGTCGCGCCACGCCGAAGGCCGCATCACGGCGCGGCGCATCAACCCCCTGCCCGGCGCCGAGTTGCGCCTGGTCCTGCAGCCATGAGCGCAGCGCCGGGCCACTCCCAAGCAAGCTCGCTCCCGCCTGGTGGGACAGGCCGCAGGCCGAAGGGAGCACCAGTGACGATGGCGAATCCGGCGCTGCGGCGGCTGCTCGACGTGCCCGCCCCCGCCAAGCTCAACCTCTTCCTGCACATCACGGGACGACGGGACGATGGCTACCACCTGCTGCAATCGGTCTTCACCTTGATCGACTGGTGCGACCTGCTGCATTTCGAGCGGCGCGGCGATGGCCGGATCTCGCGGGAAGACCTCTCGGGGCCGGCGCTTCCCACCGAGGACCTGTGCGTGCGGGCCGCCCGCGCGTTGCAGTCGGCCACCGGATGCCGGCTGGGCGTGCACATCGGGCTCGAGAAGCACGTGCCTTCCGAGGCCGGGCTGGGCGGCGGCTCGTCCGATGCCGCGACCTGCCTGGTTGCGCTCAACCGCCTCTGGGGACTGGGCCTCACGCGGTCCCAGCTCGCCGCGATCGCCCTGCCCCTGGGCGCCGACGTCCCGTTCTTCATCGGCGGGCGGACCGCCTGGGTCGAAGGCATCGGTGAAGTCCTGACGCCGGTGTCTCTCCCCGAAACCCGTTTCGTGGTGGTCAAACCCCCGGGCGGCGCGTCCACGCAACAGATTTTCCGCTCGCCTCTGCTCAAAAGGAACACCAGAACTGCTATACTCCAAGGCTTTGCTGCAAACGAGTCAGCCGGGGCGTTGACCCTCGATTTCCAGAAAATCCTGGACTTCGCGCACAACGACCTGCAACCCGTTGCCCAGGCCTTGTGTCCCGATGTGGGGCTGTGCATGGACTGGCTTGGCCGTCAAGGCCTGGCCGGGCGCATGACCGGCTCGGGCACCGCGGTATTCGCCCATGCACGGCATGCGCTGGATTTGTCCGGCGTGCCAGACACATGGACGGTGAGGGAATGCAGCAGCATGGATGTGCATCCATTGTCTGGCTGGTGTCCGGATTAGAATACCGGTTGCAGCGGCCAGACATTGAACGCAGGTTCAGCGTCAGTTTTGAGTGGTTCGCCAGGTGAAACACCGGGCAAGCCGCTTGAGCGTAGGGGAGTCGCCAAGTTGGTTAAGGCACTGGATTTTGATTCCAGCATGCGAAGGTTCGAATCCTTCCTCCCCTGCCATCCTTTCAAGCACGACAAGCACGCGACCGGCCATTTCGAGATGGCTTTTTTGACGGCAGCACCGGATACCGCCAAGACCGGCACAACCGTTCAGACCGCTGGGAACACCATGCAAGTTCATCCCCCGGATTTCATGATCTTCACCGGCAACGCCAACCCCGTGCTGGCGTCCGAGATCGCCCAGCACCTGGGCACGCAGTTGGGCGCGGCCAACGTGGGCCGCTTCTCCGACGGCGAAGTCACGGTGGAGATCACGCAGAACGTGCGCGCCCGCCATGCGTTCGTGATCCAGTCCACCTGCGCGCCGACCAACGAGAACCTGATGGAACTCATCATCATGGTCGATGCGCTCAAGCGCGCCTCGGCCGTGAGCATCTCGGCGGTCATCCCCTACTTCGGCTACGCGCGCCAGGACCGCCGCCCCCGTTCGAGCCGCGTGCCCATCAGCGCCAAGGTGGTGGCCAACATGCTGCAGGCCGTGGGCGTGAACCGCGTCCTCACCATGGACCTGCACGCCGACCAGATCCAGGGCTTCTTCGACATCCCGGTCGACAACATCTACGCCTCGCCGGTGTT
>CAZFOT010000058.1:0-16301 GCA_964520365.1 uncultured Hydrogenophaga sp.
GGCCGGCATCATCGAGACCAATTTCAAGGAAGAGACCGAGACCGATCTGTTCGGTGAACAGGCCGTGCTGTGCGGTGGCGCGGTCGAGCTGATCAAGATGGGCTACGAGACGCTGGTCGAGGCGGGCTATGCGCCCGAGATGGCCTACTTCGAGTGTCTGCACGAACTCAAGCTGATCGTCGACCTCATCTACGAAGGCGGCATCGCCAACATGAACTACTCGATCTCCAACAACGCCGAGTTCGGCGAGTACGTGACCGGGCCGGAGGTGATCAACGAGGAAAGCCGCGCCGCCATGCGCAACGCCCTCAAGCGCATCCAGAACGGCGACTACGCCAAGATGTTCATCCAGGAAGGTCGCCTGAACTACCCGAGCATGACCGCGCGGCGCCGAAACACCGCCGAGCACAGCATCGAGGTCGTGGGCGCCCAGTTGCGTGCCATGATGCCCTGGATCGCCAAGAACAAGCTGGTCGATCAGACCAGGAACTGAGTCTGGCGCTCACCTCCATGTGATCAGGAAGCCACCTTCGGGTGGCTTTTTTCTTGGGGCATTGCCTGCGCGCAGTCCGAGCACCGGCCCTTGATCTCCGTGGCGTGGACGTGGAAACCGGGTGGGGCGAGCTGGCGGCTGGCGTCGGCGTCGTCCCATTCGGTGGTGCTGCCGCAGCTCTCGCAGACCAGCAGCACCGGCGCGTGGTGGTGATGGCCGTGACGGTGGTCGTGGTGGCAGACGAGGAAGCTGCTGGTGGCATCCACCTTGTGCACCAGCTCCTGCTCGACCAGGAAGTCGAGCGCCCGGTAGACGGTCATGGGCGCGACGCCGAGCTGGCGCGCCTGCATGTCGGCCAGCAGTTCGTAGGCCTTGGTGGCCTTGTCGCGGCGCAGCAGCAACTCGAGCACCTGCGCGCGCAGGTCGGTCAACTGCGCGCCCCGTGCGGCGCAGTGCGCCCGAGCCGAGGCCAGCGCCTGCCGTACCTGCCGCTCCTGGGATTGGCTCGCCTGGGTGGGCGGGGCGGCAGGGGGCGTGGGCTTGGTGCGGGGTCGTGACATAGGGCGGCGATGGTGGGGAAACGCCTGCCCATTCTAGGCCGTCGAACCCTCAACGCCGCCTGGCCGCAGTGATGCCGCTAACCCCAGCACACTCAGTCCCAGGGCGACGCAGGCGCCGCTGGGCCAGTCGAGCCACCAGGACAACCCCAGCCCGCCGCCGCAGGCGAGCGCGGCCAGCGCGATGGCTGACGGCAGGGGCCGGGCGCGCCGGGTCCACAGCGCCGGGCCGATCAGCAGCGCGAACACGAGGTACAGCCCCAGCGCCGAGACCGCAGCGCTCAAAGTCAGCGCGAACAATGGATAGAACGCGGCGTCGCGCACCAGCCACCGTCGTGCCGCCAGCACCGCCAGCGCCATGGCGGCCAATGGCAGCGCCTGTGCCCACGAAGCCCACAGCACGTCGGCCGCGAGCAGGGCGGTCAACCGGTCGCGGCCATGCGGCTCCCAGGCGGCGGCCACCAGCGCCAGGCTGGCGGCGGCCACATAGACCAGGCCGATCAGGGCTTCGCGCTGGGGTGCCCAGGCGCGCGCCAGCCACCACACCAGCGCGGCGCCGGCCAGGCCGGCGGCGGCCGAGAAGCCGCCAGCCACCCAGGCCGCCGGGTGATCGATCAGGATGGCCGAGGCCAGCGCGCCACAGGCGGCGACCTGCGCCACCGCCAGGTCGATGAACACCACGCCGCGCGCCAGCACCTGCGTGCCCAGCGGCACCAGCGCGAGGCAGGCGGCCAGCAGCACGGCCAGGGGCGCGGCGATCCACGCGATGTCGGTGAACACCGCCATCATCGGCGCGCTGCGGCCAGCAGTTGTTCGATCAGCGTGTCGAACAGCGCATCCAGGCGGCCGCCGTCCTCGTCGACCGTGGCGGGCAGCCGCAGCGCCGGCACGCCGTCGCCGATCTGCTGGGCCAGCCATTGGGCCGAGCGCGGGTCCTGGTAGGCGGCGGCCACCACCGCCTGCGGCGGCTGGTGGCGCACCTGTTCCAGCACGCGCCGCAGATGACCGGGCGTGGGCGGCATGCCGGGTAGGGGCTCGAGGTCGGCCACCTGCTCGACGCCCAGCCAGTCCCAGAGATAGGCGAAGGTGCTGTGCTGGGCCGCCACGCGCATGCCCTTCAGGGGCGCGGCCTGGTGTTCCCAGGCGCGGATGCGCTCGCGCCAGCGGGCGTCGAAGGCCGCCCAGCGCGCCTGGTATTGCGCCTGGCCCGGCGGGTCCAGCGCCTGCAGTTCCCGGTTCAGGGCCTCGGCCACCTCCAGCAGGCGGCGCGGGTCCAGTTGCAGGTGCGGGTTGCCGGCCGCGTGCACGTCGCCCGAGAACGGGCCACCGCCCTCGGGCTGCGGGTCCATCAGTTCCACGGCATCGGACGCGTAGAACATGCCCGGGGCGCGGTCGCGTACCCTGGGGTTGCCGGCACGCTGCTGCAACATCGGCAGCCAGCCCGCTTCCAGCTCGGCACCCGTGCACACCGCCAGGTCGGCGCGGCGCAGCGCCGCGATCAGGCTGGGTCGCGCCTCGATATGATGCGGGTCCTGCAGCGCGTGCGTGGCGCTGCGCACCTGTGCCTGCGGCGCCAGTTCGCGCACCAGGGCCGCCCATTCGGGTTCGCAGGCGAACACGGTCAGGGCCTGGGCCGGTAGCGCCGCCGCCAGCCACAATGCACAGGTACCAACGACCAAGCGCCAATGCTTTAATTTGGCAGAAGATCTGCTCCACGCGAGGGGGCGCCTACGGCCAGGGCACCCGCGGGACCGGCTTTGCCGGGCCGTCGGGTGCGTCCCCCCTCGAAGCGCCGAAGGCGTGCCACGGAGGGGGGAAGCCGCGTCAGCGGCGCAGGAGGGTGTTTCCATTTTTTCAGAACGCATGTGCGGCATGGGCGCCGAAGCTCAGCACGTACTGCAGCTGCACCGCGTGCGTGGCGTGCTCGAAGCCTTCGCGGCTGTGCTGGCGCGTGGCCTGCAGGCGCAGGCTTTGCGCGTGCGTGGGCTTGTAGGCCAGCATCACCGACGTTTCGCGCAGGCGGCCGTCGTGGAAATGGTCGCCGTGGGCCTGGCGCGCCTTCAGCCAGTCACTCCGGATGCCGGCTTCCCAGGTGGGGGCGAAGCGCCAGACCACGCTCAGGTGGTCCGAGGCGTGCCTGTCGCTCGATACCGCGTAGCCGCCCAGGTCGCGCACCCAGGCACGCTCGTAGCTCACGCGCACCTGCTGGTGGCTGTTGTTGCCATCGGGCGCCCATTTCCAGGTCAGGTCCCACAGGTACAGGTTCCTGCCGCTGAAGTTCGCGCCATGGGCGTGCGAGTGGCCTTCATGGCCGTGGTCGTGGCCCGCGTGGTTGTCGTGGTGATCATCATGGCCGTGGTCGTCATGATCGTCATGGTCGTCGTGCCCGTGATCGTCGTCGTGGTCATGGTCGTCGTGTGCGGTCAGGCGGGGCGCCACGCGCCGGTTGTGCAGCCATGACAGGCCGGTCTGCCAGCTGTGCGAGCGCCCGATGTCGCCGCCCAGGCGCACCGACAGCGTGGCGGCGCCAGGGTTGCGGGAGAAGGCACTGTCCGGGATAAGCTGGCGGCCCCGGAACACCTCGGCCCCCAGGCGCAAGTACAGCTCGGTCGGCGCCGTCCAGTTCAGGCGCAGGCCGTCGTCGTACCAATGGCCGCCCAGGAAAGCACGGTGCAGCAGTGGACGCTCGACGAAGTCGTCGGCGTGCGGGTGCTGCTCGTTGAGGTAGCCCAACTGAGAGGCGAAGCGGCCGGCGCGCAACTGCAGGCCCAGGGGGAGGCTGTTGGTCTGCACGTAAGCCTCCTCGATCTCGGCCTCGGTCTTGCCCTCGTGCGTGTGCACGGCGGCCGTGGCCTGTGCGTCGAGATGACGGCCCAGGGGCCCCCGAACCGACAGATCGCTGTGACCCAGCGACAGGCCCTGTTCGCGCTGTCCGAGTTCGAGCGCGCGCGATGCAGCGCCCACGTCGAGCACCGCGCCCCACTGCCATGAGGACGCCGATGGGCCGGTGTGCGCGGAATGGCCGTCGTGGGGCGGCTCGGCATGGGCCACCGACAGGGCGGTGCCGGCGAGCAGCAGCGCCGCCGTGGAAAAGGAAGAGCGAGGGCTGGAAAGCAAGGGATATCTCCTGTGGGTTGGATAGTTGAGCTCTATTGTGATGTTACAACATAACAATCAATCGAAACAATACTTCATCCGATGACGCCACGCCATGGCCTCGGCGCGAACCGGCGCCAGGGCGTGCAGGGGCGCGGCGACGCCCTCTGGCGCTCACGTACACTTGCCCACATGCAAGATGAGTCGTTCGAGAATCGCGCCGACGATGCGCCGCCGCGCCGCCCGAAGAAGAAGGGCATCTACGTGTTGCCCAACATGATCACGCTGGCGGCCCTCTTCGGTGGGTTCTACGGGGTGGTGATGGCCATGAACGGGCGTTTCGACCTCGCCACCGTGGGCATTTTTGTGGCCATGTTCCTCGACAGCATGGATGGCCGGGTCGCGCGCATGACCAATACACAGAGCGCGTTCGGCGAGCAGATGGACTCGCTGTCCGACATGGTGTCCTTCGGCGCGGCCCCGGCCTTGATCGCCTACGAATGGACGCTGCGCGACCTGGGTCGCTGGGGCTGGATCGCCGCGTTCGTCTACTGCGCCTGCGCCGCGCTCAGGCTCGCTCGCTTCAACGTCAACACGGGCGTGGTGGACAAGCGGTACTTCCAGGGCCTGCCGTCGCCGGCGGCAGCGGCCCTGGTCGCGGGCTTCATCTGGTTGATGACCGAGCTCGTGGTGCCGCCCGCCGATCTTGCGTGGCCCATGTTCGCCCTGACGCTCTACGCCGGGCTGACCATGGTCACGAACGTTCCCTTCTACAGCTTCAAGGACCTGAGCCTCAAGCGCAGCGTGCCGTTTGCCGCGATCGTGCTGGTGGCGCTCGGCATCGCCGTGATCAACATCCACCCGCCCACGGTGCTGTTTGCGCTGTTCGTCATGTATGGCCTCTCGGGCTACGCCGTGTACTTCTGGCGCAAGGCCAAGGGACGGCCCACCAGCGTGATCAGCACATCGACCGACGAGCCCGACGAGCGCGGCTTGCACGATTGACCTGCGCTCCCGCGGTTTGTGCTACATTTCGCACATGTCTTTCTGCGCTCTGTCCCTACTACTGGATGTCCTTCACGGGCAGAGTTGACGGCGCGAAAGCACTACCAATCCACACGGCCCGTTTGCACCCGCAGCGGGCCGTTTGTCATTGGAGTCTGCGGGTTTTGTAACATCGAGAGCGCACCATGTTGAATCAACCCGCGAGCAAATACCGTCCCTTCCCGCCAGTGGGCCTGAAGGACCGCACCTGGCCGGATGCCGTGCTGACGCAGGCGCCGATCTGGCTGAGCACCGATCTGCGCGATGGCAATCAGGCCCTGATCGAACCGATGGATGTGGCGCGCAAGCTGCGCATGTTCGACTTGCTGGTGAAGATCGGTTTCAAGGAAATCGAAGTGGGTTTTCCCTCGGCATCCCAGACCGAGTTCGACTTCGTCCGGCGGCTCATCGATGAAGGACTCATTCCGGACGACGTGACCATCCAGGTGCTGACGCAGGCCCGGGAGCCGCTGATCCGCCGCACGTTCGAGGCCCTGGACGGCGCGCCCCGCGCCATCGTGCACCTCTACAACGCCACGGCACCCGTGATGCGGTCGGTGGTGCTGGGCATGGACGAGGACGCCATCGTCTCGCTGGCCACCGAACACGCCCGCATGTTCATGGACCTGGCGGCCGAAAGACCCGATACCCAGTGGACGTTCCAATACTCGCCCGAGATGTTCTCGGGCACCGAACTGGCCTTCTCCAAGCGGGTGGTCGATGCGGTGACCGCCGTCTGGCGTCCGACACCCGACAGCAAATGCATCGTGAATCTGCCCTCCACGGTGGAGCACAGCACGCCGAACGTGTTCGCCGACATGATCGAGTGGATGCACCGTCATCTTGCGCGGCGCGATGCCATCGTCCTGTCGGTTCATCCGCACAACGACCGGGGCACCGGCACCGCGGCCGGCGAGCTGGCCCTGATGGCGGGCGCCGATCGCCTCGAAGGCTGTCTGTTCGGCAACGGCGAGCGCACCGGCAACCTGGATCTCGTCAATGTCGCTCTCAACCTCTATACCCAGGGTGTGTCGCCGGGGCTGGACTTCTCCCGCATCGACGACATCCGCAGAACGGTCGAGCACTGCAACCAGTTGCCGGTGCATCCGCGCCATCCCTACGTGGGCGAACTGGTCTACACGTCCTTTTCGGGTTCGCACCAGGATGCCATCAAGAAGGCCTTTGCCGCCCGGCAGCCCGGCGATGTCTGGGACATGCCTTACCTCCCGATCGACCCGAAGGACCTGGGGCGCAGCTACGAAGCGGTCATCCGCGTCAACAGCCAGTCCGGCAAGGGCGGAATGGCCTATCTGCTGGAGACCGAGTACGGGCTCGAACTGCCGCGCCGCCTCCAGATCGAGTTCAGCCAGGTCGTCCAGGCGCTGATGGATGCGCAAGAGCGAGAGCTCACGGCGCCGGATCTCTGGGCCATTTTTTCGCAAGAGTATGGCCTCGATAGCGTGGTCTCGCCGAGCCATTCGGTGCTCGAGGAGACCCCCGACGGGCGCATGCAGCTGAAAGCCGAGGTGTGGCTGGACGATCGGCCATTGGCCCTGCATGCCAGCGGCCATGGCCCCATCGACGCGTTCGTCAACGGACTCCAGGCGGCCGGAGAACATGTGCGCGTGTTGGAC
Organism: uncultured Hydrogenophaga sp.; assembly: GCA_964520365.1. Taxonomy (GTDB): domain Bacteria; phylum Pseudomonadota; class Gammaproteobacteria; order Burkholderiales; family Burkholderiaceae_C; genus Hydrogenophaga. Next base: position 6,825 of record CAZFOT010000058.1, read on the forward strand.
TATCACGAACACGCGGTCGGAGAGGGTGCCGGCGCCAAGGCGGTGACCTACATCGAGCTGCGCGTGCAGGACAGCACGACCGTGTTCGGCGTGGGCATCGACACCAGCATCGTTGCCGCCTCGTTCAAGGCCGTTCTCTCCGGGCTCCAGCGTGCCCGCCGCCTGCGGTCCGACCCCCGGGCGCTCACTGAGACCACCATTTGCTGATTCCCACGATGTACCGGAGAAAACCATGACCGACAAACTCATCATCTTTGACACTACTTTGCGCGACGGCGAACAATCGCCCGGCGCATCCATGACCAAGGATGAGAAGCTGCGCATCGCCAGGCAGCTCGAGCGCCTGAAAGTGGACGTGATCGAGGCGGGATTCGCAGCGAGTTCCAATGGCGATTTCGACTGCGTCCAGGCCATCGCCAACACCATCAAGGACTCCACGGTCTGCTCGCTCGCGCGTGCCAACGACCGCGACATCTCGCGCGCGGCCGAAGCGCTCAAGGGCGCTGCCAGCGCCCGCATCCACACGTTCATCGCCACCAGTGCGCTGCACATGGAAAAGAAGCTGCGCATGACGCCCGAGCAGGTGCTGGAGCAGGCGGTGCAGTCGGTGCGCTTCGCGCGCAACCTGTGCGCCGACATCGAGTTCAGCCCCGAGGACGGCTACCGCAGCGACCCCGACTTCCTGTGCCGGGTGCTCGAAGCCGTGATCAAGGAGGGCGCCACCACGCTCAACATTCCGGACACCGTGGGCTACGCGATCCCCGAGCTGTATGGCGAATTCATCCGCTCGCTGCGCGAGCGGGTCCCCAATTCCGACAAGGCCATCTGGTCGGTGCATTGCCACAACGACCTGGGCATGGCCGTGGCCAACTCGCTCGCCGGCGTGAAGATCGGCGGCGCGCGCCAGGTGGAGTGCACCATCAATGGCCTGGGTGAGCGCGCCGGCAACTGCTCGCTGGAAGAGATCGTGATGGCGGTGCGCACGCGGCGCGACCATTTCGGATTGGACGTGGGGGTGGACGCGACGCAGATCGTGCCGGCCAGCCGCATGGTGAGCCAGACCACCGGCTTCGTGGTGCAGCCGAACAAGGCGGTGGTGGGCGCCAACGCGTTCGCCCACGCCAGCGGCATTCACCAGGATGGCGTGCTCAAGGCGCGCGACACCTATGAAATCATGCGCGCCGAGGACGTGGGCTGGAGCGCCAACAAGATCGTGCTGGGCAAGCTCAGCGGGCGCAACGCGTTCAAGCAGCGTTTGCAGGACCTCGGCATCGAGATGGAGTCGGAGAGCGAAATCAACACCGCGTTCGCCGCTTTCAAGGAACTCGCCGACCGCAAGAGCGAGATCTTCGACGAGGACATCCTCGCGCTCTGCAGCGACGAGAGCGTGACCGCCGAGAAGGAGCAGTTCGGCCTGGTCTCGCTGTCGCAGCGCAGCGAAACGGGAGAACGTCCCCATGCCGAAGTGATCTTCACCATCGACGGCAAGGAGTTCCAGGGCGTCTCGGACGGCAACGGGCCGGTCGATGCGTCTCTCAAGGCCATCGAAAGCCACGTAAAGAGCGGTGCGGAGCTGTTGCTGTACTCGGTCAACGCGATCACCAGCGGCTCGACCGAAAGCCAGGGAGAGGTCACGGTGCGCCTGCAACATGGCGGACGGGTGGTCAATGGCGTCGGCGCCGATCCCGACATCGTGGTCGCGTCCGCCAAGGCCTATCTGAGCGCCTTGAACAAGCTGCATAGCAAAGCCGAGAGGGTCGCCGCTCAGGGATGAAAAAGTGTCGATGAATCAAAGACTTGTGGGTACTTCCAGTTTAATTGGACAAAAAGCTACCGAAAGTGACACCAGTTCCATCGAACACTGAAGACACTTTCACAAGTTTTTGATATTGCTAGTTTTTTTCCTTGTCTCTATACTTCGCTCCAGCCCTTTCCCATGGCTGGAGTGAAGACATGATCCCTCGCGCTGACCGCTTTCGCAAACACCTGGTGAGCCTTGCCACGCTGGTCATTGCGATAGGACTCTCTTTGCCGGCGTCCACCCTGGCGAGTTCGAGCAAGCGGCCTGTCGCAGCGAAGACCGCGAATGCGAAGGGAAAAATGGCCCATGCCAAACCCGTGAAGCGGGCGGTGGCTGGCAAGGCTGTGCGCTCCAGGGCGCCGCAACGTGCCAACCTGGCCCAGGCGCGCAGCGCGACGCAGCGGCTGGCCAGCAAGAGCAAGGTGGCGCATTCGGGCAACGTTCGTTCGGCCGAAGTGGTGCGCGTCGCCGCGCCTTCCGGGCTGTCGGCAGCGACGCGCATGGACCTCCGGCACGGGGACGATCCGCTCGACCTGAGTTCCAGGGTGGCCCTGGTGATCGATCAGGAAACCAACGAAGTCTTGTTCAGCAAGAACGACGAGGCGGTCCTTCCGATCGCATCGCTGACCAAACTCATGACGGGTCTCGTGATCGCGGAAGCCGGCCTGTCCATGGACACCCCGATCACCATCACGCGTGACGACATCGACACGCACAAGGGCAGCCGGTCGCGGCTGGCCGTCGGCACGACGCTCAGCCGCGGCGAGTTGATGCATCTGTCCCTGATGTCCAGCGAGAACCGGGCCGCCCATGCGCTTGGCCGGACCTATCCGGGCGGCATGAGGCAGTTCGTCCGGGAGATGAACGCCAAAGCGCGCGAACTCGGCATGACGGACACCCGCTACGTGGAGCCCACGGGACTTTCCAGCGAAAACAAGTCCAGCGCGCGCGATCTCGCGACCCTGGTTTCCGCGGCCTACGAGCGGCCCATGCTGCGCGACCTGTCCACCTCGCCCGGGCACCAACTGGATCTGGGCCGCCGCACCCTGCAGTACAACAACTCCAACCGGCTGATCCACAATCCCGCATGGGACATCGGCCTGCAGAAAACCGGCTACATATCCGAAGCCGGCCGCTGCCTGGTCATGCAGGCCCGGGTGGCGGGGCGGCAGGTGATCATGGTGTTCCTGGACGCCGAGGGTGTCCTCAGCCGGAACCAGGATGCCGAGCGCGTGCGTCGCTGGGTGGAGGCTCAGACCCACCGGGAGGCGGTCTCCAGGCCCCAGGGGTGACCCTCCGGCCGGGGCGGCTCCTCCCTGGTCAGGGGTTGGGGCAGCCCAGCGCGGAGGAAATTTCGGATGCCGTCGCGCGCAGTCTGGAAACCCACTGCTCGTCGATGCGGTCGGCCGGCGCCGAAATGGAAAGTCCCGCGACCAGCTTGCACTGGTCGTCGTAGATACCGGCCGCCATGCAACGCACGCCCATTTCCAGCTCCTCGTTGTCCCGCGCGATCCCTGCCTGGCGGCATTGATTGAGCTCGCGCTCCAGGCTGGCGAGTTGGGTCAGGCTGTTGCGCGTGTTGCCGGCCAGGCCGGTGCGGGTGGCATAGGCCCGCACGCGCTGGGGGTCGTCCGCGGCAAGGAAGAGCTTGCCCACCGAGGTGAGGTGCAATGGCGCCCGTCCACCAATGGCGCGCACCACCTGCATGCCGGATCGTTCGCTGTAGGCGCGTTCGACGTAGACGATTTCGTCACCCTGGCGCACGCTGAGATTGACCGGTTGCTGGATCAGCTTGTGCAGTTCGCGCATCGGTGTCAGTGCCGCGTCCCTCACGTTCAGCCGGGCCTTGACCAGGTTGCCCAGTTCGAGCAGGCGCATGCCGAGGCGGTAGCTGCCCGCTTCCGGCCGGTCGACGAAACGGCCAATGGTCAGGTCGTTGAGGATGCGGTGCGCGGTGGAAGGGTGCAGGCCGGTTTTTTCACTGACTTCCTTCAAGGACACCGGATCTTCCCGGGAAGCCAGTACCTCCAGCAGATTGAACATCCGTTCGATGACTTGAACGGTGGGTGTCGCGGGCAACTGATCGGAGCGTTTCGTCATGGTTTCACAGGAGTTGCCTGGATTTTACAAGATGAAATTGATGCCCGACAACGCCATTGCGAATCTCAAGGCGCGGTGCTGTGGTGCCCGGGTCAGGTTCTCGTGCCATCCGTGACCGGCGCCGGCATGCGCCAGCGGCCATCGATCAGGAGCTCGTAGGGGCGGAACCCGGCCTTGTAGTTCATCTTGTCGCTCTCGGCGATCCAGTAGCCCAGGTACACGTTCGGGAGTTCGAGGGAGCGTGCCTGTTCGATCTGCCACAGGATGCTGTAGGTGCCGTAGCTGGCCTGATCGCCAGGCTCGTAGAAGGTGTAGACGGCGGACAGCCCGTCGTTGAGCACATCGACGATGGAGATCATGACCAGACGGGGCGGGCAGGTGGGTGTGCCCGGCTCGTAGAACTCGACCAGCCGGGAGTTCACCCGGCTCTGGAGCAGGAACTGCGTGTATTGGTCGATGCTGTCGTGGTCCATGCCGCCGCCCGCGTGGCGACGGTTCTGGTAGCGCAGGTAAAGCTGGTAGTGCTCGGGCACGAAACAGAGCTTGATGACGCGGGTCTGCAGACGGCCGAGCCGTGCCAGACACCGGCGCTGGCTTCGGTTGGGCGTGAATTGCGCCACCGGGATCCGCAGCGGCACGCAGGCGCTGCAGCCATCGCAATATGGCCGGTAGGTGAACATGCCGCTGCGGCGAAAGCCGTGCGTCACCAAGTCGGAGTAAGCGTCGTTGTGGATCTGGTGGCTGGGGGTGGCCACCTGGGAGCGGGCCTGCCGCCCCGGCAGGTAGCTGCAGGGATAAGGCGCAGTGGCGTAGAACTGCAGGGCCTGGAGCGGGAGTTCCTTGAGATGCGTCACTCGCGTGCACCGTCTTCAATCGATGAGCTGGCGCCAGTATACGGGCTGGAATTCCCAGGCCGGTGCTGGGCGGGTGAGCACGCTGCGCAGATGGCAGCAGAACGCCTCGCGGGCGATGGGGCGCGCGCCGAGGGATGCCAGGTGAGGCGTGTCCTGCTGGCAGTCGATCAGGTCGATGCCCGAGGCGCGGCAGAATCCGACCAGGGCGGCCAGCGCGTACTTGGACGCGTTGGACTGGCGGCTGAACATGGACTCGCCGAACACCATGCCACCCAGGTTCACGCAATACAGACCGCCGGCCAGCTCGCCATCGATCCAGGCTTCCACGCTGTGCGCCATGCCGGCGCGGTGCAAGCGCATGTAGGCCTGCACCATGGACGGAAGAATCCAGGTGCCGTTCTGGCCTGCGCGTGGCGTGTGCGCGCAAGCGTTGATGACCCGGTCGAAATCGTGGTCGAAGCGGATGTCCAGGCGCTGCTCGCTCAGCAGTTTCGCCAGCGGCTTGCGCAGCGATCGGTGCATCCGGAAGGCCGATGTCTGCAGCACCATGCGAGGATGGGTGCTCCACCACAGGATGGGCTGGCCCGCGCTGAACCAGGGGAAGATGCCCTGGCTGTAGGCCGAAATCAGGGTGGGCACGTCCAGCACGCCGCCAGCGGCCAGCAGGCCTGGCGCGGGATCGGCGTCTCCCCAGGCCGTGGCCACGGGCGGAAAATCCTGCCCGGGCTCGAGCCAGGGCAGCGGCCGGACGTTGGGCGTCTTTGTCATGCCGCTATTGTGCGGTTCGGGCAGCGTTCTCTGGCGTCAAATCGAGGTGCCCTCGAAAATCCGGGAAAACAGCGCTATAATTTGAGGCTGTTCCCTGATAGCTCAGTCGGTAGAGCGACGGACTGTTAATCCGCAGGTCCCTGGTTCGAGTCCAGGTCGGGGAGCCAATAATCACACATCACACTGATGAACCATCAAAGGCCTTCCTCGGAAGGCCTTTGCGTTTCTGGAGCCGCAAGCCAATGGGGCTGTCCGCCCAAACCATCGTCGCGGGGACCCGGCTCGCGTTCTGGACAGGCGTCGCCTGCGTGGTGACGCTTTCCCTCCTTCCCACCGAGCAGTTGCCGGACCAGGTTTCGCTGATCTGGGACAAGGCGCAGCACGCGGGCGGCTTCGCCCTTCTGGCCTTGCTCGGCCTCGCGGCGTATCCAGGCAGGGCCTGGCGGGTCTGCATCGGGCTGGTGCTGATGGGCGCCGCGATCGAACTGGCGCAGCAGGCCACGGGCTGGCGGCACGGCGACGTGGCGGACTGGTTCGCCGACGCGGTGGGCGTCCTGGCGGCCGTGGCCCTGTGGGTGGGCCTCAACGGCAAAAGCTCATTCAGGAGCCGATGACTCGACGCCCAGCATTCTGTGCAGCCTGGGGCTCGTGGTGGTGTACTGAAGCGCCACCCGCTTTTCCGGAAAGACGATGGGCGCGGCGCCGAAGGCCGCCAGCGTGCATTCGTGAAAGCCGCAGAGGATGAGCTTCTTCTTTCCCGGATAGGTGTTGACGTCGCCCACGGCGAAGATGCCCGGTACGCTGGTCGAGAACTTCTCGGTGTCCACCACCAGTTGCTTGCGCTCGATCTGCAGCCCCCAGTCGGCGACCGGCCCCAGCTTGGGCGACAAGCCGAAGAACACCAGCAGGGCGTCCAGCGCAACGGCTCGCGTGACCGCGTCAGGCCCGGTGACCTTGAGGCTGGTCAGGCGGCCGTCCTTCTCTTCGTGGCCCGTGACCTGGCCCACGATGAACTGCATCTGTTGCCGTTCGCAGCGCTCGCGCACGCGCGCCACCGTGGCCGGCGCGGCCTGGAACCCGTCGCGGCGGTGGATCAGGATCACGCTTTGCGCCCTGTTCGGCCCCTCGTCCGTGAAGTTCAGAGCCCAGTCCAGGGCGGCATCGCCCCCGCCAACGATCACGAGATGACGGCCCGCAAAGTCGGCCGGTTGCTTCACGCGGTAGAAGAGCTGTGTGTCCTCGAACCGCTTCAGCCCGTCCACGCCGAGCGTGCGCGGCTGAAACGCACCCACGCCCGCGGCGATGAAGACCGTCTTCGCGAGGAAACGGGTGCCCTTGGAGGTTTCCAGGAGGAATCGTCCATCGGCCTGGCGCTCCAGCCGGGTGACGACCTGCTCGAGGTGGAAGGTGGCGCCGAAGGGCCGGATCTGCCTGAGCAGGGCGTCGGTGAGCTCCTGCCCCGTGCACACGGGGATGGCGGGAATGTCGTAGATCGGCTTGTCCGGGTAGAGCTCGGTGGGTTGCCCGCCGGGGCAGGCCAGCGAATCGATCACATGGGCCTTGATCTCCAGCAGGCCCAGCTCGAACACCTGGAACAGCCCCACCGGGCCCGCGCCCACGATGAGCGCGTCGGTCTCGATCGGGCCGTCGTGTTCGATCACGGTTTCCACCGCTTGCGGAGCCGACCGAGGCTCCATCCTCAGCGCAGCAGCTCTGGCAGCTTGCCGGTGCGGTCTTTCCATTCCTCGTGGTCGGGCAGCGGTTCCTTGCGCTTGGTGATGCTCTTCCAGCCGGGAAGGCTGGCGAGCTCCGCATTGATGGCCGTCATGTGCAACTGGTCCTTGGGCAGGTCTTCCTCGGCGTAGATGGCGCTCACGGGGCATTCGGGGATGCAGACGGCGCAGTCGATGCATTCATCGGGATCGATCGTGAGGAAGTTGGGGCCTTCCCGGAAGCAATCCACCGGACAGACATCGACGCAGTCGGTGTACTTGCAGCGGATGCAGGCTTCGGAGACAACATGGGTCATGGTGTTGGAGCGGATTCGGTAAAACAGTGGATTTTAGGGTTTTCCATAGGGCCGGACCTGCCCATGTCCCTTGCATTGACATAAGTTAAGGCGCTCTGCAAAACCGCGCGCCGCGGGTTTCTGCAGAGCATCCTCAAAGGGCAGGCGCGACCGGCCCGTTCACGAGCACGGCTCCGGCGGTTTTGTGGGTGGCCGTGTCAACCAGCACCATCGAGCCCAGCGCGCGGGCTTGCTCGAAGGGCAGCGTGGCCAGCGGCTCCTGCAGCGCCAGCTCGATGTGGCCGATGGCATTGGGCTCCAGCCGGTCCGCGCTTTCCTCGGCGAGGGTGTGGATGTCCAGCCGGTGAACGATGCGCTTGACCTTGGCCTTGACCCAGCGGTGGCCATGCAGCGCCCAGTACACGCGGCCGGGCAGCAGCGCTTCGTCGTCGAGCCAGGCCACGGTGACCTGGAGGTCCCGGGTGGCGCCGATCTCGGGCGTGCCGTCTGCGGCCAGCAGCCAGTCGCCGCGGGAGACATCAACCTCCCGGTCGAGCACCACGCCCGCGCTGTGCCCGGCGGCGACCGCCCTGGGCTCGCGGACGTGGTCGAGCACCCGGGAGACGGTGGCCGTCTGGCCGTTCGGCATGATGCGGACCTGCTGGCCAGGGGCGACCTCGCCGGCGGCCACCCGGCCCCAGAAGACCCGGCGTCCTTGAGTGGTATCGGACGAGGAAGCGAATTTTTCGACCCATTGCACCGCGAACGCGAACGGCAGTGCCGTGTCGGCCGCCGTGACGGGCAGATGCTCCAGGATGTCGAGCAGCGTGGGGCCGGTGTATCCGCACCAGTGGGTCTCGGCCGGGGCATCGACCACGTTCCAGCCCTTGAGTGCCGAGATGGGAACGATGGCGGTGACGGGAACACCGGCCTCGGCGGCGAAGCGTTGCAGGGCCGCGCTCACATGGGCAAACGCAAGGGCGCCGTCTCCGACGGCGTCGAGCTTGTTGATGGCAAACACGACCGAAGGCACGCGAAGGAGCTTGAGCAGTAGGCTGTGGCGCCGGGTTTGCGGCAGCAGCGCCAATGCGGCGTCCTGCCATGCCAACTTGGTGGCATCGACCAGTACCACGGCCGCATCGGCGCTGGAGGCGGCGGTGACCATGTTGCGGGTGTACTGCTCGTGCCCGGGTGCATCGCCGATGATGAACTTGCGCGCTTCGGTACTGAAGTAGCGGTAGGCCACGTCGATGGTGATGCCCTGCTCGCGCTCGGCCGACAGGCCATCGGTCAGCAGCGCCAGGTCGGTCTCGCCCTGGCGCTGCACGCCGGCCAGGTGGTCCTGCAGCACGGCCTTGCTGTCAACGAGCAAACGGCCGATCAGCGTGCTCTTGCCGTCGTCCACGCTGCCGCAGGTGATCAGGCGCAAGGCGGGACGGATGTCTTGGGAGGTGGTAGCGAGTTCGGCAGTGTTCATGGCAATTTTTCGGCGAGAGGTGTCTGTTCAAGGGCGTCGTGGGTCCGGCTTTGCCGGCCCACAGACGCCGCCCCCCAGTGGGGGGTGACGCGCCGCAGGCGCGGCGCGGGGGCGTCAGAAATACCCGTCCTTTTTGCGCTTCTCCATCGAAGCGTCCGAAGTCTTGTCGTCCATGCGCGTGGCGCCGCGCTCGCTCACCTCGGCGGCCAGGGTCTCGATGACGATGTCGTCGGCGGTGGCGGCCAGGCTCTCCACCGGGCAGGTGCAGGTGATGTCGCCGACGGTGCGGAAGCGCACGTCGCGCACCTGCACGGTTTCGCCATCGCGTGGCGGGGTGAGTCCGGTCACGGGCACCAGCAGGCCGCGGCGGTCCACCACCTCGCGGGGGTGCGTGTAATAGATCGAAGGCAGGGCGATGTTCTCGCGGGCGATGTAGAGCCACACGTCGAGTTCGGTCCAGTTGCTGATG
>CAZFOT010000059.1:0-10486 GCA_964520365.1 uncultured Hydrogenophaga sp.
CTCCGGCGGCGGCGCGCGCGGCTTCGCGCACGTGGGCGTGCTGCAGGCGCTGGAGAGCACCAGGCCGATGCGGGGCCGTTCGCTGGCCGTGGTGGTGGCCGGGACTTGTGCCAGCGCGGGTGCGCAGGCCAGCAGCAGGGCCAGCATGCCACTCAGGCCATGGATGAGGAAGGAAGCGAGTCGCAGCGGCATGGGACGGCACCTGTGGACAGCGGCGCGGCCTCGGCGCCCGGAAGCGGCAAGTGTAGGCGGCGGGTGGGGCGAAAGCGGGGTCTGAAACACGCTGTCACGCACCGGTCAGCCCCCGGGAGCGCGCACCAGAAAAGCACGCTCGTTCGTGGTAATTTTCGGGTCCTTCCCCGCACTATCCGAGACACCATCCCATGAGCGACATCCTCGTCCACACCGAAGCCGGCGTCTGCACCCTCACGTTCAACCGCCCGGACAAGAAGAACTCCATCACCGCCGCCATGTACGGCGCGCTGGCCGATGCGCTGGCCGCCGCGCAGGACGATGCCGCCGTGCGCTGCGTGGTGTTCCAGGGCAGCGAGACCATCTTCTCCGCCGGCAACGACATCGCCGACTTCCTCAACAACCCGCCCGCCACCACCGACTCGCCGGTGTTCCGCTTCCTGCGCGGCATCGCGCAGTTTCCCAAGCCGCTCGTCGCCGCCGTGTGCGGCCCGGCCGTGGGCGTGGGCACCACCCTGCTGTTCCACTGCGACCTGGTCTATGCGGGCGACAACGCCGCGTTCTCCATGCCCTTCGTGAACCTCGGCCTGTGCCCCGAGGCGGCGTCGAGCCTGCTGGTGCCGCAGATGCTGGGGTACCACCGTGCGGCCGAGGCGCTGCTGCTGGGCGAGCCCTTCATGGCCGAGGCCGCGCTCGAAGTCGGCCTGGTCAACCGCGTGCTGCCGCCCACCGAGGCTGCCGGCTATGCGCAGACGGTGGCGCGCAAGCTCGCGGCCAAGCCCATCAGCGCGCTGATCGAGACCAAGCGCCTGATGAAGAAGAACCAGTCGCAGCAGGTGCTGGCGGTGATGGCCGAAGAGGGCGCGAGCTTCGGCCGCATGCTCGGCGAGCCCGCCGCGCGCGAGGCGTTCGGCGCGTTCATGGAGCGGCGCAAGCCGGATTTCTCGAAGGTGTGACCGGCGCCCGCCAGGGCGCTTTCTCCTGCCCGGGGGGCTTCCGCGCCAGCTTGCCGGCGTATTCCTGGACCCGCTTCGACGCAGACTTACAAATGGGATTCAGCCATGCCGCGCGACAGCTACAACGACCTGCTTGCTTTCATCCAGGTGGCCCAGCAAGGCAGTTTCACGCGAGCGGCTGCGCAAATGGGCGTGTCGCCATCCGCGCTCAGCCATGCCATTCGCGCGCTCGAAACACGCCTGGACGTTCGCCTGCTGACGCGGACCACGCGCAGCGTATCGGTGACAGAAGCCGGCGAGCGGCTGCTGGCCAGTGTGGCGCCGCATTTCGAAGACATCGACGCCGAGCTGGCGGCGGTGAGCGAATTGCGCAAGAAGCCATCGGGGCTGGTCCGCATCACCGCATCGGAGTTCCCTGCCACCTACCTGATATGGCCCAAGCTGTCCAGGGTGCTCCCGGACTATCCCGACATCACCGTGGAGGTGGCGGTGGACTACAACCGCACGGACATTGTCTCCGAACGCTATGACGCGGGCGTGCGCCTGGGCGACGAGATTGCCAAGGACATGATCGCCGTGCGCATCAGTCCGGACATGCGGATCGCGGTGGTGGGCTCACCCGCCTACTTCGCGGGCAGAGCGGCGCCGAAGAAGCCCCACGACCTGGCCGAGCACAACTGCATCAACCTGCGCCTGCCCACCCATGGCGGGCTCATGGTCTGGGATTTCCGCAAGGGCAAGCGCGAAGTCAAGGTGCGCGTGACCGGGCAGTGGATCTACAACAGCATCTCGCCCATCGTGCGCGCCGCGCTGGCCGGGCAAGGCCTGGCATTCCTGCCCGATGCCGCGGTGGCGGAGCACATCGCCGAAGGACGGCTGGTCCGCGTGCTGGACGATTGGTGCCAGTCCTATACCGGCTACCACCTCTACTATCCGAGCCGCCGGCAATCGTCGGGGGCACTGGCCGTCATCGTCGAGGCGCTGCGACATCGGGAGCCGTCGCGCAAGTCTGACAAGACAGCGAAACCGAAGCGCCGCTCGGCTTCGTAGGCCGCATCCAGGCGCCGGCTGCTCGCATTGCTGAATTCAACTCAAAACCGAATGCGGGATTCGGGACTTAATCAAAACAGTCCCACCCTCTACGATTCCCTTCACTGAAGACAGATCGGGCGCAGACCCTCCGCATATCCGTGCGGCAAGCGGGGTCTGTGCAGATCACAGGAAGGAATCCCATGAGAAAGAGCCTCATCGCGGCGGGCACGTCGATCGTGATGATGGGCGCCTCGTCGGCGCACGCCCAAGGCATCCAGATCACCCCCGCGGGCACGACCCCCACCATCTTGGGTGCGGCACAGAACTTCAACGGTCACGTCGCGGTGGACATCAAGTCGGCGGGCGACAGTGCAAAGCACGGCAGCGTGGGCATGGTCGATTTCGCGCCCGGCGCGCGCACCGCGTGGCACACGCACCCGGTCGGCCAGTTGCTCATCGTCACCGACGGCAAGGGCTGGGTGCAGGAGGACGGCCAACCCAGGCGCGAGATCAAGGCGGGCGACGTGGTCTGGATCGAGGCCGGCGTCAAGCACTGGCACGGCGCGGCACAGACCAACGGCATGCGCCACCTGGCCATTGCCTACGTGCAAGGCGGCAAGAGCGCGGACTGGAAGGAACGGGTGAGCGATGAGCAATACAACGCCCGCTGAGCGTGGCGCCGTCGCGCTCGCGCTCGCCTTGGCCGTCCTGTCTGGCCTCGCCGCCGCACAGACCCCGGATACCCCGGCGCCGCATGGCATGACAGGCATCCAGCCAGCCTCTGACACGCTGTCCGCCAGGCAGCAGGCGATTCCCCTGATCGCATCCTTCATGGCCGCGAGCGACATGCCCAGGCTCAACGCCGCTCTGAACCAGGGGCTGGACGCGGGCCTCACGGTCAGCGAGGCTCGGGAAGTGCTGGTGCAGCTCTACGCCTACGTCGGCTTTCCCAAAAGCCTCAACGCGCTCGGCGAACTGTTGAAAGTGGTGGAGGCGCGCCAGCAGCGTGGCATCCAGGATGCACCGGGACGCGAGCCCAGCCGCGCCATGCCCATGGGCGACGAACTGGTCGCAGTGGGCAGGGCCAACCAGACCAGGATCTCTGGCGCGCCGGTCCAGGGCCCGGTGTTCGACTTCGCCCCGGTCATCAACCAGTTCCTGCAGGCGCACCTGTTCGGCCACATCTTCGAGCGCGACAACCTCGACTGGCAAAGCCGCGAGCTGGCCACCGTCGGGGCGCTGGCTGCGACGCCGGGCGTGGAGGCGCAGTTGCGCTCGCACATGCGCGCCAGCCTGCGCGTGGGCCTGACGGCCTCGCAACTGCGCCAGTTGACCCAGGTACTGGCCGAGCGTGGTGACGCGGATGCCGCCAGACGCGCGAGCGACGCGCTCTCCGACAAAAAGCTGAATTGACAAACCCTTACCTGAAAGAGCCTGACATGCAAACACATCTCGCCGACCAGAACCGTCGCCGCCTGCTGGCCGCTGCCGCCACGCTGGGCGCTGCCCCATGGCTGTTGCCCGCCTGCGCCCAGACCGCCGGCGCTCCCAGCGCCACGGCAGAAAAACCCGCTACCTTCCACCGGCGCCTGGGGCCGTTCGAGGTGTTTCCCATCGGCCTGGGCGTGCAGTGGCATCCCGGTGGCTCGCAAGGGGTTGTTGACCTGTACGCCAGCAGCACAAGCCGGCAAGGCGGCATCGCGCTCATTCGCCGCGCGGTGGATCTGGGTGTCACGCTGTTCGACACCGCCGAGGTCTATGGCCCCTTCATGTCGGAGGAACTGCTCGGCGAAGCGCTGCAGGGCAGCCTGCGCGATCGCGCCGTCATATCCACCAAGTTCGGCTTCGACGTCGATCCCGCGACGGGCGCGCGGCGTGGCGGTGTGAACAGCCGCCCCGAGCACATGCGGCAAGTCGTCGAGGCGCAGTTGCGGCGCCTGCGCACCGACCGCATCGATCTGCTGTACCAGCACCGCGTCGATCCGAATGTGCCGATCGAGGACGTGGCCGGCACGATCAAGGATCTGGTCAGGCAAGGCAAGGTGCTGCACTACGGCCTGTCCGAGCCGGGGCTGCAGACGGTCCGCCGCGCGCACCGGGAACACCCCGTGGCCGTGATCCAGAACGAGTACTCGATGCTGTACCGCGGCCCCGAGGCCGAGGTCCTGCCGCTGTGCGAGGAACTGGGCATCGGCTTCGTGCCCTGGAGCCCGCTGGGCATGGGTTTCCTGGCCGGCAACGTCAGCGCCTCCAGCCGCTTCGAGCAGCGGGACTTCCGCGCGAGCGTTCCGCGCTTCGCCCCCGATGCGTTGCCGGCCAACATGGCGCTCGCGGATCTGGTCAAGACCTGGGCAGTCCGCAAGAACGTCACGCCGGCCCAGCTTTCGCTGGCCTGGCTGACGGCCCAGAAGCCCTGGATCGTGCCTATTCCGGGCACCACGAACCCGGCCCATCTGGAGGAGAACGTCGCCGCCGCCTCGGTTTCCTTCAGCGATGCCGAGTTGAAGGCGCTGGACGCGGCCGTGTCGGCGATTCCGATCCGGGGCGCCCGTCTTTCGCCCGCCGTCCTGTCGGCCACGGGCGTCGAGGCACCGCCAAAGCGGTGAGGTGCCCGGCGACATTCACCGCGTGCAAGAAACCTTCACATGAGGACGACTACACAAGCGGGGCGGCAGAATGGCGCGCGAGTTCGACGAAGGCCTTGAGGTAGTCGATGGCCGTGTCCGATTCGCGAGCACCCAGGAAGATCCGCTTGGCGATGCCGTGCGGTCCCAGGCGCACAGGCACGACATCGACCTTGTCGGCGTATTCCTCGACCAGCCAGCGGGGCAGGGCGGCCACGCCCCGGCCGCTGGCGACCATCTGCAGCATGATGTCGGTCGTCTCGATGGTCTTGTGGCGCCTGGGTGAAACACCCGCGGGCATCAGGAACTGGTTGTAGACGTCGAGCCGGTCCGTCTCGACGGGATAGGTGATCAAGACCTCCCGCGTCAGCTGCTGCGGCTTGGCATAACCAGCCGTGGCCAGCGGGTGGCCGCGCGCGACCACCAGCACCTGCTCGTAGTCGAACACGGGCTCGAACTTCAGGCCCGGCTTGAACAGCGGATCGGGCGTGACCAGCAGGTCGATCTCGTAGCCGAAGAGAGCGCCGATCCCGCCGAACTGGAATTTCTGCTTCACGTCCACGTCGACATCGGGCCAGGCCGCCAGGTAGGGCGAGACCACCTTCAGCAGCCACTGGTAGCAGGGATGGCACTCCATGCCGATGCGCAGCGTGCCGCGCTCGCCCTGCGCGAACTGGCGCAGCCGCTCCTCGGCCAGGTCCATCTGCGGCAGCACCCGGTTGGCCACCGCGAGCAGGTACTGGCCCGCCTGCGTCAGGCGCAGGCTCCTGCCTTCGCGCAGCCAGATGTCGGTGCCGAGCTGCTGCTCCAGCTTCTTCATGCTGTGGCTCAGCGCCGACTGCGTGACGTGCAGGACAGCGGCGGCCGCGGTCAGCGAACCCTGCTTCTCGACTTCCTGCACGACGGCCAGGTGGATGCGCTCCAGCATGATGATGAATGAAATTCATGAATACGTGAGATAAGACCATTTTACTTCATGCTCTGCCATCCCTACGATACGGCGCTTCTTCGTTTGTCCGCCTTCGGGCGCGCCCCATGACCACCATCCACAACCTCGGCTTTCCCCGCATCGGCGCCAGGCGCGAACTGAAGTTCGCGCTGGAGTCCTACTGGAGGGGCGAATCCTCGCGCGAAGCCCTCCTGGCCCTGGGCGCGCAGTTGCGCCAGCGCCATTGGGACCACCAGGCCGGCCTCGACCTGGTGCCCGTGGGCGATTTCGCGTTCTACGACCAGGTGCTGGACATGAGCTTCACGCTGGGCAACCTGCCCGAGCGCGTGCGTGGTTTCCACGGCGATGCGCTGGACAACTATTTCCGTGTCGCGCGCGGTCGTTCGGCCCAGTCCGCCGAAGACCACGCCGCCTGCTGCGGCGGCGGCGTGGCCGCCGGCGAGATGACCAAGTGGTTCGACACCAACTACCACTACATCGTCCCGGAGTTCACCGTGTCCACCGAATTCAAGCTCGATGCATCGAGGCTGCTGGAGCAACTCGCCGAAGCCAGGGCCCAGGGTGTGAAGACCAAGCCGGTGATCATCGGCCCCGTGACCTACCTGGCCATCGGCAAGGCCAAGGACGATTCCAGCAAGCTGGCCCTGCTGGAGCGCCTGCTGCCGGTCTACGCGCAACTGCTGGACACGCTGGCCGGGCAGGGCGTGGAATGGGTGCAGATCGACGAGCCGATCCTAGTGACCGAACTCGATGCCGACTGGCAGCACGCCTTCAACACCGCCTACCACCAGCTCAAGGCGGCCAAGGTCAAGCTGCTGCTGGCCACGTACTTCGGCCCGCTGCAGGAGAACGCCTACCTCGCGGCCAACCTGCCGGTGGCCGGCCTGCACATCGATGCGATCAACGACCGCGATGGCGTCCTGCCGCTGATCAACCTGCTGCCCGCCCACAAGGTGCTGTCGCTGGGCGTGATCAACGGCCGCAACATCTGGAGGACCGATCTCGACGCCACGCTCGACTGGCTGGAGCCGCTGGCCGAGCGCCTGGGCGAGCGCCTGTGGATCGCGCCCTCGTGCTCGCTGCTGCACGTGCCGGTGGATCTGGAGAGCGAACAGAAGCTGGATGCCGAGGTCAGGTCCTGGCTGGCGTTTGCGCTGCAGAAGCTGGACGAGCTGAAGGTGCTGGCCACGGCGCTGCGCCAGGGCCGCGAGGCCGCGAAGGAGGCCCTGGCCGAGAACCGGGCCGCGCTCGCGGCGCGCCGCGCATCGCCCCGGGTGAACAACCCCGCGGTGCAGGCCGCCGTCGCGAAGATCGGCACCCATCTGGGCCTGCGCGAGAACCCCTATGCCCGGCGCGCGCCCAAGCAGGCCGCGCTGCTGAAGCTGCCGGCCTACCCGACGACGACCATCGGCTCCTTCCCCCAGACGGCCGAAATCCGCCACGCCCGCAGCGCGTTCAAGGCCGGCCGTCTCGACGAGGCCGGCTACCGGGCCGCGATGAAGACCGAAATCGAGCGCAGCGTGCGCGAGCAGGAAGCGCTGGGCCTGGACGTGCTGGTGCACGGCGAGGCCGAGCGCAACGACATGGTCGAGTACTTCGGCGAGCAGCTCGAAGGCTACGCCTTCAGCCAGTTCGGCTGGGTGCAGTCCTACGGCTCGCGCTGCGTGAAGCCGCCGATCCTGTTCGGCGACATCACCCGCCCGAAGGCCATGACGGTGGAATGGATCAGCTACGCACAGTCGCTCACGGAGAAACCCATGAAGGGCATGCTGACCGGTCCGGTCACGATCCTGAACTGGTCCTTCGTGCGCGACGACCAGCCGCGTTCGGTGTCCTGCAAGCAGCTTGCGCTGGCGATCCGCGAGGAGGTGCTGGACCTGGAGAAGGCCGGCGTGCGCGTGATCCAGATCGACGAGGCCGCGCTGCGCGAAGGCCTGCCGCTGCGCAAGTCGCGGTGGCAGGCGTATCTGGGCTGGGCGGTCGAGTCCTTCCGCATCACCGCCAACGGCGTGCGCGACGAGACCCAGATCCACACCCACATGTGCTATTCGGAGTTCAACGACATCATCGCCTCGATCGCCGACATGGACGCCGACGTGATCACTATCGAGACCTCGCGCTCGGACATGGAGCTGCTCGATGCCTTCGATCACTTCAGGTACCCGAATCAGATCGGTCCCGGCGTCTACGACATCCACTCGCCCAACATCCCGACGCAGGCGCACATCGTGCAACTGATGAAGAAGGCGGCCGAGCGCATTCCGGCCGAGCGGCTGTGGGTCAATCCGGACTGCGGTCTCAAGACCCGTCAGTGGACCGAGGTGATTCCCGCGCTGGCCAACATGGTGGAGGCGGCGAGGACCCTGCGCGCCGCCGTTTGATACCGATGGGCCTTCGGGGCCCCCGGGTGAACAACCCCGCAGGACGGGACATTGGCCGCGCTACACGCGTTTCACGCGCCTGCGGTAGTCGCCCACGTTGTTGCCGCGGATCCCCGTCTCTTGCGTGCCTCGCACTTCGTTCACCTTCACATCCGCGTCGGCACCCGTGACCGGCTGGGCAACGACATGGGTTTCGTGCTCGAAGCCGTGCGATTTGTCGGTGTTGCGGTAGTGGCGGTACAACATCCAGTAGAACCCCACGGCGCTCGCCGGGCCGAGGGCCAGCAGCGCGAGAATGCTGTCGTCATCCATGGTCACCCCCCTATGAACCAGAGTGCCAGCCCTTCGACGAACGTGCCCACGGTGAGCGCGGCGAGGATCAGCTTCCACTGTTGCACCGGCACGCTGCCCATGGTTTCGCCGGTGCGGCCGTTCACCGCGATGTAGTGCCGCATGCCGCCGCCGGGGCCCGGCTGGTGGTAGGCGTAGAGCCACACCGGCAGGTACATCGCCACCCAGCGCGTGCCGTGCACGTCCAGGCGCTCCTGCTCCCAGCGCACGCCCCGGCCATAGCGGCGCACCGACGACTGCACCTGCGCGCGCGCAATGGAGAGCAACTGGTCTTCCAGGCGCGGGTGCAGGTGCTCCACGTCGAGGTCGCGCTTTTCCGAGGTGTAGCCCACAAGGTAGGAGGCGTTCCACTTCACCGCGTTCTTGGTGTCGAAGGGCAGGATGGTGTTGATGACGTTGTGGGTGTTGGTCTTCGTATCGAGGTTGCCGCGCTTGGCGCTGGATTCCAGCGTCAGGTCGTCCACCGTGAAATCCACGTGCCGCTGCAACCGGTACACGTCCGCGTCGTAGTAGGTCTTCTCGTCCTTGCCTTCGCCGCGCGTGTAGCGGCGCGTCTCGATCTCGCCGAAGCCGCTCACGTCGGCGCGGGCGTTGGCGTCCACCACCATGTAGGGCAGGTAGACGCCCAGCACGTTTTCGGGCGTGAACTCTTCCTTGAACGCCTTGAGCGCGAACATCCTGCGCTTGCCCACGAACTGGCGGATGCGCGCCACCGCGTCGTCCTTCTTGATGTGGAAGGGCAGCACCGCGTCGGGCACCGCGCCGTTGTCGATCTGCTCGTTGACGCCCAGCACGTGGCGGCACCAGTGGCAGCGCGCGGTCATGGCGGTGTCGGTGTTGACCACCACCTCGGCGCCGCAGCCGGTGCATTTGAAGGTGCGCAGGCTGGCCGCGTCGGCGCCGATGTCCTTGGCGCCGGAGGCGATCTGCGTGCCCTTGAGCTCGCCAATGCCCTCGCCCAGGCCGAACTCTTCTTCCACGCGCGCCGCCGTCCATTGGTGGCGGCAGAACAGGCAGATCAGCTGGTCGGTGCCGGCGCGCTGGCGGATTTCGGTGGCGCCGCACTTGGGGCAGTGGTTGAGGCCGTCGCGCAGTTCCCTGGATGCCGTGTCGATGGCGGCTGGATCGGGCGCGAGCAGCTCGTCGCTGATCGGCTCGGGCAGCGTGACCGGGTCGATAGGGAACTGGCCCGGCGCGGGCGGCACGTCCTGCGGCGAGCCCGGCCCGGTCGGCAGGGGCGGCGCGGTCACAGTCCGAGTGCCTTGGCCTTGAGCGCGTCGTAGTCGGCCTGCGTGATGAGGCCGGCGTCAAGCAGTTGCTTGGCCTTGGTGAGCCTGGCGACCGTGTCGTCGGCTTCGGGCGCGGCAGCGGCGGCAGGAGCGGCTGGCGCGGCCACGGGCTGCTGCAAGCCGGCCAGCCCGCCCATGCTCCCTGTCGCGATGCCCATGCCCATGATGCCGCCCACCCCGGCGTTCTGCCCGGCGGACTGGATGCCCGCCGCCACCGAGGCTTGCAGGTTGGCGTTGCCGCGCGCACCCGCCAGCGCGTCGGCGCGCTGCACGGTGTTGAGCAGTTCCCGGGTGTTGGCGTCGTACTCGATCGAGACGATGGCGGTCTTGGCGATGGCCAGGCCGCGGTCGGACCGCCACTGGTAGGCGTTTTCGACCGCATCCGACAGGCTCTTGGCAAAGCCCACCGAGTCCTGCTGGATCCTGGTGATGCGATTGCCCTTGGCCGGGTCGTTCGTGTAGAGGCTGAAGGCCGGCGCGAGCGAGCCCACCACTTCGTGGAACAACTGGCTGGCCGCCGCGTTGTCGAGGTCGGTGAAATCGAACACCTGGCCGGGCTGCAGGTATACGGCCGGAACGAAGTTCTTCACGAACAGGATGGGATCCACGATCCTGAGCGTGTAGCTGCCGCGCGTGATGGCGCCCACCTGCGCGTTCAGGTAGCCGTCGTCCCAGTAGATCTCGGACTGCGTGCCGAAGCGGTTGTCCGGCA
>CAZFOT010000059.1:10496-15986 GCA_964520365.1 uncultured Hydrogenophaga sp.
TGTCCGGCAATTCCTTCAGCGACACGAAGAACGCGGCCTGTTGCGAACCCGGCTGGCCGCCGAACTTGAAGCGCTCCCAGCTCTGCTTGACGAGCGCATCGACGAAGCCGCCGCCGGAGAAGATCGACTGGGAATTGAGGTCGTTCGAGTTCCACTCGTAGCCGCCCGGCTCGGCCGCGAAGCCGGTGATGGCGCCGTCCTGGAACAGCAGCAGGCCGTAGCCCTCGGGCACCACGATCCTGGAGCCGTTGGTGATGATGTTCGAGGACGCCCTGGTGTTCGAGCCGCGCCCGGCGTTGGTGCCGCGTGGCGTGGCGGCGAACAGCGCCGCCGTGGGCGCAAGGCCATCCGGCACCGTGTAGAAATCCTTCCACTGATCGGCCAGCGTCCCGCCGATAGAACCAACCGCTGCCTGGATGAGACCCATGATGTATTCCTCGTTCGTGTATGTCGCCCGGATGTGGCGTGCCGCCAAAAGCATATACGAACTCGGCGTCAACCTCCGTGTCTTGTCATGGCGCAAGCGATCACCCGGATGGATGAATCAGGGCGATGACGGGGTTCCCGCCGGGTAGGGCGCGAACCGGCTCTCGTTCTCGCTGACATCGAGCGGGCGGCCCACGAACGGGAAGGCCCGCTGCGGGCAGCCCGTGCGCTCGCAGACCTTGCAGCCCATGCCGATCGGCGTGGCGATCTCGGGGTCGTCCAGATCCATCCCGCGCGAATAGATCAGCCGCGGCGCATGGCGGATGTCGCAGCCCAGCGCGACCGAGAAGGTCTTGCCCGGCGCGCCGTAGCCGCCCTGGCCCGCCGAGACGGTGCGCGCGATCCACAGGTAGGTGCGGCCATCGGGCATGCGCGCGAGCTGCGGCAGGATCTTGCCCGGCTGGGAGAAGGCCTCGTAGACGTTCCACAGCGGACAGGTGCCGCCCGTCTTGGAGAAGTGGAAGTGGGTGGCCGACTGCCGCTTGGAGATGTTGCCGGCGCGGTCCACGCGGATGAAGAAGAACGGCACGCCCGGCGAGCCCGGCCGCTGCAGCGAGCTCAGGCGGTGGCAGATGGTTTCGAAGCCCACGCCGAAGCGGCGCGACAGGCGGTCGATGTCGTAGCGCAAGGTCTCCGCTGTTTTCAGAAAGGCATCGTAGGGCAGCAGCAGGGCGCCCGCGAAATAGTTCGCGAGACCGATGCGCGCCAGCGTGCGCGCCTGGGGGTTCTGCTGGAACTCCGGTGTGTCGACCAGGGCGTCCAGCAGCGGGGAATGCTCCAGCAGCGCGAGCTGGGTGCCCAGCTGGAACGCGAGCTGGCCGTTCTCGAGCGACGGGGACAGGCGCAGCACCTTGCTGCCCGGGTCGTAGCTGCGCTGGCTCGTGTCCATGTCGTCGTGCGAGGGCACCGTGCGCACGCCATGCCGCAGGATCAGCCGCTGGGTCAGCCAGTCGGTCAGCGGGCCGCCATGGGCGCCGGCTTCGGCCGCCAGCGACTCGGCCGTGCGGTCCACCGCGTCGAAGTGGTTCTGGTGGGTGAAGAAGAAGTCGCGCACCCGCTCGAAGGCCATCGGCGGCAGCGGCGAGAAGTTGGCGCGGCCATCGCCCAGTTGCAGCGCGATGGCTTCCAGGCGTTGCGCCGCGTCCATGTTGCGGCGGTGCAGGGCCAGCAGCGCCCGGCCCACCGCGGGCATCTGCGAGGCGATCTCGCGCAGCTCGGCCAGGGCGACCGCCTCGCCGCCGGGGTTGTCCGCCAGCGCCTCCTGCATGCCGGCCACCAGGCGCGCCTCCTCGTCCTCGGAGAACTGCTGCACGTCCACCCCGAGGGTCCGGCTGATCTTGAGCAGCACGCCGACGGTGAGCGGCCGCTGGTTCTGCTCCAGCTGGTTCAGGTAGCTCGCGGACAGCCCCAGCGCCTGGGCCATCGCGATCTGCGACATGCCGCGCTCCGCGCGCAGCTTGCGCAGGCGCACGCCCATGAAAGTCTTCTTCATAGATGCGTCCGGGCGACCAGGAAATTCGCAATATTTGCAAATCCACAGCTTTTCGTTTGCAAGATTTCGCCCTTTCAGTCCTTTATCAATCCCCCGATTGTGCGTAAATTGCGAAGCCATGACAACACCTTGCGGCACCGTCGAGCTCAAAGACATCGTCTTTCCCGAGCAGGCCAACCACTACGGCACGCTGTTCGCCGGCCATGGGCTGCAGTTCATGGCCAAGGCCGCTTTCCTGGCCGGACGCAGCCTGGCGCAGCGCGACGTGGTGATGGCCGGCGTGACCGGCATCGAATTCCTGTCGCCGATCCCGGTCGGCCATGTGCTCACGCTGCGGGCCTGGGTCAGCCGGGTGGGCCGCAGCTCGTTGACGGTTTGCGTGACGGGCCTGGCGGAGACGCTCGGGGCGCCGCAGGAAGAAGTCCTCAAGGGTGTGTTCGAGATGGTGGCCGTGGACACCGCCGGACGCCCCGTTCCCATTGACCGTTCCTATCTGAACAAGGAAACAGCATGAACGCAGCGCAGGGCCGCCCCAAGCAAGTTCGCACCGAAGTGCGCAGCACGGAGGTTTTCCAATGAATACCGTGACCGACTCTGCGCCCGCAGGCTTCAAGCCCAAGAAGTCCGTGGCGCTGTCAGGCGTGACCGCCGGCAACACCGCGCTGTGCACCGTGGGCCGCACCGGCAACGACCTGCACTACCGCGGCTACGACATCCTGGATATCGCCGAGATCTGCGAGTTCGAGGAGGTGGCGCACCTGCTGGTGCACGGCAAGCTGCCCAACCGCGCCGAACTGCGCGCCTACAAGAACAGGCTCAGGGCCATGCGTGGCCTGCCCGCGAACGTGAAGGAGGCGCTGGAGCAGTTGCCCGCTGGCGCGCACCCCATGGACGTGATGCGCACCGGCGTTTCGACGCTGGGCTGCATGCTGCCCGAGAAGGACGACCACAACCTGCCCGGCGCACGCGACATCGCCGATCGCCTGATGGCCTCGCTGGGCTCCATGCTGCTGTACTGGTACCACTGGTCCACGCAGGGCAAGCGCATCGAGGTCGAGACCGACGACGACTCCATTGGCGCGCATTTCCTGCACCTGCTGCATGGCCGCAAGCCCTCCGAGAGCTGGGAGCGCGCCATGCACACCTCGCTCAACCTGTACGCCGAGCACGAGTTCAACGCCTCGACCTTCACCGCGCGCGTGATCGCCGGCACCGGCAGCGACGTGTACTCGGCCGTCGCCGGCGCCATCGGCGCGCTGCGCGGCCCCAAGCACGGCGGCGCCAACGAGGTGGCGTTCGAGATCCAGAAGCGCTACGACTCGCCCGACGAGGCAGAGGCCGACATCCGACGCCGCGTGGAAGCGAAGGAGGTCGTGATCGGCTTCGGCCACCCGGTCTACACCGTGAGCGATCCGCGCAACGTGGTGATCAAGGGCGTGGCGAAGTCGCTCTCGGTCGAGGCCGGCTCGACCAAGATGTTCGACATCGCCGAGCGACTGGAAACCGTGATGTGGGACATCAAGAAGATGTTCCCCAACCTCGACTGGTTCAGTGCCGTGAGTTACCACATGCTGGGCGTGCCCACCGCCATGTTCACGCCGCTGTTCGTGATCGCGCGCACCAGCGGCTGGGCCGCCCACATCGTCGAGCAGCGCATCGACAACAAGATCATCCGCCCGAGCGCGAATTACACCGGCCCCGAAGACCTGGCCTTCGTGGCATTGGCCGACCGCGCCTGACTCCATCCACCCCCGCGCCGCCTGCGGCGTCACCCCCTCAAGGGGGCAACACCAGCGGCCCGGCAAAGCCGGTTCCGCGGTGTTCCCCGGATGTTCGGCACCACGCGAGCATTCCCCTTTCCTTTCCACCGCCACAAAAAACACCATGTCCGCACACATCAGCAACGTCCGCCCCGAGTGGGATGCCGTCATCGTCGACATCGTCGACTACGTTCTTCAATACGAAGTGAAGTCGGAGCTCGCCCGCACCACGGCGCGCCACATCCTGATCGACACCCTGGGCTGCGGCCTGGAAGCACTCGAATACCCGGCCGCCTGCAAGCTGCTCGGTCCGGTGGTCAAGGGCACCGTGGTGCCGCACGGTGCCAGGGTGCCGGGCACGCAGTTCCAGCTTGACCCGGTGCAGGCCGCGTTCAACATCGGCGCGCTGATCCGCTGGCTCGATTTCAACGACACCTGGCTCGCGGCCGAATGGGGCCACCCGAGCGACAACCTGGGCGGCATCCTGGCCGTGGCCGACTGGGTCAGCCGCAACGCCGTGGCCGCGGGCAAACCGCCGCTGACCATGAAGGACGTGCTCACCGCCATCGTCAAGGCGCACGAGATCCAGGGCGTGATCGCGCTGGAGAACGCGTTCAACAAGGTGGGCCTGGACCACGTGCTGCTGGTCAAGGTGGCCTCCACCGCCGTGGTCTCGCAACTGCTGGGCCTCACGCGCGACGAAACGCTGGCCGCCGTCTCGCTGGCCTGGGTCGATGGCCAGAGCCTGCGCACCTACCGCCACGCGCCCAACGCCGGCAGCCGCAAGAGCTGGGCCGCGGGCGACGCCACCAGCCGCGCCGTGCGCCTGGCGCTGATCGCGCAGACCGGCGAGATGGGCTACCCCTCGGCACTCACCGCGAAGACCTGGGGTTTCTACGACGTGCTGTTCAAGGGCAATGCCTTCAAGTTCCAGCGCCCCTACGGCAGCTACGTGGCGGAGAACGTGCTGTTCAAGATCAGCTTCCCCGCCGAGTTCCACAGCCAGACCGGCGTGGAGGCTGCGATGGCCCTGCACGCGGCGCTGAAGAACGCCGGCAGGGTGGTGGAGGACATCGCCGAAGTCACCATCCGCACGCACGAGGCTTGCATCCGCATCATCGACAAGCAGGGCCCGCTCAACAACGAGGCCGACCGCGATCACTGCATCCAGTACATGGTGGCCGTGCCGCTGATCTTCGGCCGCCTCACCGCCGCCGACTACGAGGACGCGGTGGCCGCCGATCCGCGCATCGACGCGCTGCGCGCGAAGATCCATTGCGTGGAGGATCCGCAATTCACGCGGGACTACCACGACCCCGAGAAGCGCAGCATCGCCAACGCGCTCACGGTGAAGTTCAACGACGGCAGCACGCTGCCCGAGGTGGTGGTCGAGTACCCCATCGGCCACCGCCGCCGCCGCGCCGACGGCATTCCGCTGCTCGAGGCCAAGTTCCGCACCAACCTCGCGCGCCGCTTCCCGAAGAAGCAGCAGGACGCGATCCTGGCCGCATCGCTGGACCAGCAGGCGCTGGAGGCCATGCCCGTGCACGCCTACGTCGACCTGTACGTGATCTGACCATGAGCACCCGAAAACAATTGCGGGCGCTCGCCGAGGCCCGCCGTGGCGTGCTGGTGCCGGGCGCGTTCAACGCGCTGTCGGCCAAGGTCGTCGAAGACCTGGGCTTCGAGGCCCTCTACATCACCGGCGCCGGTGTCACCAACATGCATTTCGGCCTGCCCGACCAGGGTTTC
>CAZFOT010000060.1:0-15907 GCA_964520365.1 uncultured Hydrogenophaga sp.
CGGTGCTCATGGTCACGGCCGAGGCGCGCAAGGAAGACATCGTGATGGCCGCGCAGGGCGGGGCGGCGGGCTACATCGTCAAGCCGTTCACCAAGGCCACGCTGGAAGAGAAGCTGGCCAACATCTTCAAGAAACTCGGCCTGTAACGGGGAGCCTCACCATGCAGCAAGCGCACCCCGCCCCGAACGGCAACAACGAGATGTTCCAGCAACTGGGCTCCATCACCCGGCAACTGCACGATGCACTGAAGGAGCTGGGCTACACCGACAAGCTCAAGGGCTCGGTGGACCAGCTCCCCGACGCGCAGAGCCGCCTGTCCTACATCGCCCGCCTCACCGGCGAGGCGGCGGAGAAGGTGCTCAACCACGTCGAACTCGGCAAGAACGAGCAGGCCGAACTGGCCGAGCGCGGTCGCCAGCTGACCGACACCATCGGCCGCGTGCCGGCGCTGGCCAAGGCCATGCCCGAGCTGATGGAATGGTCGAAAGACGTGGTGCGCATCAGCGAGCAGACCGACGCGCGCCTGACCGACATCATGATGGCGCAGGACTTCCACGACCTCACCGGCCAGGTCATCGCCCGCGTGGTGCAACTGGCCAGCACCATCGAGGAGCAGCTGCTGGGCCTGCTGCTGCAGTCGGCCCCCTCGGGCCAGCCCGGACAGGACCAGGCCTACGAGCTGGCCGGCCCGGTGGTCAACCCCGAAGGCCGCACCGACGTGGTGAGCGACCAGGCGCAGGTGGACGACCTGCTCGCGAGCCTGGGGTTCTGACTCCCCCCTGCGCCGCTGCGCGGCTTCCCCCCTCCCTTGCGCGCCTTCGGCGCTTGGAGTGGGGACGGCACCCTCGGGCCGGCAGAGCCGGACCTTCGGTGCCCCTGGACCTCGCGTTGCTTCATGCGGTGCGGATCGCGCTCCGGTTTACGTTGGCTTGCTCGACGAAAAGCACGGTCGAGCACCGCCTTATTCCCCTTTAGTTTTCCGACCCGGCTTCCACAATCTGGCTCATCCATCCGATGAGCCAGAGCCATGGAATCTTCCAGTCAGGACAAGAACCTCCCCGCGACGCCGCAGCGCCTGAAGAAGGCGCGCGGCGACGGGCAGGTCGCGCGCTCCAAGGACTTGTCGAACCTGGCGGTGCTCGGCGGCGGCGCGGCGGTGCTGATGATGCTGGCGCCGCTGGGCTTCGAGCGGCTTCGTGTCGCGCTGCAGAAGCAGCTGCGCTTCGACCATGAAAGCCTGCAGCACCAGAAGGGGGTGGAGGAGCGCCTGATCGGTGCCTTCACCGACGGCCTGGTCCTCTATCTGCCGCTGGGCCTCATGGTGCTGGGCCTGGCCGTCTTCACCACCGTGGCCGCGGGCAGCTGGGCCCTCAGCACCAAGCCCATCACCCCCGACATCGCCCGCCTGAGCCCGCTGGCCGGCCTCAAGCGCCTGTTCTCCCGGCAGCAACTGGTGGAGACCTTCAAGCTCACCGCCATCA
The DNA here is from genome assembly GCA_964520365.1 of uncultured Hydrogenophaga sp. Lineage (GTDB taxonomy): Bacteria > Pseudomonadota > Gammaproteobacteria > Burkholderiales > Burkholderiaceae_C > Hydrogenophaga. Next base: position 1,482 of record CAZFOT010000060.1, read on the forward strand.
CCGTGCTCATCGGCCTGGTGGCCTGGCGGTTCATCGCCGCGCACGTGGAGGCCTTCGGCACGCTGCTGATGCGCCCGCTGGAGAGCGCGCTGGGACAGCTGGGCAGCTGGATGTTCCTGGGGGTGGGGCTGCTGCTCACCGTGATCCTGCTGGTGGCGGTGATCGACGTGCCGGTGCAGAAATTCCTGCACGGGCACCGGCTGCGCATGTCGCACCAGGAGGTCAAGCGCGAGCACAAGGAAAGCGAAGGCGACCCGCACGTGAAGGGCCAGCGCCGCGCGCGCCAGCGCCAGCTCGCGCAGCGCAACAGCATCGGCGCGGTGCCCGCGGCCGACCTGGTGGTGATGAACCCCACCCACTACGCCGTGGCCATCAAGTACGACGACGCCACCATGGCCGCGCCGCGCGTGGTGGCCAAGGGCGCCGACCTGCTGGCCATGAAGATTCGCGAGGTGGCCCAGGCCCACAAGGTACCGGTGCTGCAGGCGCCGATGCTGGCGCGCGCGCTGTACGCGCACGCCGAGATCGACGACGAGATTCCCTCGGCGCTGTACACCGCCGTGGCGCAGGTGCTGGCCTACGTGTACCAGCTCAAGGCCGCCATGAAGGGCGAGGGCGCCATGCCCGGTGAAGTGCCCGTGCCGCAGGTGCCGCCCGAACTCGATCCCCATCACAAGGCCGTGGCCGTCCCACGCACGGAGGAAACCCGATGAACGCCCTGCTACCGCTGCGGCAATGGCTCAAGCGCAACGCCGCCTGGGCGGGCGGCCTGGCCGCGCCCATGCTCGTCATCACCGTGATGTCCATGATGGTGCTGCCGCTGCCGCCCTGGCTGCTCGACACCTTCTTCACCCTGAACATCTCGCTGGCGCTGGTGGTGATGATGGTGGCGGCCTACATGCGCAGCCCGCTGGATTTCTCGGTGTTTCCCAGCGTGCTTCTGATCACCACGCTGCTGCGCCTCTCGCTCAACGTGGCATCCACCCGCGTGGTGCTGCTCGAAGGCCACACCGGCCCGGGCGCGGCCGGCGCGGTGATCGAGTCCTTCGGCCATTTCCTGATCGGCGGCAACTTCGCCGTCGGCTTCGTGGTGTTCGTGATCCTGGTGGTGATCAACTTCGTGGTGATCACCAAGGGTTCGGAGCGCATCGCCGAGGTGTCCGCGCGCTTCACGCTGGACGCCATGCCCGGCAAGCAGATGGCGATCGACGCCGACCTGGGCGCCGGCCTGATCGACGAGAAGGAAGCCAAGCGCCGCCGCGCCGAGGTGGGCAACGAGGCCGAGTTCTTCGGCTCCATGGACGGCGCGGCCAAGTTCGTGCGCGGCGACGCCATCGCCGGCATCCTGATCCTGCTCGTCACCCTCATCGGCGGCTTCGCCATCGGCGTGCTGCAGCACGGCCTCTCGGTCGGCCAGGCGGCCGACAACTACGTGCTGCTGGCCGTGGGCGACGCGCTGGTGGCGCAGATCCCTTCGCTGCTGATCTCGGTGGCCGCGGCCATGGTGGTGTCGCGCGTGGGCAAGGAAGAAGACCTTGGCGCGCAGGTGATGGAGCAGATGTTCCTCTCGCCCAAGGTCATGGGCATCGTGGCCGCCGTGCTGTTCATGCTGGGCGTCGTGCCGGGCATGCCGCACACGGTGTTCCTCACCTTCTCGGCCATCGCCGGCGGCATCGGCTGGCTGCGCTGGAAGCAGGAGCACCAGCCGGCGCCCGAGCCGCAGGCGCCCGCCGACGCCGCGGGCGACGGCGAGGCCACCTGGGACGACCTGCAGCCGGTGGACCTGCTCGGCCTGGAGCTGGGCTACCGCCTGATCGCCATGGTCGACAAGGACCGCCAGGGCGACCTGCTCACCCGCATCAAGGGCGTGCGCAAGAAATTCGCGCAGGACGTCGGCTTCCTGCCGCCGGCGGTGCACGTGCGCGACAACCTGGAGCTCAAGCCCAGCGCCTACCGCATCACCCTGCGCGGCGTGGTGGTGGGCGAGGGCGAGGTGTTTCCCGGCATGTTCCTGGCCATCGACCCCGGCGGCATCGGCACCCCGCTCATCGGCACGCCCACCACCGACCCGGCCTTCGGCCTGCCGGCGCACTGGATCGAGGAAAAGCAGAAGGAAAACGCGCAGATGGCCGGTTTTACCGTGGTTGATTCCGAGACCGTTCTGGCCACGCATCTTTCACACTTGATGCAAGTCCAGGCCGCCAGATTGCTGAGCCGGACGGAGACCCAGGACCTGGTCGAACACGTGACCCGCCTGGCCCCGAAACTGATCGAAGAAGTCGTGCCCAAGATGGTTTCCGTCGCCACCTTCCAGAAAGTGCTGCAGTTGCTGCTGGAAGAGTCGGTGCACGTGCGCGACATCCGCACCATCATCGAGGCCATCGCCGAGCACGCGCCCAACACCACCGACCCGGCCGAACTGGCCCGCCGCGTGCGCATGGCCCTGGCGCCGGCCATCGTGCAGCAGATCTACGGCCCGGTGAAGGAGCTCGAGGTGATCGCCATCGAACCCGGCCTGGAACGCCTGCTGATGCAGGCCCTGGCCGGCCAGGGTGGCGGCGCGCTCGACCCCGGCGTGGCCGAGATGCTGAGCAAGTCCGCCACCGACATCGCCAACCACCAGGAAGAAAAGGGCGTGCCCGCCTGCCTGCTGGTGCCCGACGCCATCCGCAACGCCATGTCGCGCCTGCTGCGCCGCGCCGCGCCGCGCCTGCAGGTGCTGGCGCACAGCGAAATCCCTGAAACCCACCTGATCCGCATTGGCCCGATTCTTGGAGAAATGACATCATGAACATCCAGCGATTCACCGCCGCCACCTCCCGCGAAGCCATGGCCAAGGCGCGCCACGCCCTGGGCGACAGCGCGGTGATTCTCTCCACGCGCAGCACCGACGGCGGCTTCGAGGTGATGGCCGCCGCCGAGGAAAGCCTGGGCGACCTGGCCGCCGCCGCGCGGCAGCCCGAGCAGCCGATCGCCCCGCGGGCGCTGGCCGAGCGCGCCGCCGCCCAGGCCTCCCCGGCCGATTCGGTGGAGAGCGACACCGAGGCGCTGGCCATGAGCACGCTGTCGTTCCAGGAATACGTGCGCGAACGCATGCTGCGCAAGCGCCGAGAGGCCCTCGCCGGCGAGGTGCCGGCGCCCGTGGCCGCGCCGGCCGCGGTCCGCGCCAGCGAGCCCGCGCGCCAGCAGCCGCGGCGCGCCCAGCCCGCGATCCCCGCGCGCGCCGAACCGATCGAGGTGCCGGTGCAGCGCTTCAACGCGCCCGAGCGGGCCGCCGCCGGGCCGATGCCGCAGCCCATCCGCACCCGCGACGGCGCGCCCCGCGCGTGGGAGGATTCCACGCCCCCGGGCCTGGGCGGTGGCGACGGCCGCATGACGGTGGAACTCTCCGCGCTCAAGGACATGATCGAGGAGCGCTTCAACACCCTGGCCTGGCTGGGTTCGTCCAAGCAGCACCCGATCCAGTCCAACCTCATGCTCAAGCTGATCCGCTCCGGCTATTCGCCGGCCATGGCGCGCGCCGTGATCGAGCGCGTCGCGGCCGATGCGAGGCCCGCCGAGGCGGTGCGCTGGGTCATGGACGTGATCACCCGCAACCTCAAGGTGGCCGCACCCGGCGCCGGCCTGTGCGACGAAGGCGGCGTGATCTCCCTGATCGGCGCCACCGGCGTGGGCAAGACCACCACCGCGGCCAAGCTCGCGGCCCAGTGCGTCAGGCAGCACGGCGCCGGCAGCGTCGGCCTGATCACGCTCGACAGCTACCGCGTCTCGGGCTACGAACAGCTGCGCGCCTACGGCCGCCTCATGGGCGTGGCCACCCACCTGGCGCACGACCGCGCTGCCCTGGGCGACCTGCTCGGCCTGCTGTCCAACAAGCGCCTGGTCGTGGTCGATACCGCCGGCCTGGGCCAGCGCGACCAGCGCATCCAGGACATGCTCGACATGCTCGACGTGCCCAACGTCAGGAAAGTGCTGGTGCTCAACGCCGGCGCCCATGGCGACACGCTCGACGACGTGCTCACCTCGTTCCACGCCCGCTCGCTGCACGGCGTGGTGCTCTCCAAGGTGGACGAAGCCGTCAAGCTCGGCCCCGCCATCGACGCGCTGATCCGCCACCAGGTGGTGCTGCGCGGCGTGGCCAACGGCCAGCGCGTGCCCGAGGACTGGCAGAACCCCGACGCCGCCGCGCTGGTGCGCATGTCCATGGGCAGCCAGACCAAGTCGGCCTACGACCCGCTGTCGTCCGACCTGGGCCTGTACTTCTCGCAAATCTCCACCCGCGGCATCGACCTGGGAGCCTCGCATGTTTGACATCGGCTTCGACCAGGCCGCCGGCCTGCGCAGCGACGCCCTCGGCCACGGCCCCTGCCTGCTGCCGCTGGCCAGTCCGGCGCAGCCCGCCGCGGCCTACGAACTGCTCTGCAAGCTCGCCGCGGGCCTCGCCGCGCAGGGCGAACCGCTGGTCATCGTCGATGCCACCGCCACCGAGTCGGCCAGCGCGCAACGCCACGACGGCGCGCCGCTGGGCCTGCTGCGCGCGCTGCAGGACCCCGCCATCTCGGGCCTGGAACGCCCGGCCGACGGCGGCGAATGGCTGGTCATGCCCGGCGCGCTCGGTCTCAATGCCTTGCGGCTCACCGCGCAGGCCGGCGGCGCCGACGCGGCGCTTTCCCGGCTGTTCGCCCCGTTCGCCTCCAGCGTGACGGTGCTGCTGTTCGCGCCCGCGTTCGATCTGGCGAACCTGCTCGGCGGCCTGAGCGGACGCGCCCTGGTGCCGGTGCTGGACCGGCCGCAGGCCAGCATCGATGCCTACGGCGCGGTCAAGCTGCTGCACGGCGCCGGCCTGTCGCCGGTGCTGCTCCCACTGCACGGCGGCGACGCGCCGCGCCGCGTCCCGCTCGAACAGGTGGTGAGCTCGGTGACCGAATGCGCGCAGCGCCACCTCGGCCTGGCCCTGGACCACTGGCCCGAAGCCACCTGGGTTCAGCGGGTGCCGGTGAGCACGATTTCGCGCCGGCGCCGCGCACCCGCGTTCGACGCCATGGGCGCCATCGGCACCATGGGCGCCCTGCATCACGGGGCCGCCCACACGATCTGGAGTTGACCACGATGTACACCGCCAAAGGCACGCTCAACCGGGACGACCAGCTGCGCAAATACAGCCCGCTGGTGCGCCGCCTGGCCCATCACATGATCGCCAAGCTCCCCGCCAGCGTGGAGCTCGACGACCTGATCCAGGTCGGCATGATCGGCCTGACCGAAGCCATCGCCCGCTTCGAGCCCACCCAGGGCGTGCAGTTCGAGACCTTCGCGAGCCAGCGCATTCGCGGCGCCATGATCGACGAACTGCGCGACGGCGACTGGATGTCGCGCGGCTCGCGCAAGAGCCAGAAGGACATCGAGCAGGCCGTGCACCGCCTGCAGCAGAAGCTGCACCGCGCGCCCATGGAGTCCGAGATCGCGGCCGAGCTGGGCATGAGCCTGGCCGACTACCAGCACCTGCTGGCCAAGGTGCGCGGCACGCAACTGGTGTACCTCGAAGACATCAGCGGCCACGGCGACGACGACGACGGCTTCCTCGATCGCCACATGGGCGATACCGAGGCCGACCCGTCCGCCGTGCTGCAGGACCAGCGCATGCGCATGGCGCTGGTGGGCGCGATCAAGAACCTGCCCGAGCGCGAGCAGCAGATCATGTCGATGTACTACGAGCACGACATGAACCTCAGGGAAATCGCCGCCGTGCTCGGCGTGACCGAATCGCGCATCTGCCAGCTGCACAGCCAGTCGATCGCGCGGCTGCGGGCGAAGCTGCGCGAGCATTGAACCCGCGGCGTCAGGCCGGCGGCGGATCGCAGCCATCGAGCGTCACGCGGAACGAGGCGCCCGGGCCGCTGGTGTCCAGCAGCGTCAGCGTGCCGCCCAGCCGGCGCATGATCTGCCAGCTGATCGCCAGGCCAAGCCCCGCGCCCTGCGTGGAAGACAGCGTGTGCGACCAGCCGCGCGAGAACTTCAGGAAGACCCGCTCGCGCTCCTCGGGACGGATGCCCGGTCCGTTGTCCTCGATCAGCACCTCGTAGCGGCCCTCGCGCGCGCTGCTGACGACGCGAACCTGGGGATGCGGGCTGGTGTTGTACTTGATCGCGTTGGAGATCAGGTTGATGAACACCTGGCTGAGCCGATCGGCATCGGCCATCACGCGCATGGCCCCGGCATGGCCGTCATGGGCCAGGCGCACCCTCGCGGCCGTGGCCAGCCCTTCGCAGACGTCGATCGCACTCGCGAGCGCGACCTGGGGATCGATGGGGCGCAGCGTCCAGGCCGCATCGCCTTTCTCCAGCTCGCTGAGGTCGAGAATGCCGTCGAGCAGCCGCGTCAGCCGCATGCTCTCGTCGTGGATGATGTGCAGATACCGCTGCGACCTTGCCCGGCCGATGTCTGGCTGGTCCAGGAGGATCTCCGAGAAGGAACGGATCGAGGTCATGGGCGTCCTGACCTCATGGCTGACCTGGCTGAGGAACTCGTCCTTCTGGCTGTCCAGCTGCCTCAGGCGCGCGTTGGCCGCCTGCAATTCCTGCGCGGAGGCGACCAACTGGCGCGACTGCTCCTCCAGCCGGTGGCTGTAGTCGCGCATGCGCTGTGTTTCGTCCGCGATCTTCACCAGCTCGCCCAGGCTGATGGTCTCTCCGGTGACCACTTGCGAGACCATCGCGCGCGCCGTGGCCGCGCCGACGTTGCCGGCGAGCTTGCGCTCGAATTCCGTGATCAGCGCGTCGCCCGCGATCGGGAGGTGCGGCTGCAGGTCGATGGCCTGGCCACTCTGCGCGAAGAAACGCCGCGCCTCGTCCACGCCGATCAGCCGCTGCGCCAGCACGTTCAGGTCGAAGGCCGCCGCCGAGCGGCTCACGAAGCGCGAGGTGTCCAGCCCGCGGTGGCGGAACACGTCGACGAAGAGCGTGCTTTGCAGGTGTTCCAGCGGCCGCGGGTCGCGCATCAGCGAGACGCCAACGAACAGCAGCGTGTTGACCGACAGGCTCCAGAAGATGGAATGCACCAGGGGATCGAATCCAGCCAGCCCGAAAAGCGCATAGGGCCGCAGCAAGGGCTCGCCCCACAGGCCCTGGCTGATGTCGGTCGCGCTCAGGAACAGGTCGCCCTTGAAGCTGGGAAGAAACAGCGTATAGGCCCACAGCGCCGTCCCTCCGATCAGGCCGGCGCGGGCGCCATTGGCGGTGGCCTGGCGCCAGAACAGGCCGCCGATCAGGCAGGGCAGCAACTGGGCGGCCCCGGCGAAGGCGACCAGCCCGATGGAGGCCAGCGCGTCGAACCGCCCGGAGAGGCGGAAGTAGAGGAACGCCAGCATCAGGATGACGCAAATGCTGATGCGCCGCGTCGCGAGCAGGAAGCGCCGCATCTGCCCGCTGGCCTCCAGCGAAATCCAGGGCATGCGCAGCGCAATCGGCAGCACGATGTGGTTGGACACCATGGTGGACAGCGCAATGCAGGCGACGATCACCATCGACGTCGCGGAGGAAAACCCACCGAGGAAGGAGAACAGCGCGATCGCATCCTGGTTGGCCCACATCGGCAGCGTCAGCACGAACATGTCGGGATTGGCCCCGTCCGGCAGGTAGGTCAGCCCGGCGATCGCGATCGGCAGGATGAACAGGCTGACCAGCAACAGGTAGGCCGGGAACAGCCAGGACGCGGTGCGCAGGTGGCGCTCGTCGCCGATTTCCACCACCGTGACCTGGAACTGCCGCGGCAGGCAGATCACGGCGGCGCCGGCCAGGAAGGTGAGCGTGATCCAGCGCGGGCCGAACACCTCGTCGGTGCGCAGCATGTCCGGGGGCATGCGCGCGAAGATTTCCGCCGGCCCGCCCGCGATGCCCACGACCACCAGCAGACCCACGGTCAGCAGCGCGGCGAGCTTGACCACCGCCTCCACGGCGATGGCGGCCACCACGCCGTGGTGCCGCTCGTTCACGTCGATGTTGCGCGTGCCGAACAGGATCGTGAACACCGCCATGCCGGCCGCGATCCAGAACGCGAGCTGGAAATTGGGCCGCCCCACCGGGATGCCTTGCAGCGCATCCGGGCCGGTGCTGCTGATGACCTGGAAGCTGTTGGTCAGCGCCTTGAGCTGCAGCGCGATGTACGGCGTCGATGCGGCGATCGCGATCACCGTCACCAGCGCCGCGATCGACGCGCTCTTGCCGTAGCGCGACGAGATCATGTCCGCGATCGAGGTGATGCGGTGCAGTTGGCCGATGCGCACCATCTTGCGCAGGAAGAACCACCAGCCCATGAAGACCAGCGTCGGCCCGAGGTAGATCGTCACGAACTCCAGCCCGCTGCGCGCCGCCGAACCCACGGCGCCGTAGAACGTCCATGAGGTGCAATAGACGGAAATGGACAGGGTGTAGGTGATCGGCGAGACCAGCCAGCCGGGGCGGCCCTGGCGCGCGCGCCGGTCGCCCACGAAGGCCACGGTGAACAGGAGGGCGACGTAGAGCAGCGCCGTGACGAGGACGAGGTTGGCGGAGAGCATCAGGCCGGCGGAGTGGGCGCGTGCGGGGCGTCTCCCCCCGGAAGGCCCGCCTGGGCCTCGTCCTTCGGATCAGGCGCGCAAAGGCGGCGCGCCAGCACGGCCGTGGCCACCAGCAGCGCGGCCCACACACCGAAGATGTAGGCCACGATCAGCGGAACGCCCAGGGGCCGGGGCATTCCCGTGAACAGGGTGACGAACGGGGGCATCAGCAGGAACAGGCCCAGCACGGGCACCAGGACGGCCGCGCTCTGCGCTCGCTGGGACGGTGGGCGTTCCATGCTAGGGCCTGTTGGCACTTGGAAAAATAGTGTGAACAGGCACTAGCCCGCGATCAGGCGCCTGACCTGCTCGACGACCTCGCGGTTGGAAAAGGGTTTGGTCACGTACGCATCGACACCGATCTCCTCGGCCAGGGCACGATCGTGCGGCTGGACCTTGGCGGTGAGCATGAGCACGGGCAACCGGCGCAAGCGCTCGTCGGAGCGCACGGCCTTGAGCACTTCGAAACCATTGCGCAGCGGCAGCATGACGTCGAGGATCATCAGGTCCGGCGGGTGCCGGTTGCGCAACCTCGCCAGGGCTGCCTCGCCATCGGCCGCGCTGATGATCTCGTAGCCTTCGCGCGCCAGAATGAAGCTGAGCGACTCGACGATGTGCGCCTCGTCTTCCGCGATCAACACCCGAATGCCCAAGTTGACTCCTTTTTATGACCACCGCAGGCAGCCCGAGGCTGCGCAGTCTAGTGCCAAAGCGCGGCGCGCGAAAGCGCGGAATCCCTAGGGTCTGTTCGCACTTGGAAAAATAGCGTGAACAGGCCCTAGGCACCATGCAGGCCGGTGTCGATGATGGGTTCTTCCTGCCGGTAGGCGCAACCGCGCCGGACGCAGACCCGGCAGGTTTGCCCGACCGGCGTTGAAGGCGCGCGCTCCGAGAGGTCCAGCCCGTCCGCGTAGACCAGTTGGCCGGCATGCAGGGCTTCGCACATCAGCATGACCGACATGAAGCGCCGCGGCATGCCGTGGTCGGCGCGCTCCTTCTCGACCGCCCGCGCCAGCAGCAGGTAGCGGTCGCCGCCCGGGAACCGGACCAGCTGCCTGACCGTCGACCCCGGGGTCTGGAACGCCACGAACACGGCCCACAGCGGGCAAGCCGTGCCATGGCCCGGCAGGGGCAGGCGCGGCAGCGCGAAGCGCTTGGTGACATGCCCCGAGGCGTCCGAGCGCACAAAGCCGAAGCGCACGCCTTGCATGCCCGGGCGGCGCAGTGTCGCCAGGCGGTGGCAGACCTGCTCGAAGCTGACGTTGAAGCGGTGGGCGAGCTGGTCGATGTCATAGCGCGTGGCGACCGCTGCCGCGTGGAAATGCTCGTAGGGCATCAGCAACGCGCCAGCGAGATAGGACGACAGCATGTGGCGGATGCGGCTGGCCGCCGCGGGCGACATCGCCACCGCGGCCGCCGCGAGTTCGGCCTCGATGGCGTCGCCGGCAACGAGCTGCCCCGCAAGCCGCGCCATCTCGAAGCGCCGCGTCGGCTCGGGCGCCATGGCCAGCAGTTCGAGCGTGCGGCTGGCCGCGTCGAAATGCGACGCGCGCCGCGTGGACCCCGAACGGGCGCCGCCGCCAGGCGCCGGGACGAGGCGCACGGCGACCCCATGCGCCTGCTGGAGGTGGTGCGCCAGTGCGCCATCCGCGGGATCACCCGACAAGCCGGCTGCGCCGCGCACGGCCGCCGCGGCGTCCTCCAGCCGCGGAAAATGATTGTCCGAGGCGGCGATGAAGTCATCGACTTCGTTGCCCGGCGTGGTGGAGCCCGTGGCCGTGCGCGCCTTGGTGAAGAACCCCGCCAGCGCCTGCGACACGTCGGACAGGCGGCGGCTGTCGTCGGCGATGAAGGACACGAAGCGCTGCCGCTGCGCGGCTTCCAGTTCCACCTGGCTGTCGAGAATCTCCGCCGCGGACCGGATGGCGCTCACGTTGGTGAGCATGCTGTGCACGGCCTCGGCGAGAAAGGGGTCCTGGTTCAGACGGTCCGACAGCGCGGTGACGGTCTCGCTGCGGTCGAGGTAGGCCCGGTGCAGGCTGACGAGCGCCCTTGCCCACACCGGATGCCTGGCGGCGAGTTCGGCCGCCGAAGCCGGCTCGATCTGCAGCGGCGCGACCAGGGGGTCGGTGGTGATCGCGGCGAGTTCATCGACCAGACGGCGTTCGGCCGCGCCGCCGAGCTGTTCGAGCGACACGCCCAGTTCGTCGGCGACGCGCTTGAGCAGCGCGCCGCCGATGTTGCGCCGGTCGCCTTCGATCAGGTTGAGGTAGGACGCCGAAATGCCCAGCCGCGCAGCGAGGGCGGCCTGTGTGATGCCCGCCGATTTGCGGCTTTCGCGCACCTTGGAGCCAATGAGTGTGCGTCCCATCCAGGATCTCCGTACAAACCCGCGATTTGCTGCAATGCAATGTCAATCATTGACAAATGAACTTCAAAATTTATTGGAGATTGACAATATTTTCCTTTGTTGTCAATAACTTATTGAATTCTTGACATTGCAACCTGATGATCGGCCCGAGCCAGCGGACCCTGCATCCGGTGGCGGCCTTTCAACCAATGGAGACAACAGCATGCAAGACGAAGCTCGACGCAATGTTCTGAAGACGATCGGCGCTCTGGGTGCCGGCGCGGCGGCCCCCACATTTTTTATGCGCAACGCCTGGGCGGCCAATTTCCGCAACGACCCGGGCAGCAGCAAGACGGTGACATTGGGCTTCAATGTGCCGCTGAGCGGGGCCTATGCGGACGAAGGCAACGACGAATTGAAAGCCTTCAAGCTGGCCGTCAAGCACCTCAATGGCGAGGGTGATGGCGGCATGATGAAGACCTTCAAGCCCTCTTCCCTCAAGGGCAACGGCATTCTCGGCAAGAAGGTGGCCTATGTGTCTGGTGATGACCAGACCAAGGCCGACGCGGCGCGCGCATCGGCCAAGCGCATGATCGAAAAGGACGGCGTGATCATGTTCTCGGGCGGCTCGTCGTCGGCGACCGCCATCGCGTGCCAGTCGCTCGCGCAGGAGATGGGCGTCATCTTCATGAACGGGTTGACGCACTCCAACGACACGACGATGAAGGACCGGCGCCGCTATGGCTTTCGCCACTTCTTCAATGCCTACATGTCGGGCCAGGCCCTGGCACCCATCCTGGCGCAGGAGTTCGGCAAGGAGCGCACCGTCTACCACCTGACGGCCGACTACACCTGGGGCTGGACGCAGGAAGAGTCGATCAAGAACGCCACCGAGAAGCTGGGCTGGAAGACCGCCAAGGCAGTGCGCACGCCGCTGGGCGCCGGCGACTTCTCGCAGTACATCACGCCGGTGCTCAACTCCGGCGCCGACGTGCTGATCCTGAACCACTACGGCAAGGACATGGTGAACTCGCTGCGCCAGGCGGTGCAGTTCGGCCTGCGTGACAAGCAGGTCAATGGCAAGAACCTGGAGATCGTGGTGCCGCTGTACTCGCGCCTGATGGCACAGGGCGCCGGCGACGCCGTCAAGGGCATCCTGGGCACGGCCAACTGGCACTGGACGCTGCAGGACGAGGCCACCAAGACGTTCACCAAGTCCTTTGGCGCGGAGTACGGCGAGCCGCCCTCGCAGGCCGCCCACACCTGCTACGTGCAGACGCTGCTGTATGCCAACGCGGTGGAGCAGGCCGGCACGTTCTATCCGCCCGAGGTCATCAAGGCCCTGGAAGGATTCAAGTTCGATGGCCTGGGCAACGGCCCGACCGAGTACCGGGCGGACGACCACCAGTGCCTGAAAGACGTGCTGGTGATGCGCGGGGTCGAGAAGCCGAGCAATCGCTTCGGGCTGCTGGAGGTCGTGAAGGTGGTGCCGCGCAGCCAGGTCGAGTACGACGCCAAGATGGGTGGCGGCGAACTGGGCCCCTACAAGGTCTGAGGCCCGCCCGCCGTACCAGGGCCGGCCCGAGCCGGGCCGGCCTTCTTTCCCTTCTTTGCCGGATTCGACCGCCTACCTCCCATGGATGCCATCCTTCTCCAGTTGTTGAACGGTCTTGACAAGGGCGGTGCCTACGCATTGATCGCCCTGGGCCTGACCCTCATTTTCGGCACGCTCGGCGTCGTCAACTTTGCGCACGGCGCGCTGTTCATGCTGGGCGGCTTCTGCGCCGTCGTGATCCACAAGGTCCTGACGATATCCCAGCAGGTCAAGGACACCAGCGTCACCTTCTTCGACGCATACCAGGAAGTGCCCTACCTGAAGATCTGGTTCGGCGACACCGGCGAACGCATCATCGATTACGCCGTGCCGCTGTCGATCCTGCTGGCCATACCGCTCATGCTGCTGATCGGCGTCGTCATGGAGCGCGGGCTCATCCGCCACTTCTACCGGCGCCCGCATGCCGACCAGATCCTGGTGACCTTCGGCCTGGCCATCGTGCTGCAGGAGATCGTCAAGTCGTACTTCGGCGCCAACCCGATTCCGATGCCGGCACCGGCGGCGTTTTCCGGCAGCGTCAACGTGGGCGCCTGGATGGGCATGGGCGACGCGCTGAACTACCCATGGTGGCGGCTCATCTACTTCATGTTCTCGTTGATGGTGATCGCCGCCGTGTTCGCCTTCCTGAGGTTCACCACCTTCGGCATGGTGGTGCGCGCCGGCATGCGCGACCGCGAGACGGTGGGCCTGTTCGGTATCGACATCGAACGCCGCTTCACCATCGTGTTCGGCATCGCGGTCGTCGTCGCCGGCGTGGCCGGCGCCATGTACACGCCGATCCTGGCGCCCGACTACCACATGGGCATGGACTTCCTGGTGCTGTCCTTCGTTGTGGTGGTGGTCGGCGGCATGGGCTCCTTGCCGGGCGCGGTGCTGGCCGGCTTCCTGCTGGGCATCCTGCAGTCATTCGCATCGATGAACGAGATCAAGAGCCTGGTTCCAGGCATCGACCAGGTCATCATTTACCTGGTGGCGGTCGTGATCCTGCTGGTGCGTCCGCGCGGCCTGCTGGGACGTCGCGGACTGATGGAAACCTAAAGAGCGCACTGCAATGAACACCACTTCCCACAAAGACCTGCTGCTGTTCGGCGGCTTCGCCGCCGCCGTGCTGACCCTGCCGATCTGGATGGCGCCGTTCGGCGCCGCTTACCCCGACCTGCTGCAGAAATTCGCCATCTACGGCATCTTCGCCATCGGCTTCAACATCCTGTTCGGCCTGACCGGCTATCTGTCGTTCGGCCACGCCGCCTTCCTGGGCGTCGGCTCGTACACGGCCGTGTGGTGCTTCAAGCTGCTGACCATGAACGTGATACCTGCCGTGATCTGCGGCACCGCGGTGGCCGGCCTGTTCGCGCTGGCCATCGGCTACATCAGCTTGCGGCGATCGGGCATCTACTTCTCGATCCTGACGCTGGCCTTCGCGCAGATGTCCTACAACCTGGCGTACTCGGTGCTCACGCCCATCACCAACGGAGAAACCGGGCTGCAGATCACCCGCACCGACGCGCGCTACATCGACACCTGGATGTCCGGGCCGAGCTCCGGCATTCCGAGCACCAACCTGTTCGGCATTCCGATGAGCGGCTATACCGGCTTCTATTTCTGTGCCGTGCTGCTGATCGTCGCCTTCTACGTGGCCATGCGCATCGCGCGCTCGCCGTTCGGCACCATGCTGCGCGCCATCAAGTCGAACCAGACGCGGCTGAACTACACCGGCATCCACTCGCGGCCCTATGCGCTGGCGGCGTTCGTGATCTCGGGCCTGTACGCCGGGCTGGCCGGGTCGCTGCTGGCCGTCACCGACCCGCTGGCCGGCGCCGAGCGCATGCAGTGGACGGCCTCGGGCGAGGTCGTGCTCATGACCATCCTCG
>CAZFOT010000061.1:0-15648 GCA_964520365.1 uncultured Hydrogenophaga sp.
AAGGCCAAGGAGCTTCGCCGCGTGGTCGAGCCCATGATCACCCTGGCCAAGGAGCCCACCGTGGCCAACCGCCGCCTGGCGTTCGACCGCCTGCGCGACCGCGACGTGGTCGTCAAGCTGTTCAACGAACTCGGCCCGCGCTTCAAGGCCCGTCCCGGCGGCTACACCCGCATCCTGAAGATGGGTTTCCGCGTCGGCGACAACGCCCCGATGGCCCTGGTCGAACTGGTGGACCGCGCAGAAGACACGACCGCTGCCGAAGACGCCGACAAAGCGTGATAGAATACAAGGCTTGACGCGGAGTGGAGCAGCCTGGTAGCTCGTTGGGCTCATAACCCAAAGGTCGCAAGTTCAAATCTTGCCTCCGCAACCAACAAAATCAAGCACTTGCTTGTCATCGAAGCCCACGGAAACGTGGGCTTTTTTTTGTTTGTGACGAGGTCTGTGCCGTCACAAGATGAGCGATTCACCGTTGTGACCTTTGGGTAGCTGTGTCGTGAGGTCAGTCTTGGACTCAATCCATTACCAAGCCATCCAGGAAAGCACGAACGCCACCGACAGTGCGCCCTTCATTCGCTTCATGTCGGGCTGTATCCGTGATGCAGTGACCAGGGGTGTCGTCAGGACGCCCCAGAAAATGCCGGATGCCATTCTGGCGCTCCTGCGCCGGCAGCAGGATTTGAACATCCACCAGATTGCTGCGAAGCTCGGCAAATCCGACAGCGCCGTCAAGCGCGCCATTCGCCAGTTGCGTGAGTCCGGGCGCCTGCGGCGTATGGGCCCGGACAAAGGCGGGCGCTGGGAAGTGGTGTGAGGGCTTGGTCTTGCGGACGGTGTGGCTCCGGCGGGTGATCTGATCGGTGTCAGGCTCGTTGGGTGACCTTGGTGCGTGCCCAACGGTCATGAAATGCGTGGCCATAGCACGGGTGCTTTCAGGGGTCGAGTGTGACAAGCCGGCGGCTTGCTGGTCGAAGTGGGATTTATCGGTGTCATTCGATGTCACTTGTGCAGGGGTGGTTGACATCGGTAACTGCTTGACTTTCAAAGGATTGAACTTGGGTGATGCCGCTTGGCATCGCCTAAGAACTGGGCAGCTCGATGTGTATACGCAGCTAAAAAGCTAGCCTCATAACCCAGGCCTGCCAGCCGCTCCCGCCGCACCTTCCCGGTCGGGGATAATCGCCGTCGTCTGTGCTCCGCATCCAGGTCCGCCACGCCTTGCCGAAGCCAGCCTGAGCACGGCTCGTCCTTCACCTACCAGGCGTGGTGTGCCTTTGTTTGAACGCTATTACCGCGAACTGCTGAACTTTCTTGCGCGCAAGCTGGGCGACCGGGAGCTCGCCGCCGATTTCGCGCAGGAGAGTTTTGCGCGCGTGTATGCGGTGCCGAACCGGGACGACGTGGCCGAACCCCGTGCGCTGCTGTACACGACGGCGCGCAACCTGGTGACGGATCACCACCGCCGGGCGGCGGTCCGAGATCAGGTGGAGGTGTCCGTCATGGGAGATGGCGCCCACGATCCGGACACGGGCATGGGTCCCGAGTCCAGGGAGCCGGACGCTGTGTTCTCGGGGCGCCAGCGGCTTGCCGCCATCGAACGGGCAGTGGCCGAACTGCCGCCACGGCCCCGCGAGGCTTTCGTTCTCTACAAGCTCGATGGATTGAGCCGCGCCGAGGTCGCCGAACGGATGGGGGTGAGCATCAAGACCGTCGAGACGCACCTCGAAATCGCCATGAATGCCTGCCTGCGCTGTCTGCAGACGCTCGATGGCGTACCCCGGGCGGCGCCTGGGGGCGGCCCGGCGGCCAAAAGAGGGCGGGCGCGCCCATGATGAACATCGTCTTCTTTCCCGCCTGTACCGCCGGAGCATCCGGCATGGCGCGCGCTGGTGCGTCTACCTCTGCATGGAAGAGCCGCGTTCCATGATGCCTGCCGCCCACCCCGACGACGCCTCGCACCAGCGCCAGGCGTTGGTGGGTTGGTTCATGCGCCGCCAGGCCCGGCCAGCGAGCGCCGAGGACGAGCTGGCCTTCCAGCGTTGGCTGAGCGCGCCTGGGAACCGGGCCGCCTATGCCCGGTGGGAAGCCGACTGGGCGCTGATGGACGCGATGCCGAAGGCATCGGCCGACCGCTTGCGTGCACTGGCGGCCTCGGACCACCGCGCCAGCCTGGCGGCGTCCGGGCATGCGACCGGGCGCCGGCGCATCCTGGGCGGTGGTTTCGCGCTGGCCGGCGTCGTCGCCATGGCAGCGACGGTCGGCTGGCTGGGCCGGCTGCATTTCCAGGCGCTGCCGGTGCACGAGCAGGCTTTCCGCACGACCAGGGGCCAGCAGTCCGAAGTGGTGCTGCCCGATGGCTCGACGCTGCGCCTGGACACCGCCACGGCGCTGAGTGCCACGTTCTTCCGTGACCGGCGGGAGGTCCGGCTGACCGAAGGGCAGGCGATGTTTGCCGTGGCATCCGATGTGCGGCGGCCGTTTCAGGTGGCCGCCGGACCGATCCGGGTCACCGTGGTCGGCACGCGGTTCTCGGTGCGCCTGACGCCCGGCATTCCCGGCCGCGAAGGGGTCGAGGTGGCGGTGGAAGAGGGCCGGGTGCGCGTGGCGCGCGGACCGGAGAGTCCGGGGGAGGGGAGCGTCCCCGAGGGCGGCTGGCCGGCGCCGGATTTTGAACTGGTCGCTGGACAGCGCCTGGTGTTCGATGACCGCGGGCTGCGCCCCGCGCTCGGCAGCGTCGCGGCCGACGGCGTGGCCGCCTGGCGCAGCATGCCGCTGAGCTTCAGCGACGTTCCTCTCGGGCAGGTTCTGGCCGAGCTGGAGCGGTACCAGGACCTGGGCATTCTCGCCATCGACCCGGCGGTGGCCGGACTGCATCTGAGCGGAACCTTCGATCCCCGCAACGCCGCTGCCACGCGGCGGCTGCTGGTCGGCGCCCTGCCGGTCAGGATGGAGCCGAGGACTGCGGGTTGGGCGCTGGTTCCGTTGCGGTGAGGGGGTTGCGAAAAAAACGGAGAAACCTATCCGGCAAGTAAACGTCTCGCGCGTTTACATGAATGAGAATTATTCTTATCATTGCCTGGAGTTTTTTCATGCCCCGTTTTCTGCTGCAGCCTGTGCCTCTCGCCCTTTCCGTTTCGCTCGCCTTTGGAACCGGCGCCCTGTGGGCGCAGGGCGCTGCCGGTGCCTCGGTCGCCGTGGCGCCGCGCGCGATCAGCATTCCGGCGCAACCGCTGGGCGATGCCCTCAACGCCTGGGCGCGCCAGGCCGGCGCGCAGATCGCCGTGCAGCAATCGCTTGTCGTGGGCAGGACGGCGCCGGCCGTGGAGGGCAACATGACGCCGCGGGAGGCGCTGGACCGGCTGTTGGCGGGCAGCGACCTGGTGGCCGACGTGCAAGGTGGCGAAGTGAGCATCCGGCGTGCCCAGCCGCCGGCGGGCGGGGCGGAGGTGGCCTTGCCCACGGTCACGGTGTCGGCCACCGCGGAGCGCAGCGCCACCACCGAGGGATCGGGCTCCTACACCAGTGGCCTGACCAACAGCTCCACCCGGCTGGGGCTGTCGATCCGCGAGACGCCGCAGTCCGTGAGTGTCATGACCCGCCAGCGCATGGAAGACCAGGGGCTGACGCAACTCACCGACGTGGTGGCGCAGACGGCGGGGCTGTCCATCGATCAGAGCGGCAACGTGGGGTCGGACAGTTCCACCATCTATTCGCGCGGCTTTTCCGTGAACAACTACATGGTCGACGGCGTGAAGCTGCTGGAGACCTACAACAGCATCTTCCAGAGCCAGGACATGGCCCTGTACGACCGGGTCGAGATCGTGCGCGGTGCCACCGGGCTGATGAATGGTTCGGGCACGCCCAGTGCCGGCATCAACATGGTGCGCAAGAAGCCGACCCGCGAGTTCCAGGCTTCGGCGAAGGTGGAGCTGGGTTCCTGGAACTACCGCCGGGCGGACGTCGACGTCTCGGCGCCGCTCAACGAGTCGGGCAGCGTCAGGGGCCGGATGGTGGCGGCGGTTCAGGATGCCGAGTCCTACATCGACCGGCTGAAAGAAGACCGCACCGTGCTCTACGGCGTGCTGGAGGCCGACCTGGCGCCCGGCACGCTGTTGCGCGGCGGCGCGAGCCAGCAGCGCCACGACGCCACCGGCCATGCGCGCGGTGGCCTGCCGGCCTACTACAGCGACGGCACGCGCACGCAGTGGCGCCATTCCGATTCGGCCGCTCCCACCTGGTCCTATTCCAAGCGCCACAGCACGTCCGGCTTCGTCGAACTGGAGCGGGCGTTCGACAACGGCTGGGAGCTCAAGGCCACGGCTTCGAGCACCATCACCGACTCCGACGAACTGGTCGGTTACGCCAGCGGCGGCAATCCGGTGCGGGAGACGGGGGCGGGGGTGACCATCTGGGCGACCCACTGGGAATACAAGCCGCGCCAGAACGTGCTGGACCTCGCCGCCAGCGGCAAGTTCGGCCTGTTCGGGCGCGAGCACGATCTGGCCGTGGGTGCCACGCACGCGCGCACCAAGCGCCACAGCCCCTCGTACACCAACTGGTGGCACGACGGCTGGAGCAGCGCGGTGCCCAACATCTTCGACTGGGACGGCACCTATCCGGCGGCGCCGCCCAACCCCTCCATCGGCACCCACGCCATGGACGAGCGCAGCAACAGCGCCTATGCGTCCGCCCGCTTGCGCGCGAACGACGCGTTCTCCATCATCCTGGGCGCGCGCACGACCCACTGGAGCCGCACCGAGTCCAGCCACCGTTACCTCACGGGCGTCACCAGCCGCACGGTGCGCAAGGAGACGGGCGAGATCACGCCGTACGTCGGCGTGGTGCTCGATCTGGACGATCACTGGTCGGCCTACGCCAGCCACACCACCATCTTCGCGCCGCAGAACCAACAGACGCTGGACGGCGCCTACCTCGACCCGCTCAACGGCAACAGCAACGAGGTGGGCATCAAGGGCGCTTTCTTCGGCAACCGGCTCAACATCGGTGGCGCGGTGTACGAAACCCGGGAGGACAACAAGGCCATCGCCATTCCCGACGCGTTCGCGCCCGACGGCTCGCAGGCCTACTACGGGGCCTCGGGAACGAAGAGCCGCGGGTTCGAGGTGGAGGTCGCAGGCCAGGTGCGCCCGGGCTGGGAACTGGCCGCGAGCTACGCCCGCAACACCACGCGCGACCGGCTCGGCGAACTCATGAACACCAGCGTGCCCAAGGGCATCGCCAAGCTGTACACCGCCTACCGCCTGGCCTCCGTGGGCAACGGGCTGACCGTGGGCGGCGGCGTGCGCTGGCAAAGCGACATCTACAGCGACAACATGGGGCCGGCCCGGGTGCGGTATGTCCAGCCCGCCTATGCGGTGGTGGACCTGATGGCGCGCTATCCCGTGACCGAGCTGACGACGCTGTCCGTCAACCTCAACAACGTGCTGGACAAGTCGTACCACACCAGTGTCGGCAACAGCTACCTCGGCGCGCCCCGTTCCGTGCGGGTGGCGCTGGACGTGAAGTTCCGATGAGGGAGTCGGTGCGGCTGTTCGCGCGCCCTGTCTTGCCAGGCGGGTGTGCGGCGTTCTCCCTCATCGGGCGGATGCCCATGGCAAGAGCCGCCGTCGAAACCATCAGGAGCCGGATATGAAAGAGTCGCTGCGCCAATGCATGTCCTGGCTGCACACGTGGAGCGGGCTGGTGGTGGGATGGGTGCTGTTCTTCGTGTTCGTGACAGGCACGGCGGGGTACTTCCAGCATGAGATCACGCGCTGGATGCAGCCCGAGAGGCCGCTCGCGCGCGGGGAGCCCGCCGATGCGGCGGCGGTCGAGCGCATGCTCGCGCTCGCGCTCGACCGCCTGGAGCAAGTGGCGCCGGCGGCGGCGAACTGGCGCATCACGCTGCCGCACCAGTCGCTGGCGCCGCGCGAATGGCAGCCGTTCACCATCCGCTGGGAGGAAATGCCGCCCGAGGGCCACAAACGGGGCGCCACGGGCAGCGAGCGGCTCGATCCCGCGAGTGGGGCCATCGCGGCCAAGGACCCCGAGCCCCGGGCCACCGCCGGCGGGCGCGGCCTCTACCGCATGCACTACATGCTGCACTACATGCCCTACGACTGGGCCATCCGCATCGTCGGCGTGTGCACCATGCTCATGCTGCTGGCCATCGTCAGCGGCGTGATCACGCACAAGAAGATCTTCAAGGACTTCTTCACCTTCCGCCCCGGCAAGGGCCAGCGTTCTTGGCTCGACGCGCACAACGCCATCAGCGTGATGGCGCTGCCCTTCTTCCTGATGATCACCTACAGCGGGCTGGTGTTCTTCCTGTTCCAGTACATGCCCGCGGGGCGCGACGTGGTCTATGGCGCCGATCTCATCAGCCGGGACGCCTTCTACGACGAACTCTACGAACGAGGCGTTGCGCGCGCGCCGATCGGACGCCCGGGCGCCGAGCTCGCGCCCCTGGTGGCCCAGGCCGCGGGCGAATGGGGTCCGGGCAACGTGCGCTCGCTCACGATCGAGCACCGCGCGGACGAGGTGCCCGCGGTCACCATCGCGCGCGCCTACGGTGCCAGCCTGGACTTCTGGAACGCTCCGAGCCTGCGCTTCGATGCCAGAAGCGGCGAACCCCTGCCGCCCAGCGTCCCGCCCGGGGGCGCGGCCGCCAAGACCCAGGGCGTGATGCTCAACCTGCACGAAGGCTTGTTCGTGGGCATCTGGGGGCGCTGGCTCTACTTCGCTGCCGGCCTGCTGGGTTGCGCGATGATCGGCACCGGGCTGGTGCTCTGGAGCGTCAAGCGGCGCCGGCACCACCTGGGCAGCGGCCGGGAAGGCAGCGAGGCGTTCGGCGTCCGGCTGGTGGAGACCCTCAACGTGGCCACCATCGCCGGGCTGCCCCTGGCCGTGGCCGCGTATTTCTGGGCCAACCGGCTGCTGCCGATCGAACTCGCCGACCGTGGCGCCTGGGAATTCCACAGTCTCTTCGCGGTCTGGCTCGGCGCCCTGTTCTATGCCCTGGCGCGGCCGCTGCACCGGTCATGGATCGAATTGCTGTGGGCCAGCTGCGTGGCCTATGCGCTGGTGCCCGTGCTCAACGCGCTGACCACCGACAGGCACCTGGGCCAGACCTTGCCCGCGGGCGACTGGGTGCTCGCCGGTTTCGACCTGAGCATGTGGGGGCTGGCCGCGTTGCTGGCGATCATGGCCGTGAAGGTCCAGCGCCGCCTGGCGCCGGCCGACCAGCGCCGGCCGCTGGTCCATCCCGCGCTGGAGGAGGGGGCGGCATGAGCGCGGCGACGGCGAAATCCAGGATTCCGGGCGCGCGCTACCGATGGCTGGTCGCCTCGCGCGTGGCCGCGGCCGCGCTGGGCGGCTACGCGCTGACCTCGGCGGCCACCGTGCTGCTGGCGCTGCTGTGGCCGGCGCCGAAGGCCCAGGCGGTGCTGTGGGCCACCATGCTCAGCTTCGTGATCTACACCGTGGCGGTGATCTGGGCCTTCACGGCGCGCGGCGTCGCGCGCGTCTGGATCGGCATGATCGGCGGCGGCGCCGTGCTCGGCGCGCTGGCCTGGCTGGCGCGCGCACTGGCCGGAGGCGGCGCATGAACGCATCGACCGATCCAGGCGCCGTGCACCTGGGCATGCTGCTGATCGGCCTGCTGGGCTTCGCCGGCCTGGCGCTGGCCACCGAGCGCCACTCGGAACATCTGCTCCGAAGGGCGGTCACGCCGCGCTGGCGCCTCCTGGCGCGCGCCATCGGCTGGGTGCTGCTGGGCGTGGCGCTGGCGTTGGGCGTGCGCCGCCTGGGCAGCGCGGGCGTGGGCATCTCGCTGTGGCTGGGCTGGCTGAGCATCGCGGCGCTGGCGCTGGTGTTCTGCCTGCCCAAGTGGCCCTGGCAGCCGCCGCAGCCGGCCCGGCCCGGGCGCAAGCCCAAGGCCGAGACCGGGGATGGCGCCGAGGAAGCGCCGCTGCCGCGCCGGCGCGCATGGCGCTGGGGGCCGGCGGTGCTGATGGCGGCAGTGCCCCTGGTGTATCTGGCGGCCTTGCAGGCCACGCCGGTCAAGCCGCTGCTGAGGGCCGACGCGGTGGAGGGCAAGGTGGGGCCGTGGACGTTCCGGCTGGCCGAGAGCGACCGCAAGGTGCCCACGCTGGTGGCGATGGAGATACCGATGAAGTCGTACCACGTGCGCTTCTGCGAGGTGTGCGACGAGCAGATCCGCGCGGCCTACCTGAAGGTGAACAAGCCGCGCTCGCTGCGCGGGGCGGGGATCGTGCTGGGCGGCGCGCGCTGGGACCGGCAGGTAGAGATCCAGTTGCCGGCGAACACAACGGCAGAGAGCGGGCTGTGGCTCACGGTGGTGGGCAAGGACGGCGAGATGCACCAGGCCGAGATGCGCCTGGCCGACGTTTCGCCTTCGACCATCGCGTGGCTGGCGAAGAGAGAGAAGCAGTGAAACACGACGACACGAACCAAGGGGAAGGATCAAGAACCATGCATGCAACGACCCGCCATCCATGGCGCGCCGCCGCGGCGCTGGCGCTGGCCGCGGCGGCGTTCTCCGCGCCGGCCCGGGCCGACTATCTCTGGCTGCAGCCCGAGGGTGCCGAGGCCCGGGCGTACGTCGGCGAAGTGCATCGGCCAATGACGCGGCTGCCGGGCCTGCGCGATCCCAGGCCCGTGCTGCCCGGGGGCCGCGCCGCGCCCGTGGACGCCCGCGCCGGGCATTTCGCCTTCCAGGCCGGTGAGGGCGACCAGCGCTTCACCGCCACCCGCACCGGCAGCGATGGCGTGCTCACCTATTACCAGGCCCGTTTCGGCCGCGGCGAGACCCAGGCTGTCAACGACCTGGAGCTGGTACCCGTCGAACCGAACGGCAACACCTTCCGGCTGCTCTTCAAGGGCCGGCAGGTGGCGGCCAGCCAGGTCAACGTGGACACCAGCGAAGGATGGCGCCGGGTGCTCGCGCCGGCGCAGGACGGCACCGTGAGTTTCACCCCCGCGTTCCCCGGCCTGTACGTGCTGGAGGTCACGGCCCGCGTGGACAACGGCTCCGTCACGCTGGATGGCAAGACGTACGGCGATGTGCGCCACACCGCCACGCTGAGTTTCGAGATCCCCAGGTAATGCCCACACGCTCCGCACAACGCCGGTGGCGGCCCGGCGCGGCCTGGTTCGCCCTTGCACTGCTGGCCGGTCTGGGCGCCTGGTGGTGGCTGCGCCCGCCACCCGCCCCGCAGTGGCAGACCGCCCTGGTCGCGCGGGGCGACATCGAGGCCAGCGTGGCGGCCATCGGCACCCTGCAGCCGCTGCGCTCGGTGGAGGTGGGCGCCCAGGTCTCGGGCCAGATCACGCGGCTGCACGTGCGCGAGGGCGACGCGGTCGGCCGGGGGCAGTTGCTGGCGGAGATCGACGCCAGCGTCTTCGCCTCCACGGTGGAGGCCGGCCGTGCCCAGTTGGACGGCCTGAAGGCGCAACTCGACGATGCGCGCGCGCAACTGGAGCTGGCGCAGCTCCAGCACGCCCGCCAGCAGCAGATGGCCGAGGACGGTTCCACCCGTCTGGAGGACGTGCAGACCGCCGCGGCCACGCTCAAGTCCGCCGCCGCCAGGGTGGCGCAGCACGAGGCGCAGATCGCCCAGACGGCCGCCGGCCTGCGGGCCGACGAGGCTCGGCTGGGATACACCCGCCTCTACGCGCCGATGGCCGGCACCGTCATCGGCGTGGACGTGCAGGAGGGGCAGACCCTCAACGCCACCTACCAGACGCCCACCGTGCTGCGCATCGCCGACCTCTCCAGCATGACGGTGTGGACGGACGTGTCCGAGGCCGACATCCGGCGCGTGAGGGCCGGGCTGCCCGCGCACTTCAGCACCCTGGGCGCGGACCCGCAGGGCAGGGAACAGCGCTGGAGCGGCACCGTGCGCCAGGTGCTGCCCGCGCCGCCAGCGGCCGCCGGCGGCGCGCAGGCGTCCGGCCAGGCGTCGGCGGCCGGGACCCGGGCCGTGCAGTACACCGTGCTCTTCGACGTGGACAATCCCGACGGAACGCTGATGCCGCAGATGACCGCGCAGGTCAGCTTCGTGACCGCGTCGGCCCGGGACGTGCTCACCGCGCCGCTGGCCGCCTTCCAGCCGGTGCAGGGCGAGGGCGGCGTGCACGAGGCCCGGGTGCTGGCCGATGCATCGCCCGGCGCGCAGGTCGAGGTGCGCCGCGTGCGCCTGGGGCAGCGCGACCGGCTGCTGGTCGAGGTGGTCGAAGGCCTGCGGCAGGGCGAGCGCGTCATTGTCGGCGGACCCGTGGGCGAGGCCGGCGCCAGGAGATTCCAGTGGTAGCCGCGGCCGGCACGCCCCTGATCGATCTGCGCGGCATCCGCAAGCGCTTCGGCGGCGCGGACACCGAGCAGCCCGAGGTCGAGGTGCTGCACGGCATCGATCTCACGATCCATGCCGGCGAGTTCGCCGCCATCGTGGGACAGTCGGGCTCGGGCAAGTCCACGCTGATGAACATCCTGGGCTGTCTGGACCGCGCCAGCGGCGGGACCTACCTGTTCAACGGCAAGGATGTCGCTGGCCTGGACACCGACGAGCTGGCCTGGCTGCGCCGCGAGGCATTCGGCTTCGTGTTCCAGGGCTACCACCTGATCGCCACCGAATCGGCCAGCGAGAACGTGCAGGTGCCGGCCATCTACGCCGGCGTACCGGACGCGCGGCGTGCCGAGCGCGCCGGGGCCTTGCTCGCGCGGCTGGGCATGGCGGACAAGCTGCACAACCGCCCCCACCAGCTCTCGGGCGGCCAGCAGCAGCGCGTGTCCATCGCCCGCGCGCTCATGAACGGCGGGCGCATCATCCTGGCCGACGAGCCCACGGGCGCGCTCGACTCCAGCAGCGGCGCCGAGGTGATGGCGCTGCTGCACGAGTTGGCCGACGCCGGACACACCATCATCCTGATCACCCACGACCGGGGCGTGGCGCGGCAGGCGCGCCGGGTGATCGAGATCCGCGACGGACGCATCGTGGAGGACAGCGTCGCCGACGGCGCCGATGCCCGGCGCGGCAACGCCCTGGCGGCCCTGCCCGCGCCGGACGTGGGCCAGGCCGCCAGCGATGCCGGGACCAGCCTCGTCGCCGACATGCGCGAAGCCGCCCGCACGGCCTGGCGTGGCATGAAGGCCAACCGCTCGCGCACCTTGCTGACCCTGCTGGGCATCATCATCGGCGTGGCCTCGGTGATCGTGATGCTGGCCGTTGGCGAGGGCGCGCGCCAGAAGGTGGTGGCCGAGATGGGCGCGATGGGCACCACCATCATGTACATGAGCAGCCGGGTGCCCTTCGGCGGCGGGCCACGCGGGGAACTGACGGCGCAGGACCTGGAGGCCGTGGCCGCGTTGCCCGAGATTCGCACCGTGATGCCGGTGATCGGCGACCCGATCATGGTGCGACGCGGCAGCACCGACCGCCAGATCTACGTCTTCGCGGCCAGCGAGGCCATGCCCGCGGTGCACCACTGGCGCGTCGCCCGGGGCCGCTATTTCACGGAGGCAGAGGACCGCGACCTGGCGCCCGTGGTGGTGCTGGGCCACGCCGCCAGCGGGCAGTTCTTTCCGGACACGCCGGACCCGTTGGGCAAGCAGCTGCTCATCGGCACCTCGCCCTTCACCGTGATCGGCGTCATGGCCGAGCGCGGAGCCGACTCCGCCGCGCAAAGCTACGACGAGATGGTGTTCATTCCCTACCAGTCGGGCCGCGCCCGGGTCTACCAGGCCCAGACCCAGCCGGATTACGTGGTGGTCGAGGCCGTGTCCTCGGCGCAGGTGCTCCAGGCCGAGGCCGCCATGAAGGCGTTGCTGCAAGCACGCCACGGCGGACGGGAGGACTTCCGCATCGGCAATGCGGCCGCCCGCCTGCAGGCCGAGGTGGAGACGCGCCGCAGCATGACCGTCATGCTCGGACTGATCGCGGCGGTTTCGCTGGTGGTGGGCGGCATCGGGGTCATGAACGTGATGCTGATGACCGTCAAGGAGCGCACCCGAGAGATCGGCATCCGCATGGCCACCGGCGCGCGCCAGCGCGACATCCTGCGCCAGTTCCTGACCGAGGCGGTGCTGGTGACGCTGGTGGGCGGAACGGCGGGCGTCCTCGCGGGCCTGGCCGTCGGCGCGGGGTTGATCGTGGCCGACGTGCCGGCGGTGTTCTCGGCGCGCGCGATGGCCGGCGCCTTTGCCTGCGCGGTGGGCACGGGTCTGATCTTCGGGTACATGCCGGCCCGGACCGCCGCCAGGCTCGACCCGGTTGTGGCATTGGCGGGGGAGTGATCGGTGGGAATACCCGGCGCGCTCACCATCCTCGCCGCCGCCGTGCTGGCCGCCGGGTGCGCGGGCACCACCGTGCCGCCGGATTCTCGGCCGCCTGCGCTGCCCGGGCAATGGACGCTGCCCGCCGCCGAAGCGGCGCCGGAACCGGCTGGCCAGGACTGGTGGCGCGGTTTCGGCAGTGCCGAACTCGACGTGCTCGTGCGCGCGGCGCAGGCGCGCAGCCTGGACGTGGCCGCAGCCGAGGCCCGGGTGCGGCAGGCGCGGGCCGCCGCGCGCATCGCTGGCGCGGCGCTGCTGCCGGAGGCGGCGGGCGAACTGTCCGTCGGCCGCCAGGGTCGCCTGGGCGGCAGCGCCAGCGTGCAAGGCAGCCGCCACGGCGCGGGCCTGAGCGGGCGCTACGAGGTGGACCTCTGGGGTCGCGGCCGCGCCGCGCGCGAGGGTGCCCAGGCAGACCTGCAGGCCAGCGCCTTCGATCGCGACGCCGTGCGCCTGAGCGTGACGGCCGGCGTGGCCAGTGCCTGGCTGCAGGCGCTGGCGCTGCGCGAGCGCATCGACATCGGCGAGCGCAACCTGCGCAGCGCGCAGCGGCTGTTGGACCTGGTGGAATCGCGCGTCCGGGCGGGCGCTTCCACGCCGCTGGAGCTGGCTCAGCAGCGCGGCCTGGTGGCGAGCCAGCGGCGCGCCATCGCGGCGCTGCGGCAGCAGGCCGAGGACGCGCGCGCCGCGGTGGCGCTGCTGCTGGCGCAGCCCGGCGGCGTGCCGATCGGCGACCATGTCGCGCTGGCCTCGCTGAACGTGCCGACCGTCGCGGCGGGCCTGCCGGCCGGACTGCTCACCCGGCGCCCGGACATCGCGCGCGCCGAAGCACGGCTGGCCGCTGCCGATGCCGATGTGCGGGCCGCGCGCGCGGCCATGCTGCCAGGCCTGGCGCTCACGGCCGGCATTGGCACGGGAGGCGGCTCGCTCGGCCGCGTGTTCGACAACCCTGTGTATTCACTGGCAGCGGCCCTGGCCGCGCCGATCTTCGATGGCGGCCGGCTGGCCGGCGGGCACGAGCAGGCGCGGGCGCGGCGCGAGGAGTTGCTCGCGAACTACCGGCAGGCCATCGTGGTGGCTTTCGGCGAGGTGGAGGCGGCGTTGAACGCCGTGGCCGGCAGCGAAACCCAGGCCGTGGCCCAGGCAGAGGAACTGGCCCAGGCGCGGCGCGCGCTGCAACTGGCCGAATCCCGCTACCGGGCCGGGGCCGAGACGCTGCTGACCCTGCTGGACGCGCAGCGCACGCTGTATGCCGCCCAGGACGCGGCGGTGCAGGGGCAACTGGCGCGGCTGACCGCTGCCGTGGCCCTCTACAAGGCACTGGGAGGCGGCTGGCAGGCGCCCTCGGGTTCGACGTGAGCGCGGCCCGGTGCGCGCCTCACGGCGTCTTGCCCAGCAACGCGTCCTTGAGCTGCCAATCGGCGGGCTTGGCACCGAGCCAGATGCGCATGAGCGCATTGAAGAACTCGGGCTCCACGAACGGATCGCCTTCCACCTTGCCCTTGACGGTGAGGATGGTGCCGGTGCCCGGGATCCAGTCGAGCACGAAGGTTTCTCCGGCGGCGAGCCGCTTGTGGTCGCTGAAGACCTGGCTCATGCGCAGCACGCCCGGGATCAGCCGTGAAAACGCCCGGCGGTCCATGTTGTCTTCCATGCCCCGGGAGAACAGCTTGCCCAGTTCGCTCGAATCGATGTCCCGCAGCATGGTGATGGTCATGCGCTTGGGGCCGGGCGCGGCCATGACGGCCTCCGGCGTACTGACCTTCTCGGTCAGGTAAAGGCCGGCGGTGTAGACCTTGAACACGGCCTTGTAGCGCACCCCTGCTCCGTTGAGCTGCAGGTTGCTGCCCGCCACGCTCACCCGGTCCTCCAGCTTCACACCGCCGACGTCCACGGTGGCGGCCTGGCTCCAGGCGGTGGGCAACAACAGCATGCCCAGGGAAAGGGCGGCGCAGCGGATCAGGCGATTCGGGTGTTTCATGGTGGCGAATAAAAACGAACGACCGTTCGATAAATGCCATTCTCCGATGTCGTGCGCCGATGGACAAGCGGGCATGCCCCTGTCCGGCGTGAAGATTTGCACGAGGGTGTCCGCTGTGGAGTGGCTTTGCTACACTCGCGACACCATGTTCAACCCACGCACATCCTTCACAGGTGGTCTGCCGCGCCGCAATGGCCGGGGAGCCTGGCCCTGGCGCAAGCCAGCGTAAATGTGCCCATCCCCCCGGGGAGCGTGGCGTCCGGGACACCGTCAGCGCGTCGTCCCGCCGCGCGGATCCCCCCCCCCAAGCCTGGCGGCGACACCGGCCAGGGCCCCGAGACAAACGGCATGTCCACCGACCCATCGAGGTGGCGCCGACGGAGAGTCTGAACATGATCACCGAACTGGAATTCAAAAGCCTGACCCAGCAGGGCTACAACCGCATTCCGCTGATGGCCGAGGCCTTCGCGGACCTTGAAACACCGCTTTCGCTCTACCTCAAGCTCGCGCATGGGCGGGGCGACGGCAAGCACAGCTTCCTGCTGGAGTCGGTGGTGGGCGGCGAGCGCTTCGGCCGCTACAGCTTCATCGGCCTGCCCGCGCGCACCCTGCTGCGCGCCAGCGGGTTTGGCGAATCGGCCCAAACCGAAGTCGTTCGCGACGGCGTGGTGGTGGAGACCGACCACGGCAACCCGCTGGACTTCATCGCCGCGTACCAGAAGCGCTTCAAGGTGGCGTTGCGCCCGGGCCTGCCGCGGTTCTGCGGCGGGCTGGCGGGGTACTTCGGCTACGACGCGGTGCGCCACATCGAGAAGAAGCTGGAAGCCACCTGCCCGCCAGACACCCTGGGCTGTCCCGACATCCTGCTGCTGCAGTGCGAAGAACTGGCCGTGATCGACAACCTCTCGGGCAAGCTCTACCTGATCGTCTACGCGGACCCGGCCCAGCCCGAGGCCTATGCCAATGCCAAGAAGCGCTTGCGCGAACTGCGCGAGGCGCTGAGGTATTCGGTGAGCGCGCCGGTGGTCAAGCCCAGCCAGAGCCATCCCGCAGAGCGCGACTTCGCCAAGGCCGACTACCTCGCCGCGGTGGAGCGGGCGAAGGAACTGATCGCCAACGGCGACTTCATGCAGGTGCAGGTGGGGCAGCGCATCAAGAAGCGCTACACCGAGTCGCCCCTGTCGCTGTACCGGGCGCTGCGTTCGCTCAATCCCTCGCCCTACATGTACTACTACCACTTCGGGGATTTCCACGTGGTGGGGGCCTCGCCCGAGATCCTGGTGCGGCAGGAGCACACCGACGAGGGCGAGAAGATCAC
>CAZFOT010000062.1:0-15548 GCA_964520365.1 uncultured Hydrogenophaga sp.
GGGCCGTTGACCAGCTTGTAGCCCGGCACGTACTTCTGCACTTCGGCGAGCATGCGATGCACGGAGGCCGTGATCGCGGCGGGGTCGGGCGTCTCGACGGTCAGGCAATGCACCGTGTCGCGCATGATCAGCGGCGGCTCGGCCGGGTTGATGATGATGATGGCCTTGCCCTTCTTCGCCCCGCCGACCTTCTCGACCGCGCCGGCTGTGGTGCGCGTGAACTCGTCGATGTTCTTGCGCGTGCCGGGGCCGACCGAGCGGCTGGAGACGGTGGCCACGATCTCGCCGTAGGCGACGGGCTGCACGCGGCTGACCGCGGCCACCATGGGAATCGTGGCTTGCCCCCCGCAGGTGACCATGTTGACGTTCATTTCGCGCCGGCCCACGTGCTGGCGCAGGTTCACCGGTGGCACGCAGTACGGGCCGATGGCCGCGGGCGTGAGGTCGATCATCATCGCGCCCTGCTCATTGACCTTGCGGGAGTTTTCCGCGTGCACGTAGGCGCTGGTGGCGTCGAAGACGATCTGCACGCCGTCGGCCTTCATGTGCGGCACCAGGCCGTCCACGCCGTCGGCGGTGGTCTTGATGCCCATTTCCCGGGCACGTTTCAAGCCGTCGGACGCCGGGTCGATGCCCACCATCCAGACCGGCTCCAGCACCGGGCTGCGCTGCAGCTTGGCGAGCAGATCGGTGCCGATGTTGCCCGGCCCGATGAGGGCGCACTTGATTTTTTTCATGAGAGTTCTTTCGTTGAGGTGAAGACGATCCGGCGCCGGGCCGCTCCAAGCCGGATCAGCCCCCTCGGGGGGCAGCGACCCGCGAAGCGGCGGAGCGTGGGGGTCATATGAAGCGCATGGACACGGACCCGAGGTCCTGGAAGCGCACGTTGATGCTGTCGCCGGCCTGCACCGCAATGGCCTCGGTCACGCCGCCGGTCATGATGAACGTGCCGGCCGGGATGCCTTCGCCGCGTTCGCCCAGGTGGTTGGCCAGCGCCGCGATGGCGGCGGCCGGGTTGCCCAGCACCGCGGCGCCGGCCGCCATGGCCACGATCTCGCCGTTCTTCTCCAGCACCACGCCGAGCGTGCGCAGGTCCAGTCCGTCCACGCCGCGCGCGCGCCCGCCGATCACGAAGCGCGAGGCCGAGGTGTTGTCGGCGATCACGCTCTTCAGGTCGAACTTGAAGTCGCGGTAGCGGCTGTCGATGATCTCCACGCCGGGGATCACGAAGTCGATCGCGGCCATGACGGCGCCCACGTGGCAGCCCGGTCCCTGCAGCGGCGCCTTGGTGACGACGCAGATCTCGGCCTCCACCTTGGGGTGGATGAGTTCGGCCGTGCGGATCTCGCTGCCTTCGGCGCAGGCCATGTAGTCGCTGACGAAGCCGAACACGGGCGTGTCCACGCCCATCTGTTTCATCTTGGCGTAGGAGGTCAGGCCGCACTTGAGGCCCACCGTCTTCTGGCCGCGGCCTTGCTTGCGGGCGCGGATCGCATCCTGGATGGCGTAGGCGTCGGCCCAGTCCATGTCCGGGTGCTCGTCGGTGATCTTGGTGACGTCTCTGGCTTGCAGTTCGGCGTTTTCGAGGTGCTCGGCCAGTTGGGCGATGGTGTGCTTGTCGAGTTTCATGAACCGTTTCTCCGTTCAAGCCACGAAGCGCACCGAAGTGCCGCCCAGGCCGCCGACCGTGCAATACAGGCTGTCGCCCGCCACCACCGGCACCAGCGGCGACTGCGAGCCCGAGAGGATGATGTCGCCGGCCTTCAGGCCGATGCCGAGACGCCCCAGCGTGTTGGCCAGCCAGGCCACGGCGTTGACGGGCGAGCCCTGCACCGAGGCGCCGCACGAGGTGCTGACGATCTCGCCGTTCTTCTCCAGCACCATGCCGGCCAGCGCCAGGTCAAGCTGGCGCGGGCTCCTGCGCGTGCCGCCGAGCGTGAGCACGCCGCAGGAGGCGTTGTCGGCCACGGTGTCCTGGATCCGGATCTTCCAGTCCTTGATGCGGCTGTCCACGATCTCGAAGCAGGGCATCACGCAGTCGGTGGCGCGCAGCACGTCGGCCGCCGTGACGCCCGGGCCTTCGAGGTCGCGCGCGAGGATGAAGGCCACCTCGGCCTCGGCCTTGGGCGCGATGAACTGGCCCATCGACAGCGGTTGCCCCTCGTTGAACACCATGCCCGAGAGCAGGTGGCCGAAGTCGGGCTGGTTCACGCCCAGCATGTCCATCACGACCTGGCTGGTCACGCCAATCTTCTTGCCCACGACCCGCTCGCCGGCGTCGAGCCGGTGCTGGATCATGCGCAACTGGATCTGGTAGGCGTCGTCGATGGTGATGCCGGGTTCGCGCTCGGTCAGGGGCGGCACCGCCTGGCGGTCCACCAGGGCCTGGTAGAGCTCGTCGCCGTGGCGCTGGATCGTTGGTGTGTCCATGGTTGTGTGTCCAGAAAAGTTCAGGCCTTGTTGCCGTCGGCCTCGGCCAGGAAATCGCTCACCAGCCGCGCGAAGCGGCCGGCGTGCTCGATCTGCGTCCAGTGGCCGCAGTGGCCGAACACGTGCAACTGGCTGTTCGGAATCCACTGGCTCAGCGTGAGCGCGTTCTGCAGCGGTATGACCTTGTCTTCGCGGCCGTGCACGATCAGTGTCTCGTGCGGCAGCGCGCGGATGGCCGCTTCGGGGCTGGCCATGGCGTCCACCCAGCGCTGGCGCGGGGCCGGGAACATGGCCGAGAACGAGGCCTGGAAGCCCGGCCGGATGCTGGCCTGGTAGCGCAGCTCGGCCAGTTCGTCGGTGACCAGGGCGCGGCTGTGGGCGAAGATGTCCAGCAGGCGCTTCATGTTCTCCAGCGAAGGCTCGTAGCCCCAGACGGCGTCGAGCCCGGGCGTGATCGCGAAGGGCACGCCGACCGAGCCCATGAGCACCAGACGGCGCACGCGCTGCGGCGCGCGGATCGCCAGCGCCAGCGAGAGCGCGCCGCCGAAGCTGTTGCCCACCACGTCGGCTTGTTCGACGCCGAGCGCGTCGAGCAGGTCCAGCGCCTGCCGGACCCAGGTGTCCATCGAATACGCGATGCCGGCGGGTCGGTCGGTATAGCCGAAGCCCACCATGTCGGGCGCGATCACGCGGCGCTCCTGGGCGATCGCCGGCATGGCCAGCCGCCAGTTGGCCCAGGCGCTCACGCCCGGCCCCGAGCCGTGGATGAACAGCGCGGGCGGCTGGCCGGGGCGGGACTCGCCGAGGTCGTGCACGTTGCTGTTGAAGCTGCCGGTGCGGACGCTCAGCGCTATTTCAGGGTTATGAGGTGCATTCATGTTGTCTGTTCTGTGGGCACGAGGGGGCGTTGGTCCAGGGCATCGCGGAACCGGCTTCGCCGGGCCGCAGATGCCGCCCCCTCGGGGGGTGACGCCGAAGGCGGCGCAGGGGGGTCATAGCCTGACCATCACGTTGCGCAGCTCGGTGTAGAACTCCAGCGAATGCACGCCGCCCTCGCGGCCGATGCCACTGGATTTCGATCCGCCGAACGCGGTGCGCAGGTCGCGCAGGAACCAGGAGTTGATCCAGCACAGGCCGACCTCGATCGCGGCCGCCATGCGGTGCGCGGTGCCCAGGTCCTGCGTCCACACGGTGGTGGCCAGGCCGTAGTCGGTGGCGTTGGCCAGCGCGATCGCTTCGGCCTCGGTGTCGAAGGGCGCGATGTGGCAGCAGGGGCCGAAGATTTCCTCGCGGATGACGGCGGCGCTCTCGGGCAGGCCGGTCCAGATGGTGGGCTGCACGAAGTGGCCTTCGGCGAACGCGCCCTTCATCTCGGGCACGCCGCCGCCGGTGACCACGGTGGCGCCCTCGGCCCTGGCCTGCGCGTAGTAGCCCAGCACCTTCTGCTTGTGCTCGGCCGAGATCAGCGGACCCAGGCCCACGCCCGGTTCGTCGGACGGGCCGACCTTCAGGCCTTCGGCGCTGGCCTTGAGCGCAGCCACGAACTTCTCGAAGATCGGGCGCTGCACGTACACGCGCTCGGTGCCCAGGCAGACCTGGCCGCAGTTCTCGAACGCGCTGCGCGTGATGCCGGCTACGGCTTTCTCGAAGTCGGCGTCGGCGAACACGATGCCGGCGTTCTTGCCGCCGAGTTCGAAACTGACCGGGCGCACGCCCCTGGCCGCGGCGGTCATGATGGCTTCGCCGGTGCGTGTCTCGCCGGTGAAGGTGATGCCGTTGATGCCCGGGTGCCGGGTGATGAACTCGCCGGCCGAGCCGGGGCCGAAGCCGTGCAGCACCTGGTACACCCCCTTGGGAATGCCCACGGCGTTCATCACCTCGCCCAGCAGCGTGGCGGTGGCGGGCGTTTCTTCCGAAGGTTTGACGATCACGGCATTGCCGCAGGCCAGCGCCGGGCCGACCTTCCAGGTCATGAGCAGCAGCGGCAGGTTCCAGGGGCAGATCACGCCGACCACGCCCAGCGGCGAGCGCACCGCGTAGCTGATGGCCGTGCCGCCATCGGGCGTGGCCATCTGGAAGCTCTCGGTCGGCACGTTCTTCACGATGTCGGCGAACACCTTGAAGTTGGCCGCGCCGCGCGGGATGTCGATGTGCGAGGCCAGCGAGCGCGGCTTGCCGGTATCGAGCAGCTCGGCTTCGAGGAACTCATCGAAGCGGCGGTGGATCTCGTCGGCCACCGCGTGCAGCAGCTCGGCGCGCTTGACCGCGCTCATGCGGCCCCATTCGCCCTTGAGCGCGGCGTGCGCCGCCGCCACGGCCGCGTCCACCTCGGCCTGGCCCGCCTCGTGCACCAGGCCGATGACCTGGTTGTTCACCGGCGCGCGGTTCTCGAAGGTCTTGCCGGTGGCGACGAACTCGCCGTTGATGAAGTTATGGAACTGTTTCATGGTGAACAGGGGTAGTGAAGATTCAGGCCAGGCCAAGGGCTTGCAGGCCGGCGCGGGCACAGGCCTCGTCCTGCTCGGCCGAACCGCCGGAGACACCGATGCCGCCGATGCGCGCACCGTCCAGGACGATGGGCAGGCCGCCGCCGAACAGCACCAGCCGCTTGCGCCGGTTCAGGCCGATGCGCAGCAGCTCGTCGTCGCCGATGACGCCGCCCCACTTCGAGGTCGGAAAGCCGAAGCTGGCGGCGGTGTAGGCCTTGTCGATCGCGATGTCGATCGAGTGCAGGAAGGCGCCGTTCATGCGCAGGAACGCCATCAGCGTGCCGCTGCCATCGACCACCGCCACGTTGATGGCGATGCCCAGCGAGCGGGCGTGACCGACCGCGGCGGCCACGGCGGCGTGGGCCGCCGGGGTGGAGATGGCCGATTGGGGAACCGAAAGATCAGCGTTCATGAGTGAAAAGCGAGCACGAAGCGCCGCGGGGGTGGGTCACGTGTACACGTCCGTGAAAGAGGGAACGGCCTCACCCGTGTGATAGAAGATGCCGTTCCAGAGCTTGTCCTCGGTCCAGGTGGTCACGGGCCGGTCGCGCTGCGCCAGGTAGCCCAGGCCCGCAAAGGTCTCGTTGCGGTTGCCGCTGGGGTCGAAGAAATAGATGGTCTCGCCGCGCGTGATGCCATGGCGCGTGGGCGCCACGTCGATGCGCGTCTTGTTCTTGGCCATCACGTCGGCGGCCTTGAGCACGTCGTGCCAGGAATCCAGGAAGAAGGCGATGTGGTGCAGGCCGCTGCGCGCGCCGCCGACGAAGGCGATGTCGTGCGGCGTGGTGGTGCGGCTCATCCAGGTGGCGGCCTGGATGCTGCCGCCGGGGCCGACCGTGACCTGTTCGGTCAGGAAGAAGTCCAGCGCCTCGGTCATGAAGCGCGTGTTGTCGGCCACGGTGTTGATGCCCGCTTCCGGGTTCATCTCGCACATCAGCAGGGTGTGGTCCAGCCAGTGCGCGCCGGCGCCCTTGATGCCGTCGGGCCAGGGGTCTGGGTTGGTGGTGCCGACGTCGGTGCCCACGTATTCCTTGCTCGCGTACAGCCGCATCTCGTGCCCGCTGGGCAGCTTGAACTGCAGCATGCGCCCGGTCGAGGGCAGGGTGCCTTCGTCGAGCAGGGTGGTCTTCACGCCCCAGGCTTCGATCTTCTGCTGGAGTTCGTCCAGGTCGCTTTCCCTCTCGACCTTGTAGGCCACGTGGTTCAGGCCGGCCTCGTCGGCCGGCGTGAGCACCACGGAGTATTTGTCCCACTCGTCCCA
The DNA here is from genome assembly GCA_964520365.1 of uncultured Hydrogenophaga sp. Lineage (GTDB taxonomy): Bacteria > Pseudomonadota > Gammaproteobacteria > Burkholderiales > Burkholderiaceae_C > Hydrogenophaga. The sequence goes on from CAZFOT010000062.1 coordinate 6,181, forward strand.
GCACTTCAGGTAGACGTTGCCGGCCTTGTCCTGCATCGTCACTTTCATGCCGAGCACGTTCTCGTAGTGCTGCAGGGCCGCGGCCATGTCCATCACTTTCAGGCTCGCGTGCCCGATTCTCATCACACCCATGATTTGTCTCCTTGGTGGGGTTGCTGCTGCTCAGGATTCGGGGCCCGCCGCCGCAGACACGGCAGGCCTTCTGGAAAAGGGTTTCTCGAACTTGCCGACCACCCGCAGGCTCACGGGCGTGGCGGGCGCGACCCGGCAGGCCAGGGTGTAGCCCTGCTGCTCCTCGGCTTCGCTCACGTGCGCGCGGCTGACCGGCCCCAGCGGCGTGGTCCGGCCTTCGAGCACGCGCACCTTGCACACGCCGCAGCCGCCGTTGACGCAGCCCACCGGAATGCCCTTGCGGCCCAGGCGCAACATGCCCTGGAGCAGGCTCTCGGACGTGGCGCAGGGGTAGCGCTCGCCGGTCTGCTCGACCAGCACGCTGACCTTGGGGCGGGTGTCGAAGAGGCTCATGCGTTTCGGCGCAGGGCCGCCCCAAGACGAAACAGCCCCCTTGGGGGGCAACGGCCCGCGAAGCGGTGGCGTGTGGGGGCCATGGCTCACACCCGCCGGAACAAAGGGCTGCGCGCCGACTGCGCGTCGGCCGCCGAGAGGAACTTCTCGGTGTAGATGTCGCGTTCGAACAGTCGGCCCTGCATCAGCGCGCCGATGCAGGCCTCGATCATGGGCGGCGGTCCGCACAGGTAGGCCTTGTGGCCGGCGAAGCCCTGCGGGAAGTGAGCCCTGGCGGCCTCGTGCACGAAGCCGCGGGCGCCGGTCCAGCCGGTTCCCTCGGGTTCGTGCGACAGGGCCGCCACGTAGGTGAAGTTCGGATGCCGCTGCGCCAGCGCGCGGAACTCGGCGTCGTAGTACAGCTCCTCGCGGCCGCGCTGTCCGTACACCAGGGTGATGGGCTGTGCGCAGCCCTTGCCCAGCAGGTCCAGGATCATCGAGCGCGGGCTGGAGAGGCCCGAGCCGCCGGCCATGAAGAGCATGGGCCGCTGCGCGGATTCGCGCACGAAGAAGCGGCCGTAAGGCCCGCTCAGGCGCAGCCGGTCGCCGGCCTTGAGCTTCTCGTGCAGGTAGCCCGTGCCGGCGCCGCCGGCCACGATGCGCACGTTGAGCTCGATTTCGCCGCTGGCCTGCACCTCGGCCGGCGGGTTGGCGATGGAGAAGGCGCGGCTCTGGCCCAGGCCCGGAATCTCCAGCTGCACGTACTGCCCGGCCTGGAAGTGGATGGGCTTGTCGAGCTGCAGGCGGATCGCCTTGATGGTCGGGGTCAGGGTGTCGATGCGCGCCACCGTGGCGGCGAAGTCGCACACCGGGATCACCTCGGCATCGGGCTCTTCGTCGATGTCGGCTTCGATGGTGGCGTCGCTCTGCAGCGTGCAGCAGCAGGCCAGCGTCTTGCCCTCGTCGCGCTCGAAGTCCATCAGCGCGAACGGGTTGGCCGCGCCGTGGTCCACCTCGCCATCGTTCACCCGCACCTTGCAGGTGCCGCACAGCCCGTGGCCGCAGGCGTGCGGGATGTAGATGCCCTGGCGCAAGGCCGCGTCCAGCACGGTCTGGCCTTCCTCGACCTCGATGGTCGCGTCCAGGGGTTCGATGGTGAGTTGGTAGCTCATGCCCGTTGTCCGCGCATCAGGAATGGGAACCGCGGATGCCGGTGAGGCCGGGCGTGCGAAAGCGGATGGCGTCCTTGTGCACGAGGCCGTTGTCGGCCAGCGACTTCGCGGGGTCGGGCGTCCAGGGCTGGCCGTTCCTGAACCATTGCGCCGCGCTCCAGTCGATGCGGGCGAAGTCCGGATGCCAGCCGTAGATGCCGGGCAGCACGGCCGCGGCCAGCGCGCCGAAGGGCGTGTCGGGCGGCAGCGGCAGGCAGAAGGGCGCGCAGAACATCAGGTGGTCTTCCCAGCCGATGTAGAGCAGCGGCGCGGGGAAGTTCTCCCGCACGTCCTGCATCGGGAAATCGTATTCGGCGATGGCGACGACGCTCATTTCGCGGCTCCTTCCACGGTCTGGCCGCGCCAGGCGGCGAAGTTCTTCTGGTCTTCCGAGCCTTCGAAGTCGAAGTTGTCGCGGCCCACGTTCATCTCGTAGTAGTCCAGCACGGCCAGCAGCGGGTCGAAGCCTTCGGCCGTGGGGTCGGTGCCGGGCTTGAAGCAATGGCCCTGGTAGATCTGGTGCACGGGCAGCCAGCTCTGCACGTACTTCTCGGGCTCGTCATCGAAGATGCCCTTGCAGTGGTCCGAGCAGAAGTGGTGCTTGTTGCCGCGCCAGTCGCTCTCGCGGTAGCAGATCTTGCTGGCGTCGCCGGGCTCGGTGAACAGCATCGGGATCTGGCAGGTGTTGCACAGCATGGGCAGCGTCTTGTTGTAGAAGCGGTTGCCGGCTTGCTGCTGCTCGCGGTAGTGCTCCAGGCGCGGGCGGTAGTGCTTGTCGAAGGTGTCGGGGTATTTCTCCGACAGCCAGTCCATTTCTTCCTCGCTGGGCACCCAGGTGTGGAAGGGTGCCGCGGCGTTGTAGTTGTAGAAGGTGTTCCAGGCCTGGTGGCTGATGTGGTCCTTGCCTTCGCACGCGTCCTTCCAGCCCTTGGGTTCGCGGATGCCGTAGCGCGCCAGGTCCTTGAACAGGGCGCCGCCGTTGTCCTCGGCGTACATCTCCCAGGCTTCCTTCCAGCTCATCACTCGCTTGGGCAGCATGTAGTCCTGCATCATGGCCACCAGCGTGAGCAGCCGGTAGCCGCGCCAGAACCACTTGTCGATCCAGCGCTGCACGATGGGCACGTTGTCCGGGTCCTGCTCCAGCAGGAACTTGATGCACTCGATGCCCAGCGTCATGTGGCGGCTCTCGTCGCTTTGCGCGCTGAAGCCGAAGGTCACGGTGGACATGTCGCCGTTGTGCGCCGCGCCGCTCATGAAGGGCACGAACAGCAGGTTGGTCAGCACGTACTCGAAGCTGAAGCTCACGGCCGTGAGGAACTCGAACGGGCCGCCGGTGCAGGCGTCCTCGAAGAAGCTCTTGGGCACGCTTAGGTACCACACGCGATCGAACCAGTGGTTCGAGTGGTGCATGCCGTTGAAGTACTTGTTGTAGTGGCTGATGGCGTGGGTTTCGGTCTGGTAGTGGCGCAGCTCGTCGATGCTCTGCATCTGCGCGGCCACGCGCGCGCCTTCGCCGGTGAACTGGCGGCCCACGTGCGCGAAGCCGCGGTGCGCGTAGTACTCCAGCGGCGTCACGCCCTGGATGAACAGCTTCAGGGCGTTGATGTAGCGCGCATCGCTCACGCCCAACTGGCCGTTGTTCTGCGCGAACGCCTCGATCACCGCGTAGAGCTTCTTCTCCTTCTCGCCCTGGTATTTCCAGTAGGCGTCCATCGTCAGGCGGAACGGGTCTTCCCACTTGTCCCAGTCGTGGATCTTGATGCCCTCGTACCGGTCGTAGGGGAAGACCTTGTCCATCGGCTGGTAGGTGGTCTGCCAGCCCAGGCCGCGCGTCATGGCGGCGTAGCGGTCCTTGAGACCGAGTTTTTTCTTGGTGACGCGGGTGTCCATATCGGTGTCTCCTAAATCATTTCAAAGTGCCAACGCAGGGTGTGCGTGGATTCGGGCCAGGGCTCCCGTGGAACCGGCTTTGCCGGGCCACTGGGAGCGTCTCCCCTCCCAGCGCCGAAGGCGCGCCAGAGAGGGGGGAAGCCGCGTCAGCGGCGCAGGGGGGTGTTCAATGCCTCCAGCTCAGGGTGAGCTGGTCGTCGTCTTCGTCGATGTGGCCCGAGAGCGTGACGAGGTTGACGTGGATCTGCTGCAGGTCGTAGGGCCGGCCGGTCTGTTCCTCGATGGTCGAGCGGCGGATCGTCAGGCGGTCGGGCGCGTCGATCTTGACCAGGCCGGGCGAGTGCACGACCTGGGCGGCGGGGTTGTCGGCCACGATGGCGTCCACCACGGGGCGCGACTCCTCGTTGTGCTGGAAGGCGATGAATACGTTGGACATGGGGTTTGTTTCCTTGCGGGCAGGGTTCAGGGCGCGAGGCCGGCCTTCTTGCAGCGGGCCTTGAACTGGTCCACCGCCTCGCCCAGCGCGGCGGGGCCCTGGGCGCCCAGGGCGAGCTCGGCCACCGGTGTCAGCGCGGCCTGGGCGCGGTCGGACCACTCGGCCGCCCACCGCGAGATCAGGGCGCGGTTGGCGTCGGACTCGGCCGCGGCGGTCTTCACCAGCGCGTCGACCCAGCGCGTGGTCTCGTCGAACCATTCGGGCATGAAGCTGGTCAGCATGGCCACCGCGGTGCCGCCCTGCAGGGCGACGTGGTCGTCCACGAAGTGGGTGTAGACCAGCGGGTACAGCAGGCCGTCGAGCGCCAGGTTCTGCGCCACGAACAGCTCGAACGGGTCCTGCAGCACCAGCGTGTCTTCCACATAGCGGCGCAGTCCCTGCCAGTGCGGGTCGTCGAGCCAGGCCTGCTTGCCGGCATCGAGCGCATCCGGCTCGGCCATCGCCAGGCCCAGGCGGGTCAGGTACTGCGCGATTCCGAGGTTGTCCATGGCGTGGAACATGGCGGGCGCGGTGAACGCGGTGCCGAAGCCGTAGGCGGCGATGGACGCGTTGTTCATGTTGGCGCCCCAGGCCGCGTGGCGCAGCGGCAGCAGCACCTGCAGGGCCTTCTCGCGCACCGCGTCCGGGATCATGGCGACCATGCCGCGCGATTCGACGAACTGGAAGCTGGCCTCCATCGCGTCCTGCTGGCGTGCGCGGGTCATGGTCCAGGTGGCGTAGTAGAACTGGCGCGGGTCCTTCAGCACGTACCAGTCGGCCAGCACCACGCGGCTGCGCGTCGGGTCGAACAGCTCGTGCGCCGGGTCCCAGGTGGGCCGGTAGTGGAAGTTGGTCATCGGCTGGGCGCCGAAGGTGGCTTCCTGGTAGCGCGAAGCCACCTTGTCGCCGCCGATGTGCTGTGCCACGTGGGCATAGGTGTGGCGCAGCGGTGTGATCTCGCGCGCCTGCAGGTCGATGTTCATCGGGTCTTGTCTCCTGGTGTTGTAAGGGCCGTGCTTCTTCTTCGAGTCAGTCTTCGCGCCAGATCACCTGGTGCCGGGTGCAGAACTCGTCGAACGCTGCCGAGGGCAGCATCAACTCCACCGCCAGCTCGGGCCAGCCGATCGAGAATTCGAAACTGACCAGGCCGTCGCCGCGGCGCTCGATCAGGCGCACGTAGCGGCGCTGCAGGTCCACGGCGGGCAGGTTCCGGGGTTCGGGGGTTGTGGTGGTGGTCATGGTCGGGTGGGCTGGACACGGCTGCTCTTGCATGGGGTGTGCCTGAATGGGCCTGAACCGCCAAAAATCTCGATATTTAAGGGAATACCCCTAAATATCTGACTTGCGATGAGGTGGGTTTTCCCGGATTTCAGTGGGAAATCCGGCCCGCCAGGCACCGCGCAACACCCTGAAATACCTAAAGAATGCGCGAAATGATCAATACCTCGGCCGGCATTTGATGAAATGGTGAAAACCGTCCAAAGCCTTCACTGGCTTGCCGCAAAAGGGTTGTGTGGTGAAAATATCGAGAATTCGGGCGGACACAGCCCAGTGACCAGGAGACCCCGTGGAACCGCATCTGAACTACCCGCCGGACGCCGACCTGAGGAAACTGCTTCGTTTCGAGCCCGACAGCGGGGCCATCTGGCTCGGCGAGCGCCGCATGGTGCTGTTGCACACGGCGGCGCTGAGTGCGCTGCGCCGCGATCTGATCACCTCGGTCGGCACCGACCACGCCCGCCGCCTGCTCACGCGCATGGGCTACGCCAGCGGCCTGCACGACGCCGGCTTCGCCGACAAGACCCGGGGCAGCCGCAGCCTGGAAGAGATGTTCCTGGTGGGCCCGCAACTGCACATGCTCGAAGGCGCGGCGCGGGTCACGCCGCTGCACCTGAAGATGGACGCCGGTGCGGGGCTGTTCGAGGGCGAATTCCGCTGGGACGACTCCTGGGAGGCCCATGCCCACCGCCTGGCCTACGGCGTGGTGGACGAGCCGGCCTGCTGGACCCTGCTGGGCTACGCCAGCGGATACACCAGCGCCTTCATGGGCCAGTTGATCCTGTTCAAGGAAACCCGGTGCGGCGCCTGCGGGGACGACCACTGCCACATCGTCGGCAAGCCCATCGACGAATGGCCCGACGGGGCGGCCTACCGGCAGTACTTCGAAGACGACTCGCTGCTGGACAAGATGGTCGCGCTGAGCCAGCAGGTCGAGGCGCTCAAGACCACGCTGGAGCCCGCCACCTCGGGCGGCATGCTGATCGGCAGCTCACCGGCGTTCCAGCACGCGCACGGTCTCATGCAGCGCGCCGCGCACACCCAGGTCACGGTGCTGCTGACCGGCGAGACCGGGGTCGGCAAGGAGCGTTTCGCGCGCGCCCTGCACGAGCAGTCCGACCGCGCCGCGGGTCCTTTCGTGGCGGTGAACTGCGCGGCGCTGCCCGCCGAGCTGATCGAGGCCGAACTCTTCGGCGTCGAGAAAGGGGCCTACACCGGGGCGCACGCGGCGCGCGCCGGCCGCTTCGAGCGCGCCGAGGGCGGCACGCTGTTCCTCGACGAGGTCGGCGACCTGCCGCTGGCGGCGCAGGCCAAGCTGCTGCGCGTGCTGCAGGAGGGCGAGATCGAGCGGCTGGGGGCGGAGGCCACGCGCAAGGTCAACGTGCGCATGGTCACCGCGACCAACGTGGACCTGGAGGAAGCGGTGGAGCAGGGGCGGTTCCGGCGCGATCTGCTGTACCGCCTCAACGTGTATCCGATCCGCATCCCGCCGCTGCGCGAACGCAGCGCCGACATCGAGCCCCTGGCGCGCCACCTGCTGGCGCGTTTCATGGCGGTGCACAACAAGCGGCTGAGCGGCCTGGGCGAGCGCGCCCTGCAGGCCCTGCTGCGGCACGACTGGCCCGGCAACGTGCGCGAGCTGGAGAACCTGGTCGAGCGCGGCGTGATCCTGGCGGCCCAGGGCGGCACGGTGGAGCTGGAGCACCTGTTTCCGAACCAGCCCCAGGAGCGGCACGAGGGCGTGGACCCGCGGGGCTGGCTGGCCCCCGTCCTGCCCGCGGGCGAGAGCGAACTCTGCGAGCGCATCGTGGGCAGCGGCCTGCCGCTGGAGCAGCTCGAGGCCAGGGTGCTGGCGCTGGCGGTCGAGCGCAGCGGCGGCAATCTCTCGGGCGCTGCGCGCCTGCTGGGCATCACCCGGCCCCAGCTGGCCTACCGGCTCAAGCGCCAGCAAATGGACGAAGAAACGCCTTGAAAACCCGCCACAGGGACGAACGACATGCTGCCCATCCACCACGCCAACGACAGATCCACCGCCCCTTTCAACCGGCCCGCGGCCGATGCGCCCCGCACGCTCGCGGAGCGGGCCTACCTGGCGCTGCGCCAGGACATCGTGCACGGCCGGCTCGCACCCGGCGAGCGCCTGCGGGTGGAGCACCTGAAGGACCGCTATGCGGTGGGCGCGGGCACCCTGCGCGAGGCGCTGGCCCTGCTGGTTTCCGATGCGCTGGTCACGGTCGAAGGCCAGCGCGGCTACCGGGTCTCGGAAATCTCGCTCGGCGACCTCAAGGACCTGACCAACACCCGCGTGATGCTGGAGACCGAGGCCCTGCGCCAGTCGATCCGCCTGGGCGACGGGGCCTGGGAGCGCGAGCTGACGCAGGCCTTCGAGGTGCTCACGCGGGCCGAGCAGCACCCCGGCGGCCTGGAGCCGCTCGAATGGGAGGCGGCCAACAAGCGCTTTCACGAAGCCCTGATCTCGGCGCACCGCTCGCCCTGGAGCAAGCACCTGCTGGGTATCCTGTACCGGCACGGCGAGCGCTACCGGCACGTGGCGATCCAGATGGGCGCGACGCAGACCATCGAGCGCGACGTGCACGACGAGCACACCAGCATCTACAACGCCGCCCTGGCGCGCCAGGAGGCGCGCGCCGCGCTGGCGCTGGAAGCCCACATCCGGCTCACCTGCGACATCCTGGTCCAGCGCGCCGGCGAACGGCAGGTGGCCGCGCCGCGCGACCGTGCCGACGTACCATTGCCGGTCTGATGTTTTGCGACGGGATCAAGCAATGGACAAGGTTTCTTTCGATCGGGTGGCCATCGTCGGCGCGGGCGCCATCGGCGGCTGGCTCGGCGCGCTGCTCGCGCAGGCCGGCTGTGCCGTGAGCGCGCTGGCGCGCGGCGACACGCTGGCGGCGCTGCAGCGCGGCGGCCTGCAACTGCACCAGGACGGCAAGACCATCAGCGCGCCGGTGCAGGCGGCCGCGAGCGCGGCGGCGCTGGGCGTGCAGGATCTGGTCATCGTTGCCGTGAAGGCCCCGGCGCTGGCCGGCGTGGTGCGCGGCATCGCCCCGCTGATCGGCCGCCACACCGTGGTGCTTACCGCCATGAACGGTGTGCCCTGGTGGTTCTTCAGCGGCTTCGGCGGCGAGCGCGCCGGCACGCGGCTGCAGGCGGTGGACCCGGATGGCGAGATCGAGCGCGCCGTGCCCGCGCGCCACGTCATCGGCGGCGTGGTGCACGCGAGCTGCTCGGTGGACGCGCCGGGCGTCATCCGCCACCACTTCGGCAACGGCCTCATCGTCGGCGAACCCTCGGGAGAGGCCAGCGGGCGCGTGGCGGCGCTGGCCGCGCTGTTGCAGCGCGCCGGGATCAACGCCACGGTGTCGCCGCAGATCCAGAAAGACATCTGGTACAAGCTCTGGGGCAACATGACGGTCAACCCGGTGAGCGCGCTCACCGGGGCCACGACCGACCGCATCCTGGGCGACGATCTGGTGCGAGGCTTCATCAGCAGCGTCATGCTCGAAGCCAGGACCATCGGCGAGCGCATCGGCATCCCGATCGACCAGCAGCCCGAAGACCGCCACGCCGTCACGCTCAAGCTCGGCGCGTTCAAGACCTCGATGCTGCAGGACGTGGAGGCGAAGAAGCCGGTGGAACTCGACGCGCTGGTGGCCGTGGTGCGCGAACTCGGCCAGCTCACCGGCGTGCCCACGCCGTTCACCGACGCTTTGCTCGGCCTCTCACGTCTGCAGGCGCAGACATTGGGGTTGTATTGAACACCCCCCTGCGCCGCTGACGCGGCTTCCCCCCTCTCTGGCGCGCCCTGCGGGCGCTTGGAGGGGGGACGGCATCTCGGGCCGGCGGAGCCGGACCCTTGCTGCCCCTGACGAAGACACCTCGCGCCTCCGAGAGAGATGCGATGAGAAAGCCAAACCCGCAACGAGCGACGTGCCCCCCATCCAGGGGCGCCGAAGGTCCGGCTTTGCCGGCCCAATGGCGCCGTCCCC
>CAZFOT010000063.1:0-15331 GCA_964520365.1 uncultured Hydrogenophaga sp.
CAGATCAGGATCAGCAGCGCCTGGCTGGGCGGCAGCTTGAGCGTGAGCGTGGTCATCAGCGCCAGCGACATGGTGGCCGTGAGGCCGGGCAGAGCGCCCATGACCACGCCGACCAGCGAGGCCAGCAGCGCGTACACCAGCATCTCGGGCGCGCTGAATTTCGCGATCGATTGCCCGAACAGGATCAGTCCGTCAAACATGTGTGCTTCCGGGGTTCAAGGCAAGCGGACGAGGAATATCTGCTGAAAGACGTAGGTGACCACGGCCGAGGTGAGCACCCCGGCGACCGCCGCCACCAGCAGCCGGCGCGCGGGGGCCTGGTCGGGCGGTGCGAACCACGCCACGAAGGCCGCGACGAACAGCGCGGTGGCGAGCCAGAACGGCGCGCGCCCGATCAGCACGCCGGCATACGCCAGGGTGAGCGCCAGCGTGAAGACGATGCGGCGGTTCAGCAGGGGCTCGACCACCAGGCCGTCAGCCTGCGCCTGCGCGACCCTGCGGCGCCAGCCGCGCAGCATCAGGATCATGCCCAGCAGCACGACCACGCCACCCATCATGCCGGGCACGAAACCCGGCATGGTGTAGAGTTCGGCGCCCATGGACTCGAAGCGCTCCATGCGCAGCGACTCCACCAGGATCAGCAAGCCAAAGCCCACCCACCCCGCTCCGCCCCACAGGTCGGAGCGGGCGGTTTTTCCGCCCTCGGTCATGTCAGTGATCCATTCCGTGTACGCGGCATCCGCGTCGTATGCAACAGGGCCAGATCTGCTCGGCCGCGGCCCTCACCCCAACCCTCTCCCAGAGGGAGAGGGAGCAAAGCCCGCAACGAAAGAGGCAACGCAAAATCCAGGGGCATCAAGGGTCCGGCTTTGCCGGCCCGAGATGCCGTCCCCCTCCAAGCCGAAGGCGCCAGAGAGGGGGAAGACGCGAAGCGGCGCAGGGGGTGCGTCATCTCAAGGCTTGGCAATGCCGACCGTGTCGGGCGACACCTTGGCCTTGCCGGCGGCGTGCTGCGTCCAGGCGTACGACTGGATCGCCGGGAACACGGCTTTCTGCGCCGCTTCGCCCGCCATCGGGGCGAACATGGCGCCGCGCGACTGCGCGTACTTCTTCAGCGCTTCGCTTTTCACCATCTCGGTGTTCCAGATGCGGTCGAGCGTCTGCGCCACTTCGGGCGGCGCGCTCTTGGGCACGAAGATGCCGAAGTAGTTGATCGGGTCCTTGAAGCCCGGGATGAAGTCCGACAGCGGCGGGATGGTGCCGAAGCCCTCGATCTCGATCGACTTGTCGCCCACCACGGCCAGCGGACGGATCTTCTTGGCGCGGATCATGTCGGTCTGCTCGGCCGCGAGCTGGGTGGTCACCTGGGTCTCGCCCGAGGCGGCGGCCACGGCGGCCGGCGCGCCGCCGTCATAGGTGACGTGCTTGTAGGTCACGCCCGCGGCGCGCGAGAGCGACTCGATCGCCGAGTGGCCGCTGGAGTTCACGCCGGCGGTGGCCACCGAGATGCTGTTCGGGTTGGCCTTCATGGCCGCGAGCAGCTCGGGCATGGTCTTGTACGGCGTGTCGGCGTTCACGCCCACCACGGCGATGTGCGCCACGTTCAGGTAGAGGTTCCAGTCGCTGGCCGAGGTGTCGAGCATGCCCAGCACCTTGTAGGTGCCGAGGTCCTTGGCGCCGCCGGCGGTCCAGGTGTAGCCGTCGGCGGGCGCGGCCATGGCGTTCTTCGTGCCCACCGAGCCCGAGGCGCCGGGCTGATTCATGATGACGATCTTCTGACCGAGGTGCTTCTCCAGCTCGGCCGCCGTGACGCGCGTGACCTGGTCGGTGGAGCCACCCGGTGCCCAGGGCACGATCAGAGTGATGGGCTTGTCGGGCTTCCACTGGGCCATGGCGCTGGTGGCGGCCACGGACAGCAGGGTCATGGCCAGAACGTGGCGAAGGCGAAAAGGGGTGCGCATGCAATGTCTCCTGTATTAATTCACCGAGTAGTGAATAGTAGAAGCCGCAAGCGGGAGCGTCAAGCGAGCGGACGGTTCAGCTTCTCAGTACATACCCTAGGATCACATCGCACATGTGCGAGAGCCGCTCGGCGTGCGCCTTGTGCGTCATGAGATCGCGGCCGAAGATGGCCGAGAGCGTGTGGTTGTTCGACAGGTAGAAGTAGGACAGGCCGGCGATCGATACGTAGAGCTGCAGCGGATCGACGCCCCCGCGGAACGTGCCGTCCAGGCGCCCGCGCTCCAGGATTTCGCCCAGCGTGGCGATCAGCGGCGAGTTCAGCTGGCGCGCGCGCTCGGACTTCTCCAGGTGCCTTGCGCGGTGCAGGTTGGCGCTGTTGAGCAGAGTGAGGAACTCCGGATGTTCGAGGTAGTAGGTCCAGGTGAACTCCACCAGGCGGCGCACGGCCATCTCGGGCTTGAGGTCCAGCAGCTTGAGTTCGCGCTCCTCTTCGCGGATGTGCCGATAGACCTGCTCCAGCACCGCCTGGAACAGGGTCTCCTTGTCCGCGAAGTAGTAGTAGATCAGCCTCTTGTTCAGGCCGGCCCGCTCGGCGATGCGGTCCACCCGGGCGCCGCCCAGGCCGTGCTCGGCGAACTCGTCGCGGGCCGCCAGCAGGATGGCGTTCTGCGAACGGTCCGCGTCGCGCAGGCGCTCTTCGTTGACAGGGGTGGTCGTGGAATTCATGCGGCCATATTTCACTATTCAGTTAATAAAGTCAACCGAATCCGCCCGCATGACGCGGGTTCGGCCTGCCGGGGTCACAGCACCAGCACGGCACGGAAGTCGTTCACGTTGGTGTGCGTGGGTCCGGTGATGACCAGGTCGCCGAGCGGCTCGAAGAAGCCGTAGGCATCGTTGCGGGCCAGGTGCTCGGCCACCTTCATGCCCAGCGCCTGCGCGCGCGCCAGCGTGTCGGGCAGGACGAGCGCGCCGGCGTTGTCTTCCACGCCGTCGATACCGTCGGTGTCCGCCGCCAGCGCCCAGACGCCGGCCTGTCCGCCCAGTGCCTGCGCCAATCCCAGGCAGAACTCGCCCGCGCGCCCTCCCCGCCCCCTGGGCTGGCCTTCGGCGCGGGGCCGCACCGTGACCGTGGTCTCGCCGCCGCTGAGGATCACGCAAGGTTTCTGGAAGCTGCTGCGGCCCAACGCGGTGGAGCGCGCCAGCGCGGCATGCACCTTGCCCACCTCGCGCGATTCGCCCTCGATCTCGTCGCTGAGCACATAGGCGTTCAGTCCCAGCGCACGGGCCGCGGCCGCGGCGGCTTCCAGGCTTTGCTGCGGCGTGGCGATGAGCTCGACCGCATGGCCCTCGAACCGGGGGTCGCCCGGCTCCGGTGTTTCCAGCGCGCCGCTTTCCAACTGCGCGCGCACGGCGGCCGGCACGTCGATGCCGTGGCGCTGCAGGATGGACAGCGCCTCGGCGCAGGTGGATGCGTCGGCCACGGTGGGGCCGCTGGCGATCACGCTCACGTCGTCGCCGGGCACGTCGCTGATGGTGAGCGTGACCACGCGGGCCGGCGCGCAGGCCGCGGCCAGGCGCCCGCCCTTGATGGCCGAGAGGTGCTTGCGCACCGTGTTCATCTCCAGGATGTTGGCGCCGCTCTCCAGCAACTGGCGGTTGATGCGCTGCTTGTCCTCCAGCGCCAGGCCGTCGCACGGCAGCGTGAGCAGCGACGAGCCGCCACCCGAAATGAGGCACAGCACCAGATCGTCTTCGGTGAGTCCCTGGGTGAGCTGCAGGATGCGCTGCGCCGCTTCGAGCCCGGCCGCGTCGGGCACGGGGTGCGCGGCCTCCACCACCTCGATGCGCTCCGGCAGGCCTTCCGGGCGCGGCGGCGTGTGGTGGTAGCGGGTGACGACCAGGCCCGACAAGGGCGCATCCACCGGCCACAGCGCCTCCACCGCCTGCGCCATGGCGCCGCCGGCCTTGCCGGCGCCGAGCACCAGGGTGCGGCCCTTGGGTGGCGGCGGCAGGTGCGCTGCGGTGTTGTGCAGGGGCAGTGCGCGCTGCACGGCCACGTCGTACAGGTGGCGCAGCAGCAAGTGGGGGTCCGCGGTCGTGGGGGGCGGGCTGGGGTCTGGGTGCGTGTTCATGCCGGCGATTGTCGCAACAACGACAACGCGCGCCGCGCCAACCGCGCGAACGCCCGGCCGGCCGCCGCCGGGCGGGCCGGACAACGCTCAGGACTTGCCCGCGGTGAATCCGCCATCGACCATCAGGTTCGCCCCGGTGATGAAACTGGCCTCGTCGCTGAGCAGGAACAGGGCCGCGTTGGCCACTTCTTCCGGCCGGCCCAGGCGCGCGAGCGGATGCAGGCCGATCAGGAACTGCCTGGTCGCGTCGTCGAGCAGGGCCAGCAGCGGCGTGTCGATGTAGCCCGGCCCGATGGCGTTCACGCGCACCCCCTTGGCCGCGCCTTCGAGCGCCAGCGTGCGCGTGAGGTTGACCACGCCGCCCTTGGCCGCGGTGTAGGCCGCCGTGTTGCTCTGGCCGAACACGCCGAGGATGGACGCGCAGTTGACGATGCTGCCGCTGCCCTGGGCGTACATCGGCTTGAGCGCGGCGCGGGCCACGCGGAAGACGCCGTTGAGGTTGATGTCGATGATGCGCAGGAAATCTTCGTCGCCGTAGGCCTCGGCCGGGCTCAGGCCGCCGATGCCGGCGTTGTTGAAGACGCCGTCGAGGCAGCCGAAGCGGGCCAGCACATCGGCCACCATCTGGTTGACCTGATCGGTCGACGTCACGTCCACCGGAACGAACGCGCAGCGCCCCGGGTACCGGGCGTCGAACTCGGCAGCCCGTTCGGCGCCGGCCGAACCCGCCATATCCGCCAACGCCACCTTCGCGCCCTCGGCGAGGCAACGCGCCACCGTGGCCAGGCCGATGCCGCTGGCACCGCCCGTGATGAGAATGACCTTGTCTTGCAAGCGCATGGGAAACCTCCTTGAAAGCATGCACGACCGAGACAACGCGCCTCGGTCCACGGACATTCTCGGACGGCCTTTTTCGCTGCGATGCCGATCAGATCAAAGAGAGACCAGAAAAACCGCCCTTTTCCGGCGGGAATGAATCAGGTCAGGGACGCTGAAGCAGCGCCACCAGCCACGCGTTCAGGTCGGCCACTTCCTGCGCGCACACCGAATGCTCCATCGGATAGGCATGCCACTGCACCTCGTGGCCCAGCGCCCGCAAGGCATCACGGGCATGCAGGCCGCGCTCGACCACCACCATCGGGTCGTGCGTGCCGTGGGCCATGAAGACCGGCACGTCGCGGTTGGCCGCGCTGCGCTCGGCCGCGGTGGTCTCGGGCAGCGGCAGGTAGCCCGACAGGGCCACCAGCCCGGCCAGCCGTTTCGGCGCGCGCAACCCCGCCAGCAGCGTCATGGCGCAGCCTTGCGAGAAACCCATGAGCACGGTGCGCCCGGGCGGCACGCCCCGATCGGCCTCGCGGTCCAGCAGTTGCTGCACGATGGCCTGCGACGCGCGCAGGCCCGCCTCGTCCTCGCGGCGCGATCCATCGGGACCAGGCGGGTGGATGTCGTACCAGGCCCGCATCTCGTAGCCGGCGTTGAGGGTCACCGGCCGCACCGGCGCGCTCGGGAAGACGAAACGCACCGGGCCAACCGCGCTCAGGTCCAGCTCCTGCGCGATGGGCACGAAGTCGTTGCCATCGGCGCCGAGGCCGTGCAGCACGATGATGGAGGCGGCGGGCGCGGCGGCGGGGTCGCCGCCGCTCACGAGCTCGATGATTTCAAGGGATGAGGGGGTGTTCATGGATGGCAGCATAACGCCGCGCCCGCCATTCCTATTCGATGAACCCGGGCAGCCACAGCGAGAGCGCCGGGAACGCGCACAGGATCAGCAGCCGCAGCACGTCCACTCCGATGAAGGGCATGGTGCCCTTGTAGATCGAGACCAGCGGCACGTCGCGCGCGATCGAATTGATGACGAACACGTTCATGCCCACGGGCGGGCAGATCATGCCGAAGGTCACCGCCATCACGACGATCACGCCGAACCACACCGGGTCGAAGCCGAGCTGCACCATGGCCGGAAACACGATCGGCACCGTGAGCAGGATCATGGCCAGCTCGTCCATCACCGCGCCCAGGATCAGGTAGCCCAGCATGATCAGCGCGAGCACGCCATACGGCCCCACCGGCAGGTGCACCAGGAATTCCACCGCGTTCTGCGTGAACTGGGTGATGGTGAGGAAGTAGCCGAACAGGTAGGCGCCGACGACGATCAGCATGATGGCCGAGGACACGCGCAGCGCGCCGATGAGCGAGGCCTTGATCTGTTTCCAGCCCAGCCGCCGGCGCAGCATGCCGATGAGCAGGGTGCCCATGGCGCCCACGCCCGCGGCCTCCTGCACCGTGAACACACCGCCGTAGATGCCGCCCAGCACGCCAACGAACAGCACCACCACCGCCCACAGCGGGCGCAGCGAGGCGAAGCGCTCGGCCCAGCCGTGGCGCTCGCCGCGCGGCAGGGCGTCCGGCCGCAGGCGCGCGACGATCGCGACGACCACGCTGTAGAAGGCCACCGCCATCAGGCCCGGAATGACGCCGGCCGCGAACAGCTTGGTGATGTCGGTCTCGGTCATGATGCCGTAGAGCACCAGGATCACCGAGGGCGGGATCATGATGCCCAGCGTGCCGCCCGCGGCGATCAGGCCGGCCGAGAAGCCCTGGTGGTAGCCCGCGCGCCGCATCTCGGGCAGGGCCACCTGCGTCATGGTGGCTGCGGTCGCGACCGAGGATCCGTTGATGGCGGAGAACCCGCCGCAGGCCGCGATGGACGCCAGCGCCAACCCGCCCCGGCGGTGGCCGAGCCAGGCCCGGCCCGCCGCGAACAGCTCGGCGCTCATGCCCGAGTGCGAGGCGAACGCGCCCATCAGGATGAACATCGGGATCACGCTGAGGTTGTAGTCGGTCAGCACCGACAGCGGCACGTTGGCCAGCAGGTTCAGTGCCGGCCCGGTGCTCGTGAGCAGGGCGAAGCCGCCCACGCCCGCGATGCCCATGGCAATGCCGATGGGCACGCGCAGCGCCATGAGGGCGAACATCGCCACGAAGCCCAGCAGGGCCACCAGATCACGATCCATGGGTGGCTCCCGGCACGTCGTTCTCATCCATCGGATCGGGCGTCGCGGCGCGGCGTTGCCAGATCTGCAGCAGGCGCACCAGCGCCAGCAGCACCGCCACGCAGGCACCCACCGCGGCCACGCTGTAGAACCACTGCAGCGGCAGCCGCAGGTCCATGGTGCCCTGGCTGCCGGTGCCGGCCACCTTGACCCAGACCATCCAGGCCAGCGGCACCAGGAAAGCCAAGGTCACGGCGGTGGCCAGCAGGTCCACGCGGCGCTGGTTGGCCGGACCGAGGTGCTCCCACACGATGTCCACGCCGATGTGCGTGCCGTAGTAGGTGGCCAGCGCGATGCCCCAGAACATGGCGATGCCCTGGAGCATCTGCGAGCCGTCGAACCAGTCGGGAATCTGCATGCCGAGCGTGTAGCGCAGCAGCACGTTGCCCGCGGTCAGCACCGCGACCAGCAGCAGGGTGAGCGCGGCCATCGTCTCGACGGCCGAGAGCAGGCGCTTCATCAGTTGGCGGCCTGGCGGGTCGCCAGCTCCTTGCGCAGGTCGTCGAGCGCGGCCTGGCCCTTCACGCCCACGCCATCGGCGGACTTGACCCACTGGGCGTAGATCGGCTCCACCGCCTTCTTCCAGGCGTCGAACTGGGCCGGCGTGATCGGCACGATGGTGTGGCCGGCCGTTTTCTCCAGCTTGGCCTGGCCCGAGTCCTCATCGTCGCCCCAGGCGCCGCCCACCTTGCCGGACCACTCGTTGTTGCAGTGGTCGTCGATGACCTTCTTCTGGCCGGCCGCGAGCTTGTCGTACCAGGGCTTGTTCATGACCCAGACGAAGCTCGAGGTGTAGAGCCGCATGTCGCTGTGGAACTTGACGGCTTTTTCGATGCCGAAAGTGATGATGGAATTCCAGGGGAAGGTGATGGCATCGGCCAGGCCCCTCTCCAGCGCGTCGCGCGACTCGGGCGCGGACACCTGCACGTTGGTCGCGCCCAGCAGCGTCATGGTCTGCGCCACCGTGCCATTGGCCGAGCGGATCTTCATGCCCCGGAGCTGGCCCGGCTCGGTGATCGGCTTCTTGGAGTGGAAGGTGCCCACGTGCACGTGCGCGAAGCAGAACTTCACGTCCTTCATCTCGTTGGCGGCGTGCGGTCGGTACCACTGGTCGAGTGCGGCCGAACCCGGGCCCGGCTTGGCGATCAGGAACGGTAGTTCGCCGGCGGCCACCAGCGGGAAGCGGCCCGCCTGGTAGCCCGGGTTGACCCAGGTCATCTCCGCAATGCCGTCGCGCGCCATGTCGTAGTGGTCGGCGGCCTTGCCGAGCTGCTGCGCGGGGAACAGCGCCACCTTGATGGACCCACCCGAGGCCGCTTCCACCGACTTCGCCCACGGCTCGAAACCGAGCTTGGCCAGCGGGTGCGAGGCCGGCAGCCAGTGCGCGAACTTGAGTTCGACCGGCCGGTCCTGCGCCTGGGCGCCGATCGCGCCGAGCAGCAGCGCCGCCACGGCGGCAACGCGAGGGAGGGAGTGGAAGGGCTTCGTCATCATGTCTGTCTCCTGTGTGGGCTTGTTTTCAGGGGTTCAAGGGAAATCGCATGCGGCGGTCGCTCATGCGGCGGGGGTGATCGGGGAGGTGTCGCGCCCGGGCCTGCGTTCGGCCCAGAACACCGGTTGCGCGGCGCCAGGCGGCGGACGGTGCGCGCTGTTGAGCTTGCCCTCAGGGTCGGCCAGTGTGGCCTTGAGCGCAGCGCGCAGGCCCCGCGCGGCGGCCTCGCCATCTGCCGCGCCGTCGAGGGTGGGGGCCACGTGCAGGCTCCAGAGGCGGGCATAGTTCAGGCGGCCGCGCGCCTGCGTGTCGCCATAGCCCTTGAGCACCTGCGGCAGGCCGGCCAGCGCCAGGGCGAGCGCGGGCGATTGCGGCAGCACCTGCCGCATGGCAGCCAGCCAGACGCCCAGCGTCTCGTGTTCCTGCGCATGGCGCAGCGAGCGCGGACGCAAGGGACGCAGCCACGCCAGGCTGCGCAGCATGAGGTAGCCCCAGAGGCTGGTGGAGCGGATGTGCAGGCTCACATGGGCCTTGCCCAGCCAGCCGCGCCGCCGGGCCAGCGCGAGCAGCCGCTCGCTGAGCGCACGCGGCAGCACCGCGGCCACCTCGTCGATGCCGGGCTTGAAGTGTTCGGTCACGCGCACGACATCGCCCGGGCGCGCCTGCGCCTCGCTGGCCACGCGCGCGTAGCGGCCGCGCCGCGTCTTGAGGTCGGCCACGCGGATCACGTCCTCGAAGCACATCCACAGCGCGAGCTGGCGCACGGCCTCTTCCAGCGCCTCGCCGGCGGCCGGCGGGGAGACCGCCACGAGGCCTTGCACATGGCCGAGGAAAGCCGTGGCGTAGGCATCATGCTGGTAGTCGCGGCAGCGCAGCGCGCCGTGCGCGGCGAGCAACTGCACGGGCGCGGGCCAGGCCCGCAGGCGCACGATCCAGCCGTCGCGCACGGGGACGGGCAGGCCGGCATCGGCCAGCACCTGCAGCGCGTCGGGCACCACCTGGGACGGCGCATGCGAAGAAGGCTGTCGGGCTTCGTCGAAGGCGGCCGAGAAACCCGCCAGGCTGGCCTGAACACCCTTGCCGGATGCACGGATCACGTCCTCGCACACCGAGCGCGGCCAGGGCAGCACCCCGGCGCCAGCGAGCGCGCCGAACATCACGGCCGAGATCACGGTGCCGGCCTTCGCTGTCACCGCCTCCATGTCGAACAGCACGGTCTGGCGCGCCAGCGCGCGCACCGCGTCGGCCAGGCGCTGCGGGTCCTGCCGGCCGTCGGCCATGTGCATCTTCTCCAGCGTGGTGTAGACGCGGTGCGTGGAAGCCAGCAGCGTGGTGCGGCCGGTGACGAAGCCGCGCTCGACCATGCGCGCGGCCTCCAGCAACTCGCTGGCCACCACCACGTCCACGCGGCCGGCCACCGGTGTCAGGCCAAACACGGGGTGGGCGCCATCGGCCCGCGGCTCGCGCAGCAGCTCGATGTAGTAGCTGGTGGCGCCGGTGCGCTGCGCCACGCCAGGCACCGAGGTAGCCTGCACCGGCAGACCTTGCCGGCGTGCGCACTGCACCAGCCAGTCGGCCAGAACGCCGCCGCCCTCGCCGCCGAGCGCGGCGATCAGGATGCCGTAGGAGTTGTCTTGTGGGGTCATGGCTCAGGCCGGCTGCAGCAGGCCAATGAAGAAGCGGTTGAAACGATCGGTGAGGCGGTCCCACCAGCTCGGGTGGGTGACGATCTCGATCTTGTGGAACGACGGGCAGAGCACGGCGGCGTCGGCCACCTCGCCGCACAGGCCGCAGCCCACGCAGCCGTTGGTGACGTGCGCCACCGGTTCGCGCCGCAGCGGATCGCTCGACGGCTTCACGGTCAGCGTGGGGCAACCCGAGAGACGGATGCACGAGTGGTCGCCGGTGCAGGTGTCCTCGTCCACGCCGTAGCGGGTGCGCACGCTGCGCAGGCCTTCCTTCAAGCGGCGCGCGCGGATGGGCTTGAGGCGGCGCTGGCGCTCCAACTGGCATTCGCCCTCGGCGATCACCACCTTGAGGCCCATGAAGGGCGAGTTCACCGCGTCCTTGAGCAGATCGCGCACCTTGGACACGCGGTAGTTGTGCACCGTCTTGACCCACTTCACGCCCATGCCCTTGAGCGTGTTCTCGATCGTCATCTCGTCGGCCGTGGCGCTCGACCCCTCGGCCACGCGCTTGGCCTCGGACGCCGGGGACGACATGGTCTCCTGCGTGCCGGTGGCCGAGGTGTAGCCGTTCTTCATGATGACCAGCACGCCGTCGCCCTGGTTGAGCAGTGCCGAGCTCACGCCCGAGAGCAGGCCGTTGTGCCAGAAGCCGCCGTCGCCCATGATGGCGATCGGCCGCTTGGCCGAGAAGTTCTTCACCGCCGCGCTCGACGCCATGCTCATGCCGTAGCCAAGGATGGAGTTGCCGAACGAGAACGGCTCGAAGGTGGCGAAGGAATGGCAGCCGATGTCGGTGGAGATGTGCAGCTTGCCCACTTCACGCTCGACCAGCTTGAGCGCGGCGAACACCGGGCGCTCCGGGCAGCCGGTGCAGAAGTTCGGCGGGCGCGCGGGCACGCCGCCGCCGAGTTCGGCCAGCGCGCGCTCGCGCACCTCGGCCAGTTCGGCGCTGAAGGTTGTCGCGGCCGATGTGTCGAGCGTGGGCAGGTGCTCGCCCACGAACGCCGTGAGGCCTTTCAGCAGAATTTCCGCGGTGTACTCGCCGCCCATGGGCAGCAGGTCCTTGCCGTGCAGGCGGGTCTGCAGGTCGGCGCGGCGCAACTGCGTGGCGATGTCCTGTTCGATGAACTCCGGCTGCCCCTCCTCGATCACCAGCACCGCGCGCTTGCCCGCGCAGAAGGCGGCGATCTGCTCCGGCACCAGCGGATACACCACATTGAGCACCAGCATGGGGATGTCGGTGTCGCCCACAGCGTTGGCCAGGCCGGCCTGCTGCAGCGCGCGGATGGTGGTGTTGTACAGGCCGCCCTGCACGATCAGGCCCACCTCGGCATGCCGGCCCTCGAGGCGTTCATTCAGGCCAGCGGCTTCAATGAACTTGCGCGCCGCCGGCATGCGCACCTCGTACTTGTGCTTCTCGTGGCGAAAGGTGGACGGCGGGTGCGAGAGGCGCTCGTAGCTGAACGCCGCCGCTTCCTGCTGCAGGTGGCGGCTGGAGATGGCGGGGGCGATGTTGTCGCTGGCCACGAAGCTGCCCTGCACGTGGCAGGCGCGGATGCGCAGCTCCATCATCACCGGCGTGTTCGAGGCCTCGGAAAGTTCGAAGCCCTTCTCGACCATGCGCACGATGGTGGGCAGGTCGGGCCGCGGGTCCATGAGCCACAGCGCCGACTTCATAGCGAAGGCGTGCGTGCGCTCCTGGATCACGCTCGCGCCTTCGCCGTAGTCCTCGCCCACCACGATCAACGCACCGCCCATCACGCCGGGCGAGGCCAGGTTGGACAGCGCGTCGGACGCCACGTTGGTGCCCACCACGGACTTCCAGGTAACTGCCCCGCGCACCGGGTACATGATGGACGCCGCCAGCATGGCCGCGGCCGAGCTCTCGTTGGTGCAGGCCTCGACGTGCACGCCGAGCTCGTCCATGTAGGGCTTGGCCTGCACCATCACGTCGAGCAGGTGGGAGATCGGCGAGCCCTGGTAGCCGCCGACGTAGGTCACGCCCGACTGCAGCAAGGCCTTGGTCACGGCCAGGATGCCCTCACCGTGGAAGGTCTGGCCATGCCCGAGCTTGAGCGCCTCGATCTCGCTGTGAAATGAACGTTCCAATCGTGGGTCTCCTTTGTTGTGACCGGCAATGTAGGTGCCGATCTGACATCTGACAAATGGATTGATCGGATGTGGCACATTCATGAAATGGATAATCCGGGTGAACCCTTAACCTCTTCCCGGACCCCGCGATGAACTTCCGGCAACTCGATCTCAACCTGCTGCGCGTGCTCTCGGCGATCCACCGCACCGGCTCGGTCACGGCCGCCGGCAAGGCGCTCGCGCTCTCGCAGCCGGCCACCAGCAACGCGCTGGCACGGCTGCGCGAGTACTTCGGGGACGACCTGTTCGTGCGCTCGCCCGGCGGCCTCCAACCCACGCGGCTGTGCGAGCGCCTCGCCCCGGACGTCCAGGCCCAGCTGCAGCAGCTCGAAGCCGCGGTGACGATGCGCGACGAGTTCGACCCGGCGCGCAGCGACATGCGCTGGCGCCTCTCGCTCTCGGACCTGGGCGAGATGATGTTCCTGCCGCCGCTGGCCGCGGTTCTGCGCCAGCAGGCGCCCCAGGCCCACCTGACCAACATCTCGGTGGCCGCCGAAGGCGTGCCCGCCGCGCTGGAATCGCGCGAGATCGATTTCGCCATCGGCATCCTGCAGCCGCGCCACCGCGGCGTGCGCGCCGACCTGCTGTTCCGCGAGCACTACGTGGCCATGACATCCAGGCACTGGCGGCCTGCTTCCGGCAAGGCCGGCCGCACCCTGAGCGCGCGGCAACTGGCCGAGTCGTCCCTGGTGGTGGCGGCGCCCACCGCCACCTTCCATGGCAGCGTCGAGCGCATGCTGGTGCGCATGAAGCTCTCCGACCGCATCGTGCTGCGCGCGCGCCATTTCGGCGCGCTGCCCGAGCTCGCGCTCAACACCGACCTGCTGACCATCGTGCCGCAGATGTACGCGGCCAACGTCGGCCAGCGCATGGACATGCGCGTGTGGGAACTGCCGCGCGCGGCGGCGCCGAGCTACGAGGTGCGGCTGGTCTGGCACGAGAGCACGGCGCGCGACCCGGCGCACCAGTGGATCCGCGCCCAGGTGCACCGCCTGTTCGGACGGTCGGGCCCAGGCGGTCCGGACCCTGGAGGTAAACCCCTCTAAACAGGGGTGCCGCCAGGCGGTAGATTCGTCTCACCTCATCCACAACGGAGACATTCTTCATGAGCCAAGTCGCGCCCGAACTGCTGGCCCTGCAACGCCTGTACCACTGGGAGAAGACCGCCCCCGACCGGGTGGCGCTCACGCAACCCATGGGGGGCGGCGCCGTTCAGGATTTCACCTGGGGCCAGGTCGCCGAGCAGACCCGCCGCATCGCCGCCCACCTGCAGGCCCAGGGCTGGGAACCGGGCTCCAAGGTGGCCATCCTGTCCAAGAACTGCGCCTGGTGGATGATGAGCGACCTGGCGATCTGGATGGCCGGCCATGTGTCGGTGCCGCTCTACCCCACGCTGGCGCCCGAGACCATCCGCCAGATCCTCACCCACAGCGAGGCCAAGGCCTGTTTCATCGGCAAGCTCGATGGCTGGGAAGGCATGAAGCCCGGCGTGCCGGCCGACCTCCCCTGCATCAGCTACGCGCTGTCGCCGCCGGACGCCATCGAGGCCTACGAAGGCTGGGACACCGTCTGCGCGCGCACCCAGCCGCTGCAGGGCAGCCCCGTGCGTGGCGGCGGCGAGCTCGCCACGCTGATCTACACCTCGGGCACCACGGGCATGCCCAAGGGCGTGATGCACAGCTTCGACAACTTCGCCTGGGCGCTCGACTCGGGCCTCAAGCGCATTCCCATGACGGGCGAGGACCGCATGCTGTCCTACCTGCCGCTGGCGCACGTGGTCGAACGCATGCTGGTCGAGCACGGCTGGCTGCGCACCGGCATGCACGTGTTCTTCGCCGAGTCGCTCGACACCTTCGCCGCCGACCTGCAGCGCGCGCGCCCCACCATCTTCTTCTCGGTGCCGCGCCTGTGGGTGAAATTCCAGCAGGGCATCCACCACAAGATGCCGCCGGCCAAGCTCGACCGGCTGCTGGGTATTCCGATCCTGGGCGGCATCGTGCGCAGAAAGGTCATGAAGGCACTCGGCCTGGACCAGTGCAAATTCGCCGCCGGCGGCGCGGCCCCCATGCCCGTGGCCCTGCTGGAGTGGTACGGCAAGCTGGGCCTGCACATCAACGAAGGCTACGGCATGACCGAGAACCTGGCCCTCTCGCACATCACCGAGCCGGGCAAGAACCAGCAGGGCACGGTCGGCCCTGTGTACGAAGGCGTGGAGCAGCGTATCGACCCGGCCACCGGCGAAGTGCAGATGCGCAGCCAGGCGCTGATGCTGGGCTACTACAAGGAGCCCGAAAAAAGCAAGGAGAGCTTCACCGACGACGGCTGGCTGCGCACCGGCGACAAGGGTTCGATCGACGCGCAAGGCCTGCTGCGCATCACCGGGCGCGTGAAAGACCTGTTCAAGACCGGCAAGGGCAAATACGTCTCACCGGCCCCGATCGAGGACAAGCTGGTGATGCACGAATCGGTGGAAGCCTGCGTGGTCACCGGCGCCAACCTGGGCCAGCCCCTGGGCATCGTCATGCTCAACGCCGACTTCGCGGCGCGCGCGTCGGATGCCCAGGCCCGCAAGGAACTCGAAAGCTCGCTGGCCAGCCATCTCAAGGCCATCAACGCCACGCTCGACCCTCACGAGCAGTTGCAGGCCGTGGTGGTGGTGACCACGCCGTGGACGGTGGACAACGACATCATCACCCCGACCTTCAAGGTCAAGCGCAACCGCATCGAGGACCTCTACGCCCGTCACTACGAAAGCTGGGAAGCATCGGGTCGCAAGATCATCTGGAAAGAATGAGACTCCCCCCTGCGCCGCTGACGCGGCTTCCCCCCTCTCTGGCGCGCCGCTGCGCG
>CAZFOT010000064.1:0-790 GCA_964520365.1 uncultured Hydrogenophaga sp.
CAAGTACAAGACCAAGTTCAACGAAGACCCGACCGTGTTCTCGGTCTACGGCTACTCGGTGATCGACGGCTTCCTGCGCGCCGCCAGCAAGGCCGGCAGCAACCTGACCACCGACAGCTTCATCAAGGCCATGGACACCATGACCATCCCGCCGGACATCTTCGGCAGCGCCGAGATGACCTTCGGCCCGCAGAAGCGCCTGGGCAGCAACGCCACGCGCCTGTCGCAACTGCAGGACAACCGCTGGAAGGTCGTTTCCGACTACATGAAGATCGACGCCGCCAAGTGAGCTGACATGACGCCGCCTGCCCCGGCAGGCCCTGCGTGCAAGCAACCGAACCGCCAGTGCCTTGTGTGCTGGCGGTTTTTTCATGTGCGGTTGCCTCTGGCGTCCGGTCTCATGTCGTCAAAAGTTGATTCTTGCGACACATTGGTGGTTTCATGTCACTCGCAACGACACGAAATCCGCGATATGTCGTCATTTCCATGAACTTCACACCCACGCCTTCCACAGCCGCTCTGCTCGCCGACACACTGCTCGCGCTGCACATGGGCATCGTGGTCTTCGTGGTGGGCCTGTTGCCGCTGATCCTGATCGGGGGAGCGCTGGGCTGGCGCTGGGTACACCACTTCGGCCTGCGCCTGACCCACCTGGCCCTGATGGTCTTCATCGCCGCCCAGGCCTGGCTGGGGCAGTTGTGTCCGCTCACCGTGTGGGAGCAAGACCTGCGGCGGATCGCCGGCCAGGGCAGCTACGGCGAGAGCTTCATCGAGCACTGGCTTTCACAGC
>CAZFOT010000064.1:890-15247 GCA_964520365.1 uncultured Hydrogenophaga sp.
TGCTGTACTGGGAGGCGCCTTGGTGGGTGTTCGTGGCGGGGTATACGGGGTTTGCGGTGGTGGTGGGGGTGGCTTGGTGGGGGGTGAGGCCGAGGCGCAGCCTGTGAATCGAGGAATGTCCGAGCTCCGTGTCACTGACCGGGCCGAGGTTGGCCACGGTGGCCAGTTTTCCTGTCATTGAGAGGGGCGTTGACATCAAATCGGTTGCCGCCTTTCACCCATTGACCGTTGATCAGGTCGTCGATCCTGAGCAGGGCGAAGTCTTTGAGACCTGGCAGGGGATTGATCATTCTTGGACCTGTTTCAGCAGGCCTGCCCGTCGCGCCAACATCGCAATCACAGCAACACTCAGAACGGACACTGCAATCAGTAACGTCGCTACGGCAGTGATGGTGGGGTCGACGCGCTCCAGCAACTGAGTGAACATGCGCTTGGGAACGGTTTCGTTCGATCCGGCGAGGAATACCGTGACTGTGATCTCGTCGAAGCTGACAATGAAAGCAAAGATCCAGGCTGCGAACAGACTTGGCGCGAGATTGGGTGCCACCACCTTGAGCAGCACCGTCCACCAAGAAGCGCCCAGGGTGAAGGCAATTTGCTCGATGCGATGATCCAGCCCACCCAAGGCCACCGACACCACCAGCACGACATATGGCACAGCGAGAATGGTGTGCGCCACCACGAGGCCCGCAAGGCTTCCCAGCCAGCCCGCCTTCGCGAAGGCGATATACAGGGCAATGGCGGTGATGATGTGCGGGATCACCATCGGAATGGCGAAGTTCAGCTCGATGGCGCGCCGGCCCCAGAACGTGCCGCGCACGAGTCCGTAGGCCGCCACACTGCCCAACAGCAGCGCCGCGATGCTGGACGCCAGTGCAACACCGACCGAGGTGTGCAATGCCTCCATCCAGCGCGCGTCCGAGAAGAACGCCTCATACCAGCGCAGCGATAGGCCGGGAGGTGGAAACTGCAGCGAGTCCGCGCTGGAGAACGACATCGGGATGACGATGACGATCGGGACGCACACAAACAGCAGCGTGGCAGCGGCCAGCGTGGCCAGCAACCTGCGGGAGAGTCGTCGTGTTGATTGCATGGTCATGCCGCCGATCGCCCACCCAGTCGGCGGCTCAATGCATACAAGGCCAGGGTCACCACCAGCAACAGCACCGAGATGGCAGACGCAAGGTTCCAGTTGGGCATGCGGTTGACAAGGAGGTCGAGCATATTCACCAGCATGGGAACGCGTCCACCGCCCAGGATCATCGGGGTGACGTAGAAACCAAGGGTCATCAGAAACACCAGCAACGAACCGGCGGCCAGCGCCGGAACGGTGAGAGGGAAAAACACGCGCCAGAACACCTGGGCGTCCGAAGCGCCCAGAGACCGCGCCGCATGCAGCAGTCGCTCATCGATCTTCAACATGGCCGCGAACAATGGCAGCACCAGGAAAGGCAACAGCACATTGACGATGCCGATGGTCACGCCCAACTTGTTGTAGAGGAAAGACACCGGGCTATCGACAAGGCCAAGGGCGATCAGGGTGGAGTTGACGATGCCAGCGTTGCCCAACAGGATGATCCATGCGTAGGTCCGAATCAGCACGCTGACCCAGAATGGAATGACGATCATGGCCAGCGCGGCAAGCCGCGCTGTTGGGGACAGGCCACGCATCCAGTACGCCAATGGGTACCCGAGCAAGGCGCAGGCCAGGGTGGCCATGGCCGCGATGCGGAAGGTATTGAGGATGACCTTGACATACAGCTCGGTGCTGATCAGATCCTGGTAGTGCTCAAGGGTCAGTTGCGGAAAGTTGAAACTGCGCCCGAGCATGCCCATGAGTGGCAGGTCAAAGGCCAGCAACATCACCACCAGCAGCGGGAGGACGAAGCCGACGCTGCCGGCGTGGTTGCGCAATCGGGCCAACACAGCTTGCATCACAGGCTCAGCTTGAACTGCTGCCAGCGCTTCTCGACCGTCTGGGCATTGAGGAACCAGAACATGTCGTTAGGCAGGATCTGCCGCGCGCGGTTCTCGCGGGTTGTGGGGAACTGCGCCAACTTGTCCTTGGGCAGCAGACTGTCGAGATCAGGGCTGTTGCCGGTGTAGGAGACCACCTTCGCGGCTTCGGCCTGGTTTTCAGGGAGAGTGAACTCGTGCAGCAGGCGGTAGGCTGCCACCCGCTGATCATCGGCCGCACCCTGTGGAATGACGAAGTAGCTGATTCCCAGCATGCCCTGATTGAACGTGAAGCCGAATTTCGGATTGCCCGCCACACGGCCAGAGTACACGCCCGCGTACTGCACCTCGTTGTCGCCCATCAGTTGAGGCGCCTGCGCGCCGCTGGCCCACCAGACCGACACATGTTTTTTGATTCTTTCAAGGCTCTTGAAGGCGCGGTCGAAGTCGATGGGATAGAGGCCTTGCGGTGTGACGCCATCCGCGAGCAGGGCGATGGGCAGGGAGTAGTAGGGAATGTCCGGTAGCGACCGCTTGCCCGAGAATTTCTCCACGTCCCAGAAGTCGCGCCAATTGGCAAGCGGCTTGGCGTCCGCGCGCCAGGCTGACGCCAGTGAAAAATACTGGAAACCCATGCCATGCGAGTGACGCGCCTCGGGGAACATCGGCGCGGGTTTGATCGAGGTCCAGCGCAAGGGTTGGACCAGGTTCAACGCCAGGGCCTGGGCCAGCGCCGAACCGCCCATCTCATGCAGTACCGCGTCGATGCGGCCCGACTCCACCATCGCACGCAACTTGCCCAATGGCGTCCCGGTGGTGTCTTCGCGGATGACCTTGAGGCCGGTCTTTTCCATGTAGGGATTGATGTAGCCTTTTTGCACCGATTCGCCGGACAGACCGCCGGAGGCAACGATTCGGATTTCACGCGCCGCGCCAGGCACGTTCTCAGCGCTGAACGCAAGATCTCCCAGCGCCACGCCGCTGGCCAGTACTGTGCTGTTGCGTAGAAAATGACGACGATCCATGGTGCTGTCCTTTCAATTGGAGGGAGGCATCTTTGCCGGGGTCTGTCCTGTC
Organism: uncultured Hydrogenophaga sp.; assembly: GCA_964520365.1. Classification (GTDB taxonomy): domain Bacteria; phylum Pseudomonadota; class Gammaproteobacteria; order Burkholderiales; family Burkholderiaceae_C; genus Hydrogenophaga. The sequence continues at coordinate 3,924 of CAZFOT010000064.1, forward strand.
GATTCGCGATGCCCGGTGTCGGACAAAAGCCAGACATCGGTATCCGCCCAGGCGAGCAGGACGTCATCGCCTGGAACAAAGCAGGTTTCGTTGTCGGTAGCGGTCACGATGAATGGCTGCTGCAGCCTGGTCTGCACGTGGTAGCGCACGGTCTGACCCAGGTAGATGGCATCGAGTACCTTGCCCTTGAGGCCCGGCGCGCCAGGCGAGTGAGTGGTCAAGCGCGCCCGCTCGGGTCGCACCACGGCCTTGACCGAAGCACCCGGATGGCGACCTGCGCTGGCAACGGGCAACTCGTCACCGTTGTCCAGAACCAGCACCCTGCCCGCGCCGGTATCGCGCAACTTGCCATCCAGGAAATTGGCCGTGCCCAGGAAGCCCGCGACGAATGCGCTGCGAGGCTTCATGTAGATGTCGCGCGGCGACCCAACTTGCTGCACCCGGCCTTCGGCCAGCACCATGATGCGGTCCGACAGCGACAGCGCCTCTTCCTGGTCATGCGTCACAAGAATGGTCGTCGTGCCAAGCGAACGCTGCAGGCGCCTGAGTTCGACCTGCACCTCCTCGCGCAACTGGCGGTCCAGCGCCCCCATCGGCTCATCGAGCAACAGAATGTCGGGGCGGAAGACGATGGCGCGGGCCAGCGCGACGCGCTGCTGCTGGCCGCCTGACAACTGCGCCGGCTTGCGGGCCTCCAGCCCACCCAGTCGCAGCAGAGCGACAACCTCGGCTACCCGCCTGGCCGAATCATCCACGCTCACTTTCCTGATCTTCAGCGGGAATGCGATGTTGTCACGCACGGACAGATGGGGAAACAGCGCGTAGCTCTGGAAAACCAGGCCGATATTGCGCTGCGAGGGCGGCAGATGGGTCACATCCCTGTCGCCCAATTGGATCGAGCCACCCGATGGCGCCGTCAATCCCGAGATCAACGAGAGCGCTGTCGATTTGCCCGACCCGCTGGGCCCCAGGATGGTGAGGAATTCCCCTTGCTCGACACGCAGGGACAGTTCGCGCAAGGCTACGGAGTCTCCGTAGTGCTTGCTCAGATTGGTCAGAGTGATTGCGCTCACGGCGTGGATTCCATTCGTTGGGCGACGCTCAATACGTCTTGGTGTCCATCTTGCCGGTCAGGCCTTGCCGTCTGACCGTTTCCACGGCATCGCTCACATCGGCCAGGTACTTGTCCATGATGGGCGCATGCACCGGGTTGACCATGAAGTGAACGGCAACGGGATCGACACCACGGCCGACAAACCAGCCCTTCGCGCCGAGTTGCTCCGCCACGGCGTTGATGTCGACGGCCGGATCCTTCGATCGGTATAGGACGAAGGACAGCTCGCTACAGGGCCGCACCACTTCCAGGCCGGCAATGCCATCGATGCCCGCGATCAGTTTGTCCCGGGTCTTCGCCACGATCCGGGCGATGTGCTGGTAGCCAGACCTGCCCAGGTAGTTCATCACCGCCCAGGCCGACGCGACCGGACCCGCCGGTCGGGTTCCGAGGAATGTCTCGGTCATGTAATAGCCGCGTGGCCAGTTGTCGAACTCGAAACGCTGGTGCTCCTTGAACGTTTCGCTGCGGTACAGGATCAGTGAAGCGCCTTTGGCGGCGAAGCCGTATTTGTGGATATCGGCCGACATGCTGGTCACGCCGGGCAGCGAGAAGTCGAAGTCCGGAATCGGCTCGCCATTGAGCTTCATGAAGGGCGCGAGAAAACCACCGACACAAGCGTCCACGTGCAATGGCACCCCATGCCGCACCGCCAGATCCGAGAGCTTGCGCAGGGGATCGTAAACACCGTGCGGGTACGCCGGCGCCGATCCAACGATCAGCGCCGTGCGCTCGTCGATCGCGGCGGCCATCGCATCGACATCGACCTGGAAGCTGCTTGTGATGGCGATGCGCTGCACGTCCATGTCCAGGTACTGCGCCGCCTTGTCGAAGGCAGGGTGGGCCGTCTGCGGCACGACGATCTTGCAACGCACGTACCCATCGGACAAGTGCGAGCGTTTCAGGCTCCGGGCCGATTTGACGGCCTGGAAGATGCTCTCGGTGCCACCGGAAGTGAAGCTGCCTCCAGCGCCGGGTGGCGCGTTGAACAGCGACAGCGCCATATCGATCACTTCCGATTGCAGGCGCTGCACGCTTGGGAATGCCGTGCGTCCCAGACCGTTCTCCATGAAGAACATGGAGGCCGCCTCCTTAGATACCTGCAGAAGCTGGTCGTCAAGCCAGTAGACGTAAAGCGCCATGCGTCCCTCTTCCCAACTGAAATCGCCATTGCGGGCATCGTTGAGCTTGCGCTGCAGATCCGCCCATGCGGTTCCCGCTTGGGGGAATGGGCGACGGGAAGCAGAAGTTGTTTCTTGAGTCGTCATGAAATAAATGTATCACGTATTATTATTTTTGTGATCACATTTTTATCAAGAAACTCAAAAATGATCAATTTGCCACCGCAGCAGCGCCTGGGGACAGCCATGCCAGGTAGCGTGATCGTCATGTGCAGCATCCACGCGCGGCACGCTGGGAATGCGGCGCTGGAGGATGAAGGGGGGAGGGAATACATCGACTTTGCCGCAGGCATTGCCGGCCTGAACACTGGCCATCGCCGGGCGATGGAGACTGTTCGGGCGCAACTGAACCGGCTCATCCACACTGCATTCCGGATCGTTCCTTGCGAGCGTGCGATGGCTTCGCTTGAAGCCTTGTGCAAGGCAACCGTGGACCCCGCACGCATTGCGGCAATCGTCGCCAAGCCGGTACAAGAGGAGCATTCGCTCGAATGGCGGCGGCATTGCCCACAACAGCGGATCAAGCCCGATGGTGGCAGCCGAACTCTGGAATGCGGAGACTGCCCTGCCCGACGCGTAGCGAGCGCGAGCAGTTCGGCAGAAGGCATTGCAGCACGACTTGGTGCTGCTCACTTGCGGCGCGCACGGCAACGTGAGCGCTCTATCTACCCGCTCACGATCGACACCGAACGGTTTGAACGTGCGCTGGACCTCTTCCAGTTGGCGTTCGAGTGGGCACGCCGGTACCGCGAAAATCAGGCGGAATGCATCATTGCCGCGGCGCCGATGAGACTGGACAGGTATGTCAGCGCCTCATTGACGTCTGCCTCAATCAGCCGACGCGCGGTGGACGTATCGCGTTTGCGAAATGCCTCGCACATCTCATAGCGCCAGCGAGGCCGGATCTGCTGCACGCGCGAGATGTAATCTGGATGCAAGAGCCGAATGTACGGTCCGGTTTGCAGCCAGAGCATCTCGATCTGCCGCAACAGCACTGGCATTCGACAGGTTGCGTACAACGTGAAGGCGAATTCGGCAATCTTCTGCGTGTCCAGCGCGACATCGCCAGCCTTGCGCGCGGCCTCAATCTCTCTGGCCAGGCGCTCGAGCCTGGCAATCTCCGCATGGGTGGCGCGGGCAGCGCCCCTCTCGACCGCGAGCCCCTCCAGCAGCACGCGTATGTCGCGCAGCTCCAGGACCCGCTCCTGCGACAAGACCGGAACGCGAACCGAACGGCTGTGCTCCTGAGTCAGAACGCCTTCCGCAATCAACCGGTGCAATGCCTCCCGCACTGGTGTGAGGCTGACTTCGAATGTCTCGGCCAGTTGCCTGAGGACCAGCTTCTCACCAGGGGCAAAACGACCTTGGACGAGCGCGGTACGGATGCCGGAATAGACACCGCCTCGCATTGCTTTGTCTTGCGTTCCGCTGTCTGGGATATTTCGCATGGTCGGTGAAATGAAGAAGTGGCTAGTATCCATCAAAGCTTCGACTGCCCCGGTTGCAGCCTTGCGCATGAGGATCGCGCGTGTGCCTGGTCGATGCGCTGCTTGCGCTGCACATGGGCATCGTGGTCTTCGTGGTGGGCCTGTTCCTGCGACGGATCGCCGGCCAGGGCAGCTACGGCGTGAGCTTCATCGAGCACTGGCTTTCACGGCTGCTGTACTGGGAGGCGCCTTGGTGGGTGTTCGTGGCGGGGTATACGGGGTTTGCTGCGGCGGTGGGGGTGGCTTGGTGGTAGGTCCGGCCGGGGCGCCGTTCGTGACCGATCCGCGGCGATCAAAAGCGCCACAACCTGCCCATGACCGGAAAAAATTGGAGTCGGAAAGAAGTCGAGGCGACCGTCCAGGACTACTTGTCCATGCTGTCGTCCTGGCTGGCGGGCACACCGTTCAGCAAAGCAGAACACAGGCGCGCCTTGTTGCCGTGCTTGAATGGCAGATCGGAAAGCTCCATCGGGTCCAAGCATGCGCCCCGCCTCTACACGCTGCCTGGCGCCATCGGTGCAAGCTGCGCTCTGTCCGCCGCGACATTCCTGGCGCGCCCGAAATGACGCCTCACCCTGGGCTACCGCAGGCAACCCAGCGACATCACGCGTTGGAAGGCGCCGCCGTATCCACCCGCGTCTGCGACTGCTCCCTCATGTACTGCGCCAGGTAGTGGAACGACGCCAGCGCCTTGCCCGTGCTGCCTGAGCCCTTCCATCCGCCGAAGGGCTGGTACCCCGGCCACGCGCCGGTGGTGGCGCCGAGGGGGCGGTTGGCGTAGGTGACACCGGCTTCGATGTGATCGAAGAACCAGTCCACCTCGTCTTCCGCGCCGAAAAAGCCGGCGGTGAGGCCGAAAGGGCTGGCGTTGGCGAGTTGCATGGCGTGCTCGGCGCTGTCCACGCGGCCCAGCATCACCAGTGGGGCGAACATTTCCTTTTCCCACAGCGGGTGGTCGAGCGGGGCTTCGGCCACGGTGGGGGCACAGAAGTAGCCGCTGGCGGCGTCGGCGGGCAGCGGGCCGGTGGCGACGATGCGGGCGCCCCCGCCTTGTCTGTTGTCGCCGTCCAGTTGGCGGCGGCAATCGGCGTGGCGGGCGTGCGCGGCAGGCGTGGCCACGGGCCCGGTCCAGGTGCTTTCCTGCTGGGGGTTGCCGACGGCGATCTTCGCCACGGCTTCCTGCAGTTTGTCGATGAGCGCATCGGCCACGCGGCGGTCCACGTACACGCGCGAGAGCGCCGAGCATTTCTGGCCCGACAGGCCGAAGGCCGAGCGCACGATGCCCTGGGCGGCCACGTCCAGGTCGGCGCGCGCGGTGACGATGGCGGCGTTCTTGCCACCCATTTCGGCGATGCAGGGGCGCGGGTAGGTGCGCGCGGCCTGCGCGCGCAGGATGTGCATGCCCACGGCGTAGGAGCCGGTGAAGGTGATGCCGCCGATGTGCTCGTGCTGCATCAGCGCCTCACCCGCATCGGCGCCATCGCCCACGAGGCAGTTGAACACGCCATCGGGCAGGCCGGCGTCTTTCAGGCATTGCGCCAGCAGCAAGCCGGACCACGGCGTTTCCACCGAACCCTTGAGCACCACCGTGTTGCCGGTGACGAGCGCGGCCGCGGCGGGGCCGCCCGCGAGCGCGAAGGGGTAGTTGAAGGGCGCGATGACGGCCCACACGCCGTAGGGCTTCATCACGCTGCGGTTGCGGCTCACCAGGTGGGGCAATGGGTCGTTGGGCAAGGTGTGGTCGTGGCCGTGGTTCTCTTCCATCTGCCGGGCGTAGATGTCGAAGAAGGCGCTGACTTCGGCCACTTCGCCCAGGGCTTCCATGCGCGTCTTGCCCACTTCGAGCGAGACGATGGCGGCCATGTCGTACAGGCGCTCGTCCACGATGCGTGCGGCGCGGCGCAGCAGGGCCACGCGGTCCTGCCACGGCGTGTTGCGCCAGGCGGACCAGGCGCGGCGCGCGGCGGCCACGGCGGTGTGCACATCGCTCACCGATGCCCGGGCAAAGCGGCCCAGCACTTCGGCGATGTTGGCGGGGTTGCGCTTTTCGATGGTGTCGGCTCGGGGTGTGAAGGCGCCATCGATGAAGAGCCCGTGGTCCTGGTCCAGCAGGTCCTGCCGCACGCGGGCCAGGGCAGCGTCGAAGCGCTCGTGCAGCTCGCGCGGCGGCGCGAACATCGTGGAATAGGTCAGTTTGAAATCGCTCATGCCCGGTCTCCTCGTGTTTCTGGTATCGGCGTGCCAGCGCACCCCGTGCATCACGACACGATATACGCCCCAGCCCCCGCGCACAGCAGCTTCCCATCCGCCCCCAGGAACTCCATGCGCGTGCTCGCCACGCGCGAGCCCAGGCGCAGGACTTCGGCGTGCATGTCGAAGTGGTCGCCCACGCAGGGGCGCAGGTAGTCGATGCGCAGGTCGATGGTGCCAAGTTTGCTGAAACGCTGCAGGCGCTGCAGCGGGGCTTCGTTCATGTGGCGGGCGCCGCTGGCCGCGACGCAGGCCAGGCCACCCAGGGCGTCCAGGCAGGCGCTGACCACGCCGCCGTGCACGCGGTTGTGCTGGTAGTGGCCCACCAGTTCGGGTTTCATGGCGATGCGGGCGCTCACCCGCTCGGGCTTGATGCCGGTGATCTGCAGGCCCAGCACTTTGTTGAAAACGATCTTTTCCTCGAACAGGCTCTTGAGCAGGGCAATGAACTCTGGCTCGAAGACAACGGGTGCGGCGGAGGCGGTGGAGGTGGTTTTGCTCATAGGCCCCATTGTCGTGCGGCGAGTTCCTTCATGATTTCCTCGGCGCCGCCGCCGATCATCATGACCTTCACTTCGCGGTAGACACGCTCGCTCACCGTGCCGCGCATGAAGCCCATGCCGCCGAGGATCTGCACGGCGGCGTCGGCGCAGAACTGCATGGTCTGCGTGGCGTGGTTCTTGAGCAGGCAGACGTTGGCGACCCAGTCCGTTCCCTCGTCGCCCGCGTCCACGCGCGCGCCGAGCGCGTCCACCCAGGCTTGCGTGGAGGCGATGCGCATGCGCATGTCCATGAGCTTGTGGCGGATCACCTGGCGCTCGATCAGCGGCGCGCCGAAGGTGCTGCGCTGGCGCGCCCAGGCCAGGGCTTCGTCGTGGCAGGCCTCGGCGAAGCCCAGCGCCATGGCGGACATGGCCAGGCGCTCGCCGTTGAAGTTGCCCATGATCATGCGGAAGCCCGCGCCCTCGGCACCCAGGCGGTAGCGCGCGGGCACGCGCACGCCGTCGAAGCGCAGGTGCGCGGTGTCGGAGCACAGCCAGCCCATCTTGTCCAGCCGGCTGCGCGAGACGCCGGGCGCGTTACAGGGCACCACGACCATGGAGATGCCACTGGCGCCCTTGCTGTTCGCGTCGGTTCGGACCGCCAGCGTGATCCAGTCGCAGCGCATGCCGGAGGTGATGAACACCTTCTCGCCGTCGATCACATAGTCGTTGCCGTCGAGCCGCGCGGTGGTCCGCAGAGCCGCCACGTCGGAGCCGCCGCCGGGTTCGGTGATGCCCAGGGCGGCGATCTTCTCGCCGCGCAGCACGGATGGAATCACTTCCTGCTGCAACTCGGGCGCGCCGTTGGCCAGCACCGGCGGCAGGCCGATGTTGTGGGTGAACAGGCTGGCCATCACACCGCCGCTGCCGCCGTACCGTGCCAACGTTTGCGACATGGCGTTGCGCGCGCGCCAGGGCGCGGGCGTGCCGCCCAGGTGCTCGGGGTAGCCCAGGCCGAGCAGGCCGAGTTCGGCGGCCTGGTGGTGGAGGCTGCGCGGGAACTCGCCGGCTTCGTCCCATGCGGTCACGTGCGGGGCGATGGCCTGGGTAGCGAAGCGCCGCACGGTGTCGATGAGGGCGGTGCGGTCTTCGACGGTAAAAGTGGCGTCGGTCGGCGTGGTGGTCATGTCATGCGGCGAATGTGATGAGCAGTTGCCCCGGCGCCACCTGCTGGCCCGCGGCCACGGCGATGCTTTCCACGGTCACGTCGCGCGGCGCGGCCAGGGTGTGTTCGAGCTTCATGGATTCGATCACCAGCAACGGCTCGCCCTTGGCGGTGCCCGCGCCAGGCTGGGCATGCACGGCGATGAGCTTGCCATTGAAGGGGGCACGCAACTCGCGCGCGGCGGACGCACCGCCCGCGCGCTCGCGCGGCGCGTGGCTGAGGTCCAGCAGCTCCAGCGTGTGCGCGCCGGCCTGGGCCTGCCAGCGGCCCGCGCCGAGCGGCACGGCCACCACCGGCCAGGTGGCGCCGTCGATGACGGCGCGGCTCGGGGCCACGCGGGCCTGTGCCGTGCGCTCGCCCAGCGCGACGCGCAGGACGCCTTGCCCCAGCTCCTGCACCGCCATGTCCAGCACCTGCTCGCCGTGTTGCCAGCGAAGCGGGCGCGGGAAGGGGCACGGCAGCGCGGTGGCGGGCGGTTGCGCGCTGAACGCGGCGGCGAGCACGCCGGCCAGCACCGCGTCGGGCGGGGGCAGCAGCATGGCGCGCACCGTCTCGCCCTCGTCGACCAGGAAGGGAATGAGCGCGCCGCCCTCGTGGAACACCGGGTGGCGCAGGCAGGCGGCGAGAAAGGCGCGGTTGGTCGGCAGGCCGAGCACGCGGGTCTGGTCCAGCGCGTGGGCGAGGCGATCGATCGCCTCGGCGCGGGTGGGCGCGTGGTCGATCAGCTTGCCGAGCATGGCGTCGTAGTGCGGCGTGACTTCGCTGCCGGTTTCCAGCGCGTGGTCGAAGCGCAGGCCGGGCACCATCGGCGGCTCGGCGAAGTGCAGCACGCGGCCGGTGTGCGGCACTTGGTGTTCGTCTTCGGCGCACAGGCGCACCTCGATGGCGTGGCCTTTGAAGGTGATGGCCTCCTGCGTGAGCGGCAGCGGTTCGCCGCGCGCGACGCGCAACTGCCATTCCACCAGGTCGAGCCCGGTGAGGGCTTCGGTCACCGGGTGTTCCACCTGCAGGCGGGTGTTCATCTCCATGAGGAAGAACTCGGCCCCCTCCAGCAGGAACTCCACCGTGCCCGCGCCCACATAACCCGCGGCCTGCGCCAGCGCCACGGCGCAGCGGCCGAGTTCTTCGCGCAGCGCGGGCGAGACGGCCGGGCTCGGCGACTCTTCCACGATCTTCTGGTGCCGGCGCTGCACCGAGCAGTCGCGCTCGCCCAGGTGCACGCAGTGGCCCAGCGCGTCGGCAAACACCTGCACCTCCACGTGGCGCGGGCGCAGCAGGGCGCGCTCGATCAGCAGGTCGCCATTCGCGAAACCCGCCAGCGCCTCGGAGCGCGCGCCTTTCAGCGCGGACAGCAGTTGCGCGACCTCGTGCACCAGGCGCATGCCGCGCCCGCCACCGCCGGCCACGGCCTTGACCATGAGCGGAAAGCCGACGCGCTGCGCCTCGGTCACAAACGTTTCTTCACGCTGGTCCTCGCCGAAGTAGCCCGGCAGGCAGGGCACGCCGTGCGCCACGGCCAGCGCCTTGGCGGCGGACTTGCTGCCCAGCGCGCGGATGGCCGCCGGCGGCGGGCCGACCCAGATCAGGCCGGCGTCGATCACGGCCTGGGCGAAGTCGGCGTTCTCGCTCAGGAAGCCGTAGCCCGGGTGCACGGCGTCGGCGTTGGTGGCGAACGCGGCGTCCAGCAGGCGGTCCACGCGCAGGTAGGAATCGGCCGAGCTGCTGCCGCCGAGCGCGAACGCGGTGCCGGCTTCGCGCACGTGCAGCGCGTTCGCGTCGGGCTCGGAGAACACGGCCACGGTCTCGATGCCCATGGCGTGCGCGGTGCGGATGATCCTTCGGGCGATCTCGCCGCGGTTGGCGATCAGCAGGCGTTTCATGCGCTGCCCTCGGGCGATCCGGCGCCGGGCCGCCCCAAGCCGGATCCGCCCCCTTGGGGGGCAGCGACCCGCGCAGCGGCGGAGCGTGGGGGCGCATCCTTCGCCCAGGGCGCGGGCTGTTTCTTCGCGAACGCGGCCAGGCCGGCCGCCGCCTCGGGGCCGCGCAGCGCGCTGGCGAAGGCGATGGCGGCTTCGTCGCGCAGGTCGCGCACGTCGCCGCGCAGGCGCTGCAGCAGGCGCTTGGTGCTCGCCACGGCGCTGGGCGCGGCGCGTTTCAGAGCTTGCACGCGTTCGTGAAGCGCGGCGTCGAGCGCGTCGTCGGCCACCACTTCGTCCACCAGGCCGAGGGCGCGCGCGTCTTCTGCGCGGTAGCTGCGACCCTGCAGCAGGCACTGGCGCGCGGCGGCGTCGCCCAGGCGCTGCCACACGAAGGGCGCGATCTGCGCCGGCGGCAGGCCGAGCGTGACCTCGGGCGTGGCGAAGCTGGAGCGCTGCGTGGCGATCACGTGGTCGGCGCAGCAGACCAGGCCGAAGCCGCCGCCCATGGCCGGACCGTCCACCGCGCAGACCAGCAACTGCGGCAGCGCGCAGAGCGCGTGCAGCACGTCGCCGAAGCCCCGGTTCAGGGCGATCAGCGGATCGTCTTCGCCGGGCTGCAGCGGCTGGCCGATGGCGCTGGTGAAGCCGCCCAGGCTGCCACCGGCACTGAAGGCGCCGGGCGCGCCGGTGAGGACGATGAGGCGCAGGGTCTCGTCTTTCTGCGCGCGCAGCGTGGCTTCGTAGAGACCGAGCACCATGGCGTCGCTCAGGGCGTTGCGCGTGGCGGGGTCGTTGAGGGTCCAGCGTTCGGTGTCGTCTTGGCGGGTGGTGGTGAAGGGGGTCATGGTGTTTCTCCTGCGGTGCCCTCACCCCCGCCCTCTCCGGCTGGAGGGGTTGTTGCTCCCTCTCCCGCTTGCGGGAGAGGGTTGGGGTGAGGGTGCACCCTCACTTCACCGGCCTCTTCGCAATGCCCATGATCTTGCTCAGGATACCCAGCATCACCTCGTCGGCCCCGCCGCCGATGGAAGCCAGGCGGCCGTCGCGGTACATGCGCGAGACCTTGTTCTCCAGCGTGAAGCCCATGCCGCCCCAGAACTGCAGGCAGGTGTCGGGCACGGTGCGGTTCAGGCGGCCGGCCTTGAGCTTGGCCATGGTGGCCCATTCGGTCACGTCCTCGCCGGCGATGTAGTGTTCGCAGGCCTGGTAGGTGAGCGCACGCAGGCTCTCCACCTCGGTCTTGAGTTCGGCCAGCTTGAACTGCACCCACTGCTGATCGGCCAGCGAGGCGCCGAAGAGCTTGCGCTCCTGCGCCCATTCCACCGTCCATTCGATGCAGTTGGTGAGGCTTTGCAGCGTGCTGGCGGCGCACCACAGGCGCTCTTCCTGGAACTGCTGCATCTGGTAGATGAAGCCCGCGCCCTCCTGGCCGATGCGGTTGCGCTGCGGCACGCGCACCTCGTCGAAATAGATCAGGCCGGTGTCGCTGCTGTGCATGCCGATCTTGCGGATCTTCTGCGCCACCTCGATGCCTTTGACCAGTTGGCCGTTCTCGCGCATGGGCACCATCACCAGGCTCTTGTTCTTGTGCGCCGGGCCATCGCTGGTGTTGACCAGCATGCACATCCAGTCGGCCTGCAGGCTGTTGGTGATCCACATCTTCTGGCCG
>CAZFOT010000065.1:0-15237 GCA_964520365.1 uncultured Hydrogenophaga sp.
CCCGCCAACTCAAGGCGCAGGCCGATGCGCTGGCCGGCGAACTGGTCATCGTCATGCGCGTGTACTTCGAGAAGCCCCGCACCACGGTGGGCTGGAAGGGCTACATCAACGACCCGCACTTGGACGGCAGCTTCGCCATCAACGAGGGCCTGGAGCTGGCGCGCCAGCTGCTGCTGGACGTGCTCGCGCTGGGCTTGCCGGTGGGCACAGAGTTCCTGGACCTGCTGAGTCCGCAGTTCATCAGCGATCTGGTGAGCTGGGGCGCCATCGGTGCGCGCACCACCGAAAGCCAGAGCCACCGCCAGCTCGCCAGCGGCCTCTCGTGCCCGGTGGGCTTCAAGAACGGCACCGACGGCGGCGTGAAGGTGGCCAGCGACGCGATCCTCGCCGCGCAGGCGCCGCACGCCTTCATGGGCATGACCAAGATGGGCCAGGCCGCGATCTTCGAGACGCGCGGCAACGCCGACTGCCACGTCATCCTGCGCGGCGGCAAGGCGCCCAACTACGGCGCCGCCGACGTGGACGCCGCCTGCGGCCTGCTCAGGGTCGCCGGGCTGCGCGAGCAGGTGATGATCGACGTCTCGCACGCCAACAGCAGCAAGCAGCACCGCAAGCAGATCGAGGTGGCGGCCGACGTGGCGCGCCAGGTCGCCGCGGGCGACGCGCGCATCACCGGCCTGATGATCGAGAGCCACCTGCACGAAGGCCGGCAGGACATCGTGCCCGGCCAGCCGCTGCAGCACGGCGTGAGCGTGACCGACGCCTGCATCGGCTTCGAGCAGACCGTGCCGGTGCTGCAGAGCCTGGCCGAGGCGGTGCGCGCGCGGCGAAACTGAGCCACTGACATGCAACTGCCCTGGCGCCGCTCCACACCCACGGTGAACCTGGCGCTGCAGGGCGGCGGCGCCCATGGCGCCTTCACCTGGGGCGTGCTCGACGCGCTGTTGGAAGACGGCCGGCTGGGTTTCGACGGCGTGAGCGGCACCAGCGCCGGCGCCATGAACGCGGTGGTGCTGGCCCAGGGGCTGATGAGCGATGGGCCCGATGGCGCGCGCCAGGCCTTGCGCACGTTCTGGACCGCCGTCGCCAACAGCCTGCCGTTCGAGGGCGCGGTGCCCACCGCCGATGGCGAAAGCTTCCAGCTCGCACCCGCCATGCGGTTGATGCTGCAGTGGACGCACTACCTCTCGCCCGGGCAGCTCAACCCGTTCGACCACAACCCGCTGCGCGACCTGCTCAAGGCGCAGATCGATTTCGAGCAGTTGCGCCAGCGCGCACCGGTGCGGCTGTTCATAGCCGCCACCGAAGCCAACACCGGCCGCCTGCGCCTGTTCCAGAACCCGGAAATCGGCCTCGATGCGCTGCTGGCCTCGGCCTGCCTGCCGCGCCTGCACCGCAGCGTGCTGATCGACGGACAACCCCACTGGGACGGCGGCTACGCGGCCAACCCCGCCATCTACCCGCTGCTGCTGGATTGCACGGCGCGCGACACGCTGATGGTGCTGCTGACTCCGCTGAGCTGGGAGCACACGCCGCAGTCCACGAAGGACATCGACCAGCGAACCATGGAGCTGGCCTTCAACGCCACCTTCCTGCGCGAGATGCGCCTGGTGGCCGACCTGCGCGCGCGCCTGCAGGCCACCGCATGGTGGCGCCGCGGCCCATTGGAGCAGCGCCTGATGCAGGCGCGCTTCCACGCCATCGAACCCGGCGATCTGATGCGCGATCTGGGCACCGACACCAAGGCCGCCGCGGGCCTGCGTTTCTTCGAGATGCTGTTCACGCTGGGCCGCGAACACGGCCAGCGCTGGCTGCTGGACCACGGCAGCGACGTCGGCCGGCGCGGCACGGCGGACCTGGGCCGGCTGTTCGGCTGAGGGAGAGAGAGGCCCCGCTGGAAAACAGCCGGGCCGGCGTGAAGGAGCAGGGCAATCGAGGGTCCGGCTTCGCCGGCCCGACATGCCGTCCCCCACGCAGCGGCGCAGGGGGTGTTTCCTTTCAGCGCGGCTTGCGCGGCACCATCGGGCCGCGGCCCTCGATGTGGCGGAAGTTGATCCGGCCCTTGGTCAGGTCGTAGGGCGAGAGTTCGAGCGACACGCGGTCCCCCGCCAGGATACGGATGTGGTTCTTCTTCATCTTGCCCGCCGAATAGGCGATCAACTGGTGCCCGTTGTCCAGCGTCACGCGAAACCGCGTGTCTGGCAGCACTTCGTTGACGATGCCCATCATGTCGATCAGTTCTTCCTTGGCCATGGTGTCTTCCTTTTCCTGAAGTATCGGTCAGTTCGGTCGCACCGACTGGCGGGCCGTGTCATGCACCCAGTCAATGCCTTGCGCAATGGCGTAGCGGGCCGCCGCGTCGTGTGTGGGGAATGCGCTGTCGAAGCGCATGAGGCGGGCCGTGGAGGCGCTGCCGCTGCCGCTGGCGATGGACACCTGTGCGGCAAACCTTCCGCCCGGCAGTGGACGGGGGCTGGCCGCGATGCGGTACCTGCCCAGGGTGAGAGGCGAGAGTCTCGTTGTTGTGGTCGTCGTTGTCGTATGAATCATCAAAAGCACTATGGGGCAGGGGCCCGCGGCAACCGCCGCAAAGCCTGGATACGCCCGAAAAAAACATTGGCAGCCCCCGGCGCCGGGGAGCCCCACTGGTTGATCCGGTATCTGGTTGGGTGCGATGGGCACCCGGCCGGAACCGGCGCGCGAGCCTCGGCAGGGGCATCGGCAACAGGAGGGAAACTGGCCACGGCGCCGACTTCTGCAAAGGTACGGGGCTGGCACGGCCCGCCATGGAGGGGCTGGACTGGCGAACCCTCTGCCGGGGCTCATGCACCAGGACATCGAAGTCCCGGCGCGGCCAGTCGCTCAAGGCGAACTAGTTAATGTAACACCGACGCGAAAAATGTGCCAGCTGCTGGCCACTCCGCCGCCCTCACCCCGACCCCCGCCAGCGAGAGAGGGAGCGCAGGCAAGACGTGTCTTCGTCCAGGGGCAGCAAGGGTCCGGCTCCGCCGGCCCGAGATGCCGTCCCCCCTCCAAGCGCCGCAAAGCGGCGCGCCAGGGAGGGGGGAAGCCGCGAAGCGGCGCAGGGGGGTGTCCCAATCAATCACGGCTGCTGCGCCAGATGGCTCGGATCAGCCAGAGGCCGCACACCACGGCGCCCATGAAGCCCAGGAACCCGAACACCGGGAGGCCGAACAGCGTGGGGCCGCCCTGCACGGTCATGACGATGGACGAGCCGATCACCAGCGCGGCGATGACCAGGGCCATGGCGAGGCGGTTGGCGGCGCGGTCGATCTGGTCGCCCACGCGCTTGAGGTGCGCGAGCTCGATGCCGACCTGCACGCGGCCGCGCCGCGCGTTGCGCAGCAGCCGCGACACATCGCGCGGCAGTTGTTCGGCCACGGCCAGGGTGCGCCGCAGCGTGTGCCAGGCGCGCGTGGCCATGGCCTTGGGTTCGTAGCGCGCCCGCACGACCTGCCGCAGCATGGGCAGGGCCTCGGTCGTCATGTGGAAGCCGGGGTCCAGGTTGCGGCCCATGCCCTCCAGCGTGATGAAGGCCTTGATCAGCAGTGCCATGTCGCTGGGCAGGCCCAGGTGGTGTTCGCGCAGCAGGGCCGTCACGTCGGCCAGCATGCGCCCCAGGTCGAGCTGCGCCAGCGGGGTGCCGTGGTACTGGTCGACGAAGGCTTCGATCTCGGTCTCCAGCAGCGCCAGTTGCACGCCGTGGTCGTCGTCGCCGGTCCAGTCCAGCAGCACGTCGGCCACGGCCTGGGGATTGCGCTCGACCAGGCCCAGCAGCAGCGAGAGCAGCTCCTCGCGGCGGCGCTGCGACAGGCGGCCCACCATGCCGAAGTCGATGAAGGCGATGCGGTTGCCCGGCAGGTAGAACACGTTGCCGGGGTGCGGGTCGGCATGGAAGAAGCCGTCCTCGACGATCATCTTCAGCACCGCCTGGCTGCCCCGACGCGCCAGCAGGTTGCGGTCCAGGCCCTCTGCGTCGAGTCGGTCGAGTTCTGGCCCCGGGATGCCCGCGATGAAATCCTGCACGTTGACGCGCTCGGTGGTGTGCGCCCAGTGCACGCGGGGCACGACGATCCAGGGCTGGTCTGCGAAATGGGCGGCCACGCGCTCGGCGTTGCGGCATTCGCTGGCCAGATCGAGCTCGCGCTGGAGCGAGCGCGCGAGTTCGCGCACCAGCTGGCGCGGCCGGTACGGCTTGAGGTTGGGCAGCTCGGCCTCGGCGAGCGCGGCCAGGCGCGCGAGCAGGCGCAGATCGGCCTCGATGGTGTCGGTGATGCCGGGGCGGCGGATCTTGACGACCACCTCGGTGCCGTCCTGCAGTTGCGCGCGGTGCACCTGCGCGATCGAGGCCGCGGCCAGGGGCTCGGCGTCGAAGCGCGCGAACACGGCTTCGGGTTCTCCACCCAGGTCGTCGCGCAACTGGGGCCGCAGGGTCTCCAGCGGCACCGCGGGCACGTGGCTGTGCAGCTTCTCGAACTCGGCGATCCATTCCGGTCCGAACAGGTCGGCCCGGCCGGCCAGGATCTGCCCCAGTTTGACGAAAGCCGGACCCAGTTCTTCCAGGGCCAGGCGCACCTGCACCGGGGGTTCGAGGCGCGCGAGGTCGGCCGCGTGCTCCCAGCGCAGGGCGTGGCCGGCTTTCTCCAGGCTGTCGGCCAGGCCCAGGCGGCGCACGCTGTCGCCGAAACCGTGGCGGATGAGCACGCCCAGGATGGCGTTGAGGCGGCCCATGTCACGGGCAGCGCCCAGGGTTTCGATCAGCATGCGCGGATGATAGGGCCTGGACCGGCGGCGACTCCCGATTTACTTGGCCGCCGAGTTGGGATACCGTGATCGGCGCTTCGCCCACCCACCCTGACTGCCCGCCATGCGCGTCTGGACCACTTCGATCGTCGACCCCAAGGACCGCCTCGCGTTCTGGGTGGACGTCATCTGCGAGGCTTTTCTGGAGATGGACTGCGACTCCAGCCAGGCGCACCGTTTCGACGGCGAGTTGGCCTGCATTCCCCACGCGCGCATGAACGTCAACCGGGTCCAGGCCACGTCGCAGGACGTGTACCGCACCCCGCGAGAGATCGCCGCCAGCGCGGAATCGCCCTTCTACCTGATCAGCGACACCGCGCATGGCTGGACCGTCCGGCAGGATGGGGAAACGGCCCGCTTGCGCCCGGGCGACGCGGTGCTGGTGGACGCATCCCGGCCCTACGCGTTCCACTTCACCGAGGGCGTGACCTGCCTGTCGCTGCAGATACCCCGCCAGACCCTGGCCCAGTGGCTGCCTGAGCCCGAAGCCCGGGGCCTGCGCTGCACGCGCCACGATCAGGGCTGGGGCACCTCGGTGGCGGCGCTGAGCCACCAATTGGTGCGCGACCTGAACAGCGCCCACGACTGGCACCCGGACGGGCTGGTGGAGCATGTGGGCGCGCTGCTGTGCGCCGCGCTGGGACCGGTCGCGGCGGCGCCGAAGCCGGCCAAGGCCGACCTGAACGAACAGGCCCTGCGGCTCATGCAGGCCCAGTTGGCCACGCCAGGCCTCACGGCCGCCGCCATCGCCGGGCAACTGGGCATCTCCAGCCGCACGCTGCACAGGCTCTTCGCGACCTGTGGCGAGACATTCCATCAGCGGCTGCAGCGCCTGCGGCTGGACCGGGCGGCGAGCATGCTGGCCCAGCCGCGCCTGCGCCACGTGCTGACCGCCGAGATCGGCCGCCGCTGCGGCTTCGCGGACGCCTCCCATTTCGCGCGGGTGTTCCAGCGCCGGTACGGCATGGGGCCGTCCGCCTGGCGGTCATGAAGCACCCCCCTGCGCCGCTGCGCGGCTTCCCCCCTCTCTAACGCGCCCTTTGGGCGCTTGGAGGGGGGACGGCATCTCGGGCCGGCAGAGCCGGACCCTGGATGGGGACACTTCTTTCGTTGCGGGTCTTGCTCCCTCTCCCGCTTGCGGGAGAGGGCTGGGGTGAGGGCAGCAGCCCAGCAGCCATGCCCCTTGTTCCTGTCGCATTCAGGCGATCGGGCTGGCGCATTGCGGCCAGCCGCGCCCGGTCTTCGTTTCGACAATGCGCCTGCGGTGTCCGGCACCGCGATTCACCGACACGCATCGCATTGATCGACACAAGGAGATTCCCATGAGCAACACCTACGTGCTGGTACACGGTGCCTGGCACACCGGCGCGCAACTCGAAACCGTCGCGCAGCACATCCGCCAGGCAGGCCATGAGGTGCACTGTCCCACCCTGGCGGGCAACCGGCCAGGGGACGACCGTTCGCGCACCGGCCTGGCCGACGCCGCGCAATCGCTGGTGGACTACGTGCGCCAGAAGAACCTGCAGCAGATCCGCCTGGTGGGGCACAGCTACGGCGGCATGGTGCTGTCGCAGGCCATCGGCTCGCTGGGCGGGCACGTCGCGCGGCTGGTCTACGTCAACGCCTTCGTGCCCGAGCCCGGACAAAGTCTGGTGGACCTGGTGCCGCCCCCCTACGTGGACCTGTTCGACGGGCTGGCGGCGCAGAACAACGGCGCGGTGATGCTGCCGTTCCCGATCTGGCGCGAGGCCTTCATCAACGACGCCGACCTGGCGCTGGCCACCACGGCCTACGAGCAGCTCAACCCCCATCCCCACAAGACCTTCACCGACAAGGTGCAGCTCCCGCAGCCGCTGGCGGCCCTGCCGATGGGCAAGTCGTACGTGAACTGCCTGCTGGACGTGGCGCTGCCCCACAGCCTGCCGTGGCACCCCCGGCTGTCCGAGCGCCTGGGCCTGTTCCGCTACATCACGAGCCCGGGCAGCCACGAGGCCTGGTTCACCCAGCCCGCGGCCCTGGCACAGGCGATCGTCGAGGCTGGACGGGATTGAAGGAAAACACCCCCCCTGCGCCGCTGACGCGGCCCCCCCTATGGATCGATCTCGAACAGGCTCTTACTTGCGGTCCGGCAATTCGATCTTGACTTCGAGCACGTCCAGGTTGTCCTGGCGGTCGAGCTGGACCTTGATGTCGTCCGGGTTGATCTTGATGTACTTGCCGATCACCGCCACCAGTTCGCGCTGCAGCGCCGGCAGGTAGTCGGGTTCGGACGCGCTGCGGCCGCTGCGCTCGTGCGCCAGGATGATCTGCAGCCGCTCCTTGGCGACGCTGGCGGTTTTTTTCTTCTCACCGAGCAGGAAGGACAGTAACGACATGCCTCACTTCCCCCCGAACAGACGCTTGAAGAAACCGGCCTTCTCGGCCTCGATGAAGCGCAGCGGCTTGTCGGCGCCGAGGAAGCGGTCGATCACGTCGCTGTAGGCCTCGGCCACGTCGGTGCCCTTGAGGTGGATCGCCGGCGTGCCCTGGTTGGAGGCCTGCAGCACGTTCTCGCTCTCGGGGATGACGCCGATGAGCTTGATGCGCAGTATGTCCTGGATGTCCTCCAGGCTGAGCATCTGGCCGTCGGCCACGCGGCCCGGGTTGTAGCGCGTGATCAGCAGGTGTTCCTTGATCGGCTCCTTGCCCTCGATGGCGCGCTGGGTCTTGCTGCCGAGCATGCCCAGGATGCGGTCGGAGTCACGCACGCTGGAGACTTCCGGGTTGGTGACGATGAGCGCTTCGTCGGCATAGTGCATGGCCATGAGCGCGCCGGTCTCGATGCCGGCGGGCGAGTCGCACACGATGTACTCGAAGCCCATCTCGGCCAGGTCGGTCAGCACCTTGTGCACGCCCTCCTGGCTCAGCGCGTCCTTGTCGCGCGTCTGGCTCGCGGCGAGCACGAACAGGTTCTCGCACTGCTTGTCCTTGATCAGCGCCTGGTTCAGGTTGGCCTCGCCCTGGATGACGTTGATCAGGTCGTACACCACGCGCCGCTCGCAGCCCATGATGAGGTCGAGGTTGCGCAGGCCGACGTCGAAGTCGATGACGGCGGTCTTGTGCCCGCGCAAGGCGAGGCCGGAGGCGAAGCTGGCGCTGGTCGTGGTCTTGCCCACGCCGCCCTTGCCGGAGGTGACGACGACGATTTTGCTCATGGTGAAAGGTCTTTCTGGATCAGGATGTAGGGTCTGTTCACACCGACAAGGGGTCGATCACGAGCCGGTCGCCGTCGGGGCCGGGCACCAGGCGCACCTGCGCGGCCTGGCCCTGGATGCCCTCGGGCAGGGGGACTTCGCTGGTGCGGTAGATGCCGGCAATGGAGATGAGCTCGGGCGCCATGCCCAGCGCGAAGATGCGCGCGTCGCCATTGCCGCGCGCGCCGGCAATGGCTTTTCCGCGCAGCGGCGCGTACACGTGGATGTGGCCGTCGGCGATCACCTCGGCGCCGGGGTTGACCATGGCCATGACAACCAGGTCGCGCCCACGCGCATAGACCTGCTGCCCGGAGCGCAAGGGTTTGTCGACCACCAGCGCGCCGGGCGCTGGTTGCGGCTGCGCCACCGTTTCGGCCACGGGCTGCGGCGCAATGGGTTGGGGCGACTGCGCGGGCGCGGCGCGCTGCAAGGTGGCGTCGGGCGCGGGGGTCAGGCCGGCGTTCACCGCCTGGGCCATCTGGGCCTCGTCGCCACCGCGCACCGCGATCGGGTTCAGGCGGTAGCTGCGCAGCAGCGCCAGCAGGGCAGCAAAGTCGGTATTGGCGCCGGGTTCGGCCTGCTGCAGCGGACCCAGGTCAATCACCAGCGGGTCGTGGTCGAAGAAGTCGGGCATTTCGCCGAAACGCTGGGCGAATTCGGCGCCCAGGCGGCCCAGGTCGGCGGACTTGAGCAGCAGCGCCACCAAAGGCAGGTTGGCGCTCTTGATCTCGAAGGTGGTGGGCGCGTTGGCGGCGAGGGCAACGGACATGAGGCAGGAGGTCTCGGGAAGCCGACAGGGCCGGGGCTGGGACAGCCGGCGGATGCGGCTGAACAGCCGCGCATCTTAGCAGCCGGGGCAGGTGCAAAAGACCGCCCGGCGGTGACCGGTTGTAAGCGATCTCTTCCTGGCGCGCGGGATGGTTTCAGCCCAGGTTCTTCACTTCGTGCTGACCAGCAGAAACACCGTGGCGGCGCGCTTCTTGCTGCGGTTGTCGCTGACCAGCAGCACCTGCCGATCGCCCAGGTAGGCCATGCCCTCGAAGTTCTCGGCGCCCTCGCCGGGGTCGATGCGCAACAGGGTCTGCGCCGCGCAGGCAGCGGCGCCCTGGCAGGCGTTCAGGTCAACCCGGCGGATGGCGTTGACCAGCTTCTTGCCGCTGCCCGCGCGCTCCAGCACCAGCAGATGGCCGTCCTCGGTCACGTCCATGGCCTTCAACCGCGAGCCCGCTGGATCCAGGGCTTCGATGTTCCAGTGGCGCGCGCCGCTTCGAATGCGGTGGCCGTCGCGGGGGTCTTCGCCCCTCAGCGGGCGTTCGGGCGCGACCAGCACGCCGTGCAGCGGATGCACCGCCACCGCTTCGAGCATGGTGTTGCGCGCCTCGTAGCGCCTGGCATCGGCCAGATCGGCGGGCAAGGCGACTTCGTCGAGCACCACGCCGGCCAGGTTGACGCGCAACACCGAGGGCGAGCCTTCCGTGGCGACCAGCAATTCGGTGCCGCCACCGGGCGTCAAGTGCAATGCCAGGCCTTCGGCGTCGATGGCGGGCGAACGGTCAGGCCCAGTGCCGGGCTTGCGCAGCGCTACCGCCGAGAGCGGAATCACCTCGCGCAACCAGCCATCTTCGATGCGCAGGCGCAGGCGCAGCAGGTGGCCACTGTCGGACACCGCGTGAAGCACCTGTTCATCGGCATCCCAGGCCAGGCCGGAGATCTCGGACAGGCGAATGCCATCGACATACGCATCCCCAGGCAAAGCCACGCTGCCGCGGGCGCCTTCGATGGACACGCCGGACGGCGTTTCGGCACTGGCCGGACGGAAGAGCAGCAGCGCGATGACCAGCAGAAGGCGTTTCAAGGCGAGTCTCCAGAAAGAGAGCGGCTACCGCGTGCCAACCCTGTGGATGGATTCTTGACAACAATGATGTTATCCACAGACTGTGGGCGGAACCGGGATTTATCCCCATCGGCAGGTTTCAGGAAGAGGGCTGTCCACACAGGCTTGTGCGTTCACCAAGTGCTTGTCGCACTTGAAGAAAAGCCACTTCTCCACATTTTTCTGCGGCCTCTACTACGACTATTAATTTAAAAAAGAGATATAGAGAAGAAAAGAAACGGAACCTGGATCTGGCCTTTGACGCACCGCGCCACGCGACAGGGCGATGGAATTCGCCTGCGCGTGGCGGGGCAAGGGGTTTACAGGCCGTCCGATCAGCTCTGGGGCGTGACCGGGGTGGTGGCATCGGAGCCCCGGTGATGCGGCTTCTTGCCATGATGGCCCTGGTGGTGCATGTGGCCGTGCCCGCCCATGGAATGCCGGCCTTTCATGCCGGTGCGCTGGTAGCTGCCCATGCGCTGGCTGTCGAACACCTTTTGCTGCTCTGGGTCGAGGCTGGCATAGAAGCTCTTGATGGCGTCGAAGCGCTGGTTCATGGCCGCGTCGCGTTCGGCCATGCGGGCCTGCATCTTGTCCAGCCGTTGCGGCGTGGTCAGCTCGGACCAATTGATGCGTTCGCGCTGGGTGGCTTGCCCCTTGTCGCCCTGCATGCGGGCCACGAAGGCGTTCCAGGCAGGTTCCTGCTCGGTGCTGAGCTTCAGCTCGGCCTTGAGTCTGGCCTGGCGTTCGGCGTGCCTGGCCTGCATGCGTTCGATGCGCTCGGTGCGGTCCATGCGGTGCGCGCGATGGCTTTTCTGAGGCTTGGCCTCGCTGGCGGGTTCGGCTTGCGCGGCCTGGGTGGCTTGTGCCAGCTGGACCACTTCAGGTGCCAGGTGGGTGCGCTGGGCAAGGTGCTGGGCATGCAGATCGGTGTTACTGGCCATCGCAGTGGCGGACACGCCCACGAAGGCGGTGGCGATGGCGGCGATGACGAGGGTGCGTTGGGGAAACAGTTTCATGGTCGCTCCTTTGGGGTTGAAGAAACTACCGCAGTACCGACGAGGTGCCGGGCTGTGGAGTGGTTTCAGTGTGGGCGGTCCATGTTTCTGTTCTGTGCGGTTCGGCCGCACTTTTGTAAAGTTGTGTGGCGGGGGGTATTGCCCCCACGCTCCGCCGTTTCACGGGTCGCTGCCCCCCGAGGGGGCTGATCCGGCTTGGGGCGGCCCGGCGCCGGATCGCGATCCGCAACGAGAGCGTGGGGCGTCCAAAGCCAGGGGCATCAAGGGTCCGGCTCCGCCGGCCCGAGATGCCGTCCCCCCTCCAAGCGCCCGAAGGGCGCGCCAGGGAGGGGGGAAGCCGCGTCAGCGGCGCAGGGGGGAGTTCCATTGCGCGTCCAGATCATCGAGGATGGGGCAGTCCGGACGTTCATTGCCCGGGCATTGCCGCATCAGGTGCGAGAGCGTGCGCTGCATGGCCTGCAGGGCCTCGATGCGCTGCTCGAGCTCGTCCAGGTGCTTGCGCGCCACGCGCTTGACGCTGGCGCTGCTGCGCCCGCGGTCGTGCCACAGGCTGACCAGCTCGGCGATGTCGTCCAGCCCGAAGCCCATGTCGCGCGCGCGGCGGATGAAGCACAGGGTGTGCACGTCGTTCTCGCTGTACTGCCGGTAGTTGCTGCCGGTGCGCGCCACGTCGCCGAGCAGGCCCAGCGATTCGTAGTGGCGCAGCATCTTGGGCGAAATGCCGCTGAGTTCGGCGGCCACGCCGATGCTCACCGGCCAGCCAGGCGTCGCCGGCGTGGAGAAAGCATGCACCTGGGCCTTCATCGTCATGCGCTGACGGCGTAGCCTTCTTCGCGGATCGCGTCCGCGATTGCCTGCGCCGGCTGTTCGGAAGCGACCTCGACGCGGTTCTGGCTGCGGTCGATGCGCACCTCGGCGGCGGGGTCGAGGGTCTTGATGGCGGTGGCGACGGCTTTCTCGCAGTGGCCGCAGGTCATGCCCTGCACGTTGAAGGTTTTCTGGTTCATGGCTGTCCTTTGAAGAATGGGTGGTGCCGGGATCGGATGTCTCGCATTCTGAGCCTTGACATCATGTCAAGGTCAAGCCCTCCATCCTGTCACAGACGGCAACAAGCCTTTTCTTGACCTTCCCATGGGGGTAAAGCTTATGCTTGCCGCATGGAATCCACGATCGATCTGGGCATTGGTGGCATGACGTGCGCGTCCTGCGTCTCGCGCGTGGAACGCGCGCTCAAGAAACAGCCGGGCGTGACGGCGGCCACGGTCAACCTGGCCACCGAGTCGGCGCGCGTCACGCTCGAGGGCGAGACCGACTGGAAAACACTGGCCCTGATCAAGCGCGCGGTGCGCGACGCCGGCTACGAGGCCCGCAGCCCCGAGGCCGCCGACGAAGCGCCGCCCACCGGCCCCCTGGGCATCCCGAACGATGCCTGGCCGGTGCTGCTGGGCGTGCTGCTGTCGGCACCGCTGGCGCTGCCCATGGTGGGCGACCTGTTTGGCAAGCACTGGATGCTGCCGGCCTGGATCCAGTTCCTGCTGGCCACACCGGTGCAGTTCGTGCTGGGCGCGCGTTTCTACCGCTCGGGCTGGCACGCGATCAAGGCGTTCACCGGCAACATGGAACTGCTGGTGGCGATCGGCACCACGGCGGGCTGGGCGCTGTCGACCTGGCTGTGGTGGTCGGCCGAGCCGGGCGAGATGGTGCACCTGTACTACGAAGGCGCGGCGGTGGTGATCACGCTGGTGCTGCTGGGCAAGTGGTTGGAGGCGCGCGCCAAGCGCCAGACCACCAGCGCGATCCGCGCCCTGCATGCCTTGCGCCCCGAGAAGGCGCACCTGTTGCCCGATGGCATCAAGCGCACCGAGGCCCTGGATGTGCCGGTGGAGGAACTGTTGCCGGGCGATCGGGTGCGCGTGCTGCCCGGCGAGCGCTTCGCCGCCGACGGCACGGTGCGCTCGGGCCAGACCCAGGCCGACGAGTCCATGCTGACCGGCGAGGCCATGCCGGTGCCCAAGCAGCCGGGCGACTTCGTGACCGGCGGGGCCATCAATGGCGAAGGCTCGGTGGAGGTGGAGGTGCGGGCCATCGGCGCACAGAGCGTGCTCGCGCGGATCATCGCCCTGGTGCAGGACGCCCAGGCCACCAAGGCGCCGGTGCAGCGCCTGGTCGATCAGGTGGCGGCGGTGTTCGTGCCGGTGGTGCTGCTGATCGCCGTGGCCACGCTGGTGGTCTGGTTGCAACTGGACGCGCCGGTGGAGGTGGCTTTGCTCAACGCGGTGTCGGTGCTGGTGATCGCCTGCCCGTGCGCGCTGGGCCTGGCCACGCCCACGGCCATCATGGCCGGCACCGGCGTGGCCGCCCGGCACGGCATCCTGATCAAGGACGTGCAGGCGCTGGAGATCGCGCACCGCGTGGACACGGTGGCGTTCGACAAGACCGGCACGCTCACCGAGGGCCATCCTCGACTGCGTCTGATCGAGGCCGTCGCCGGCGTAGACGAGGTGGCGGTGCTGCAGGCGACGGCGGCGCTGCAGGCCCAGAGCGCGCACCCGCTGGCGCGCGCGGTGCTGGAAGCGGCGCAGGCGCGCGGCCTGGTGGTGCTGCCCGACGCGGCGCTGGACGTGCAGTCGGTCACCGGGCGCGGCACGCAGGGCCGGGTGCAGGGCGCGCTGCTTTCGCTGGGCAGTCTGCGCTGGATGGACGAACTGGGCGCTGCCATGGGGCCGCTGGCCGCGCGGGCGGCGGCGCTGCAGAACGAGGGGTCCACCGTGTCGGTGCTGGCCGCGGCGGGCGAGGGCGGTGCCTGGGCGCCGCTGGCCCTGCTGGCGTTCGGCGACGAACCCAAGCCTGGCGCCGCCGCGGCACTGGGTGCCTTGCGCGCGCAAGGCATGCGGCTGTTCATGGTTTCGGGCGACAACCGGGGCGCGGCGATGGCGGTGGCGCGCACGCTGGGCCTGCGCGCCGACGCGGGCGAGGTGATCGCCGAGGTGCTGCCGGGCGACAAGGCGGCGGTGGTGCGGCGCCTGAAGGAGGAACACACCGCCCAGCCGAGCGTGGCCATGGCCGAGCGCGAGGGCCTGGACCCCGCCGCCTGGACCACGCAGGGCGAGCAGAACCCTTTGTACGAGCGCGAACGCGGCGCCCGCCCCACGGGCCTCCACACCGTGGCCATGGTGGGCGACGGCGTCAACGACGCGCCGGCGCTGGCCGCCGCCGACGTGGGCATGGCCATGAGCCACACGCAGGGCGGCGGCTCCGACGTGGCCATGCACGCGGCCGGCATCACGCTCATGCGCGGCGACGTGGCGCTGGTGGCCGCGGCGCTGGACATTTCGCGCCTCACGGTGGGCAAGATCCGCCAGAACCTGTTCTGGGCCTTCGCCTACAACGCCGCCGGCATTCCGCTGGCCGCGCTGGGCTACCTGAGCCCGGTGGTGGCGGGCGCGGCCATGGCGCTGAGCTCGGTGAGCGTGGTCGCCAACGCGCTGTTGCTCAAGCGCTGGAGGCCGCCCGGAAGGCGCTGACCCCGGTGGCTTTGATGTGCGTCAAGGCGACGGGCCGTTTTTGGGGGGAAGCTCGGGGTGTCCAGCACGGAGACAAACCCATGAGACACGAAGCCCTGCGCGTGATACGCGACGAACACGCTACCCTGGCCGCGATGCTGCAGTCACTCACGCAGATGCTCAAACGCGGCCCCGACCCCGACGGCAAGGACCGGCGCGATCTGTATTTCGACGTGCTGCGCGCGATGCTGTTCTACATCGACGAGTTTCCCGAGAAGATGCACCATCCCAAGGAATCCGACCTGCTGTTTCCCCGGGTGGCGCGCGCCGCGCCGCATATGGTGGCCACCATCGACCAGCTCGAGCGCGACCACACAAGCGGCGAGGTGCGGGTGCGCGAACTCATGCACCTGCTGATGGCCTGGGAGTACCTGGGCGACACGCGGCGCCAGGCTTTCGAGGACGAAGCGGCGCGCTACGTGGCGTTCTACCTGGAACACATGCGCATGGAAGAGGAACTGGTGCTGCCCGAAGCCGAGAAGCACCTCACCGAGGCCGACTGGCACGCGCTCAACGCGGCCTTCGCCACCAACCGCGATCCGCTGAACACCCGCGTTCCGCGCGATCCGCTTTTCGACCGCCTGTTCACCAACATCGTGATGCGCGCGCCTTCGCCGATCGGGTTGGGGGAAAGCTGAACACCCCCCTGCGCCGC
Organism: uncultured Hydrogenophaga sp.; assembly: GCA_964520365.1. Classification (GTDB taxonomy): domain Bacteria; phylum Pseudomonadota; class Gammaproteobacteria; order Burkholderiales; family Burkholderiaceae_C; genus Hydrogenophaga. The sequence goes on from CAZFOT010000065.1 coordinate 15,168, forward strand.
TGACGCGGCTTCCCCCCTCTCTTGCGCGCCCTTGGGGCGCTTGGAGGGGGGACGGCATCTCGGGCCGGCG
>CAZFOT010000066.1:0-15092 GCA_964520365.1 uncultured Hydrogenophaga sp.
CCGACCCGCAACGACCTGTTCTGCGCCACCCGCGGGCGCGGCGCCTACCTGAACGACCGCCGCATCCGCGTGGCCAAGCGCACCGGTCTGCGCGAATGCCTGCTCTCGACCGGCTTTCCGTTCCGCCCGGGCGACGCCTTCCAGACCTACATGCAGATGCTGGGCGACGTGATGCCGCGCTGCGCCGGCCTGCGCCGTCCGGGCTCGGCCGCGCTCGACCTGGCCTACGTGGCCGCGGGCTTCACCGACGGCTTCTTCGAGCTGGGCCTGTCCCCCTGGGACGTGGCCGCTGGCGCGCTGCTGGTGACCGAGGCGGGCGGCCTGGTGGGCAACTTCACCGGCGAATCCGACTTCCTGGAACAGCGCGAATGCCTGGCCGCGAACCCGAAGATCTACGGACAGCTGGTGGGCATCACCGGCAAATACAGCAAATTCGCGAGCGCAGGCGACAAGGCCGCGGTGCGCCAGGCGCGCGGCGCAGGCGCGGCGGCGGCGCCAACAGACGAATCCGAGCCTTCCTGACTCGCCACCCGTAGACGAAGCGCCGCCCTCACCCCAGCCCTCTCCCGCCAGCGGGAGAGGGAGCAAGACACGCAACGAGCGAAGAGATGCCCAGTCCAGGGGCATCAAGGGACGGCTTCGCCGGCCCGAGATGCCGTCCCCCCTCCAAGCGCCCTTCGGGCGCGCCAGGGAGGGGGGAAGCCGCGTCAGCGGCGCAGGGGGGAGTCCTAAGGATGCGGCAGCCGGAACCAGAAGGTCGCGCCCTGCCCGGGCGCCGAATTGGCCCAGATGCGCCCGCCATGGCGCTCCACGATGCGGGCCACGATGGCCAGGCCCACGCCGGTGCCCGGCACCTCGCTGCCGGCGTGCAGGCGCTGGAACAGGCCGAACAGCTTGTCGGCATGGGCCATGTCGAAGCCCATGCCGTTGTCGCGCACGAAGTAGGCGCGCTGCGCCGGGCTGTAGCCCAGCTTCAGTTCCGGTTGCGCCTGGTGCCGTGAATACTTCAGCCCGTTGTCCATCAGGTTGAACAGCACCTGCCGCAGCAAGGTGGCGTCGCCCATGGCTTCGGGCACCGCCTCCACCTCGATATGGGCGTGCTCGTTCTGGGGCGCCAGCACCTCGGCCACCGACTGCGCCAGCACCTGCAGATTGACCGGCACGGCCGTCAGGTCCACGCGCACGACACGCAGCAATTCGAGCATGTCGGTGATCATCTGGCCCATGTTGCGCGAGGAGCGCGTGATGCGCTCGAACATGTCGCGCGCCAGCGGGCTCAGGCGTTCGCCTTCCTCCTCGGCGATCAGCGAGGCGAATCCGTTGACCGAGCGCAGCGGCGCGCGCAGGTCGTGCGCAATGGAATAGGAAATGGCCTCCATGTCGCGCATCGACCGCTCCAGCTCGGCGGTGCGCTCGGACACGCGCAGCTCCAGGCTGGCGTTGAGCGCCCGCACCTGCTCCTGCGCGGCCACCCGCACGCTGATATCGACGTGGGTGCCCGACATGAACAAAGGCCGGCCGTCCTCGTCGCGCTGGTGCACCCGCCCCCGGTCGTTGATCCAGATCCAGTGCCCCGCCTTGTGGCGCATGCGCAGATCGCATTCGTAATATTCCAGCTCGCCGGACAGGTGCCGCTCCAGCACGTGCTCGGCCAAGGGCAAGTCCAGCGGATGCACCAGGCGGCGCCAGGTGTCGAACGTGGTCGGCAGCAACTCGTCCACGGTGTAGCCCAGCATGGCGGCCCAATGCTCGTTGATCGTCATCTCCTGCGTCACGATATTGGTTTCCCAGATCCCCGGGCGCGTGGCCTCCAGCACCCAGGTCAGGCGCTGCCGTTCGCTGGCCAGCGCTTCCTGGGCCTGCACATAGGAAGTGACATCGGTGTAGGTGCGCACCATGCCCCCGTCGGGCAGCTTGCGGGTGCAGACCTCCAACATCCTGCCGTCGCGCGTGCGCCGCAGGTAGACATCGGGCGACAGCAGGCGCGGCTCCTGACCGACGAAGGGGCGCACCGCCGGGTCCATCAGCGAGAGGTTCTCGCCGAAATCGCCTCGTTCCAGCTGGAACTGGCCGATGTGCTCGAACTTGGGATTGCTCTCGAACAACCACTGCGGCAGGTCGAGCAGTTCGAGCATGCGCTGGTTGTAGAAGCGGAAATGCCCCTGGCCATCCACCATGGCCAGCCCCTGGCTCATGCTGTCCAGCGTCACCTGCAAGGCGCTGCTTTTCTCCGACAGCAGGAAGCTGGTGTCTTCCAGTTGCTGCAGCGTCTGCTGCCGCTCGGCGTGGTCGCGGCTGGCCAGCACCAGCTGGCGCACGGCGCCCAGCAGCGGCTGGAGGAATTCGACGTCGTCTTCGCTGTAGCCATCGGGCTGGTTCGCCAGGCCCACCATGGCGACGAGGCGCTCGCCCACCGCCAGCGGGACGCCCAGGAACGATCGCATGCCGGGATGGCCATGCGGCGCACCGCCCGAGCGCGGGTCGCTGGAAGGATCGTTGGCGATCACGGGTTCGCCGGTGCGCAGGCCATGGCCGAACAGCGTCTGGAGGTTGCTGAATTCCATGCCGTCGATTTGCTGGCGCTCGTACATGCGCCGCGACGCATCGTCCCAGGCGATGTTGGTGATGGCGTGGGTCTTGAGATAGGGCTGCTGGTTCTCGTCGTACAGCACTTCGCCCACGAAGCCGTATGCGCTTTGCGTGACCAGCAGGAACGCCTCGAGCAAGCCCTCGAAGGCCTTGCGCTTGTCATCGATCTCGATGAACCGTGCCTGCGCCATGCGCACGGCTTCGAGCATGCGGTGCTGCCGGTCCACCTTCTGCGCAGCCAGCCGGGCATCGGTGACGTCGGTGGAAAAACCGTGCCAGACCACCGATCCGTCGGCTTCGCGCTGGGGAACGGCTTCCACGTTGTACCAGCGCACCCCTCGCCTGGGCAGCAATACCCGGTAGGTCAGCCGGAAAACGTTGAGCTGACGGGCCGACGCGAGCAAGCCGGCCTTGACCAGAGCGCGGTCATCGGGATGAATCCGTTGGAACAGTGCGCGGGTGTCCTGCTGCAGCTCCCACGGCTCCAGTTCCAGCATCTCCCGCGTGGCGTCGTTCACATAGGAAATCACATTCGTGCCACCGTCGGGCTGCCACCGGGCCTGATACATCAGGCCCGGGACCCGCGCCGCGATGTTCTGCAGCAGTTGAAGCTGCTCGGCCAGTCGCTGGGTGGCTTCGCGCTCGGCCGTGATGTCCTGCATCACGCCGAAGTCGGTCCGCGGGTTGCCGGCCACCTCGGTCTGGCTGATGCGGGTGCGGAACCAGCGCTGCTGCCCGTCCGGCCGCAGCCAGCGGAACTCCAGCACTCGGCCATCGAGCGCCTCGCGCGCTTCCAGCCAGGCCGGCATGTCGTCCGGATGGATGCCGCTGCGTCCGACGCTGCGGGGCAGAACGGGCTGAGGCTCGATACCCGTGATGTCGAACAGGCCTGGCGACCAGACGACGTCCCGCTCGTTGTCGCCGTTCGACCAGTGCCCCACCCGCGCCAGCTTCTCGATGGCGTCATGCAACTCCACGCGCTGCTGCAAGGCCACATTGGTGGCTTTCAACGCCGCCTCGGACTGCGCGCGCGCGGCTTCGGCCTCGATCTCACGGGTGGCTTCGGTGAAGTACACCAGCGCCAGCGGCTCCGGCTGCACGTGCAGCAAGGTGGTGTGCAGCCGGACATGGTGCGACGCACCATTGCCCAACCTGAGCGTTTGAACGCAGTCGCCGGGGCAGCCCTCGTCCAGGTAGCGCTGGCGCTCGGCGGCGTCGGGCCAGTGCCCCAGTTCGACCGTGGTCCGGCCGATGGCGGCTTCGCGCGCGAGTCCGGTGAGCGCCACCCAGGCGTCATTCACCGCCAGCAGGCGGCCGTCGCACAACCGGGAGATGGACGCCGCCAGGGGAGACGCCATGAACATGGCTTCAAACGGCAGCCCGGTGCCGGCAGCGGGCTCGGATTCGGGGAGGACGGCTTTGACCATGCGTGCTCGGTGTCCAGATAAGCGGAGTGTCCGACAAATTGTGCCCGGACGGCATCTGCCGCGGCGAAATTCGCCAAAGTCGCCAGGCCGCCGCCGCGGAGCGCCGCCGCAATACCCGTTGCAAGGCGCGCCGGCACGACAAGGCCTACAATACCCGCCATGGCCTCCCAACCCTCCCTCGCTTTCAACCGGATCGCGCGCTTGCCCCTTGCGGCGAACTGCGCCGCGGCTGGCCGCAAGCTGATGGGCTCGGCGGGACTGCGCCAGCCGGCCGCACATTCCTGAGCCCGGCGATACCCCTTCCTCCTTTTTGCGCAATCCATCTATCGCCGGGCCCAAGCCCAGCGTGATCGCGGCCGCCGCACTTTTGCTGCGCACCGGCCGCACCAGATGGAGCGTTCCATGCACAAGACCCTTTCCGGTGAACGTCTGCTCACCGAACTCGACTTCGCACGCCTGAACAACCTGCATGGCGGGCAGCTTCCGCCAGCGCTCGAGGACTCGCTGGATCCGCTGGACCTGGTGCCGTCCCGCGAAGTGCCGCCCGACGTGGTCACGATGTACTCGCAGGTCATTGTCGAGGACCTGGCCACGGGCAAGCGGCAGAAGCTCACGCTGTGCTACCCCGCCGACGCGGAACCGCACCTGGGCTTCATCTCCGTGCTCTCGCCCGTGGGCGCGAGCCTGCTCGGCCAGCGCGTGGGCGGCGTCGCGCGCTGGCGCACGCCGAACGGGGACGAATGCGCGGCCGAGATCGCCGCGCTGCTGTTCCAGCCCGAGGCCAGCGGCGACTACACGACGTAGCGTCTGCGCCGGCCATGGACCTCACCAAGCACTTCATCAAGATCAAGCAGCCCTGCGCGGACGGTTTTCGCTGGTTCCTGCGCCACCACCAGGACGGCAGCAACTACCAGGACCTGCTGGATGCCCTGGTCGAAGCCGGGCGGGTGGACGACGCCTGCTGGCTGCTCTCGCAATTCGGCCCGACCAACGCCGTCATGGCGGTGGACGCCGTGGCGGCCGAGGCCCTCGTGTTCGCGGGCTCGCTGCAGGTTCGGGGCAACATCGAGGCAGACACCCTCGTGCGCACCGGGCGCGGCATCCGCGCGGGCGGCAGCATCGTGGTCGGCCGGTCCATCGCCTCGGGCGACGACATCCAGGCCGGCGGCGGCGTGCGCAGCGATGGATCGCTGCAGGCTGGCGGCCACCTGAAGGCGGGCTGGGGCATCGAGGTGCGCGAGCACCTGCGCTGCGGCGGCGACATTCGCGCGGCCTGGGAACTGTGGTGTGGCGGCGCCTTGAACGTGGCCGGCAACGCCACCGTGGGCCAGGATCTGATCACCCACGGGCCGATCGAGTGCGGCAAGAGCCTGATGGTGGGCGGCAGACTGGCGGCGCGTGACAGCATCCGGGCGGGCAACGGCATCCAGGCAGGCGGTGCCATCGAATGCGCCATGCACCTGGAAGCCGGCTGGGGCATCAGGGCGGGCCGCTCCATCGTGGCCGAGGGCGCGATCCGCGCGGGCGAGAGCCTGAGCGCGCACGAAGTCATCCGTGCCGGCGCCGGCTACGGCGTCTTCGCCGGCCTGAACGTGCAGGTGCAGGCGTGGGATTGCAGTGCACGGGTCTGCGCCTGCACGAAGCCGGACGGCTTGATGAGCGGCTGGTGGGCGGGCGCGCCCGAGGTCTGAAACAGCCCCTCCGGGGGCGACAGCGCGAAACAGACCCTTCTGAAATAATCCCCACATGCCCCAAGCCCCCACCTCCGACGGCCGCCCGGACGATCCGGCCACCGTTCCAGACACCCCCTACGCGCTGCAATACCCTTGCGGCGAACCGCCCGCGCCCGGCGAAGTGCGCGAAGTCGCGCCCGGCGTGCTGTGGCTGCGCATGCCCTTGCCGTTCGCGCTCAACCACATCAACCTCTGGGCCGTGGCCGACGAGGACGAGCACGGCACCGGCTGGGCCATCATCGATACCGGCACCAAGACACCCGAGGCCCTGGCGGCCTGGCGCCAGCTGATCGCCCCGGGAGGCCCGCTGGCGGCCACGGCCCAGGGTGCGCGCATCACGCGCATCTTCTGCACCCACATGCACCCCGACCACGTCGGCATGGCGGGCTGGCTCACGCGCAAGTTCCAGTGCCGGCTCTGGATGACGCGGCTCGAGTACCTGACCTGCCGCACGCTGGTGGGCGACACCGGGCGCGAGGCGCCGGAGGACGCGATCCGCTTCTACCGCCAGATGGGATGGGACGAAGAGGCGCTCGACGTCTACCGCACCCGCTTCGGCAGCTACGGCAAGTACATGCATGCGCTGCCCGACAGCTTCCGGCGCCTGAGCGACGGCGAGACGGTGCGCATCGGCGCGCACGCCTGGCGCGTCATTGTCGGGCGCGGCCATTCGCCCGAGCACGCCTGCCTGCTGAACGACGACCTGGGTGTGCTGGTCTCGGGCGACCAGGTGCTGCCGCGCATCTCGTCGAACGTGAGCGTCTTCCCCACCGAGCCCGACGCCGACCCGCTGGGCGAATGGATCGCCAGCATCGAACACCTGCGCGCCACGCTGGGCGACCACCTGCTGGTGCTGCCCGCGCACGGTGAACCCTTCCGCGGCCTGCATGCGCGGCTGGACCGCCTGGCCCACGGTCACGAGCTTGGCCTGCAGCGGCTGCGGCGCAGCCTGGCCGAGTCCCCCAAGCGCACGGTGGACGTGTTCGGCGCCCTGTTCGCCCGTTCGATCGACAACAACGGCGAGCTGCTGGGCATGGCCACCGGCGAAGGCGCGGCCCATCTCAACCACCTGCTCGCGCGCGGGGAGGTGCTGCGCGAGACCGGCGCGGACGGGGTGTACCGCTACCGGTTGAAATGAGCCCCAGCACCACCGCCGGCGCGCTGCCCTGCTCGCAGCCTGCTGCCGTCCGTGCGCACGGTGCTCGATTTCCTGTCGGGTTCGGGTTTGCGGCGCCTCCCCTCAGCGTCCGGTGAACGCCGGCTTGCGTTTCTCCACAAATGCCTGAGCCGCCTCGGCGAAGTCCCGTGTCATCAGCCCGAGCACCTGCGCATGGTTCTCCAGCTCGATCGCCGCGTCCAGACTGCCCGCGTCGAGATTGCTCCACATCAGGCGCTTGGTGTGCGCCGTCGAATACGGGCTGTGGGCCAGCACCTGCCGCGCACAGGCCATGGCCCGTGCAAGCAGTTGATCGGTGGGCACCACGTCAGCCACCAGGCCGGTCTGCAGCGCCTCGCTGGCCGCCACCGGCCGGCCGGTGAGCATGAGTTCGAAGGCGCGCGAGGCGCCGATCAGGCGCGGCAGGTGGTAGCTGATGCCGCACTCGCCCGCGGTGATGCCGATGCGCACCGCGCCCACGTGGAACGCGGCCTGCTTCGAGGCGAAGCGGATGTCGGCCGCCAGCGCGAGCGCCATGCCCGCGCCCACGGCCACGCCCTGCACCGCGGCGATCACGGTGGCGTCGGTGGCGCGCAGGCGTTTGATCAGGCCGGCAAAACACAGTTGCAGCTCGTAGCCGCTGGCCACGTCGAGCGGCGAGCGGCCGCTCCCGTCGAGCACCGATTTCAGGTCCAACCCGGCGCAGAAGCCCGCGCCCTCGGCCGCGAGCACGATCACACGCACCGTGGCATCGGCCAGCACACCGTCGAGCGCCTCGTGGAAACGCCGCAACGCGGGCAGGTCCATGGCGTTGAGCCGGCCGGGCCGGTTCATACGCAGCACGCACAGGCCGGTTTCGGGCCGCTCCACCGTGACCGATGCCAGAATGTCATTCATGCATGTCTCCTTGGAGGGGTCAGGCCGCCAGGCCGGTCTCGGCCAGCAGACGCTCGCGCAGTTCGCGCTTCATCAGCTTGCCGTTGGCGTTGCGCGGCAACGGCTCGCTGCCCAGGCTGTAGCTCTCGGGCACCTTGTAGTCGGACAGGCGTTCGGCACAGAAGACGCGCAGGGCTTCGGCGTCCAGCGCGCGGCCCTCGCGCGCCGCCACGAACACGTGCACCCGTTCGCCCAGCACCGGGCAAGGCTTGGCGACCACCGCGGCCTCGAGCACGTCGGGGTGCTGGCACAGCACGTTCTCCACCTCGATGCTGAAGATCTTGTAACCGCCGCGGTTGAGCATGTCCTTGCGGCGGTCGAGCACGCGCACGAAGCCCTCGGTGTCCATGCTGCCGATGTCGCCGCTGCGCCAGAAACCGCCGAGGAAGCTCTCGGCCGTGGCCCGCGGGTTGCTCCAGTAGCCCTTGACCACCATCGGCCCCTTGAGCCACAACTCCCCGATTTCGCCGCGCGGCAGTTCCACGCCCTGCTCGTCCATCACCGCCACCTCGGCGCACGGCAATGGCAGGCCCACGCTGTCGAGGTGATCGCGCGTGAGGTGCGCCGGCATGATGGTCGCGGGTGAGGCGGTTTCGGTCGCACCGTAGCAGTTGGACAGGCGCAGCGCAGGCAGTTGCCGTGCCAGCCGGTCGATGGTGGCCGGCGGCATGGGCGCGCCGCCATAGCCCCCCACGTGCCAGGCCGAGAGGTCGTGCGCCGCGAAATCGTCCTGCAGCAGGCACAGCTTGTACATGGCCGGCACCATGACGGTGAAGCCCATGCGTTCGCGCGCGGCGAAGCGCAGGAAGTCCGCGGCCTTGAAGGCCGGCAGCACCAGCAGCGTGCCGCCCAGTCCGAGCGTGACCATCATCAACCCGACCAGGCCGGTGACATGGCTCAGCGGCACCACCGCCGCGCCACGCACACCGGGCTGCAGCGACAGCGCCTGCGCGTAGTGCAGCACCGAGTGCACCAGGTTCAGGTGCGTGAGCATCGCGCCCTTGGGAAAGCCGGTGGTGCCCGAGGTGTACATGATCGCCGCGACGCCGTCCTGCTCCACCGGCACGCACTCGGGCAGCGGCGCGTGCGCCATCAACCGCTCGAACGACTGCGCGTGCGCGGACGGCCCTCCCACCAGCACGCGGTGCTTCAAGGCCGGCGTGTCGCCCGGCGCGGGCCAGCGCTCGCGCAGCGCCGCGTCGGAGATCAGCACCGAGGCGCCGCAGTGCGCGAGGATGTAGGCCAGCCCCGGCGTCTGCTCGCGGATGCTCAGCGGCACCAGCACCGCGCCCGCGGCCTGCGCCGCGAACGAGGCGATCACGAATTCGACGTCGTTGCCCAGCAGCAAGGCCACGCGGTCGCCCGGCGACACGCCCAGCGCCCGCAGCCCGGCCGCCGCGCGCAGCACCCGGTCTTCCAGCGCGGCCCAGCTCAGGCGGCGCTCGCCGCAGACCACGGCCTCGGCTTCGGGCCGCCAACGCGCGGCCTCGCGCCACATCTGGTTGACGTCGACGGGGCGTTGCGCGAAACACCGCACCACGCGGTCGTGGAAATGGTTCTCCAGCCGCGTGGCCATCGCGCCGCGGACATCAATCGGCATGCGACACCTGTTCGTCCATGACATCGGCCCACGTGCTGGCGCGCGCCAGGCTCTCGCGGCACTGCGCCACGATGCGCTGCAGCAGTTCATCGCAGGTCGGGATGTCGTCGATCAGGCCCACCACCTGCCCGGCCCAGACCAGTCCGGCATTCACCTCTCCGCTGTGCAGCGCGGTGCGGCCGCGCGCACCCGAAACCAGCGGCTGGATGTCGGCGAACTCGCAGCCGCCCGGGCGCCGTTCGGTCGCCACCACCTCGTCGGACACCGCGTTCTTGAGCACGCGCCCGGTGTTGCGCAGGGTGCGGAAGATGAGTTGCGTGTCGCGCTCGCTGGCGCGCACCAGCGCCTGCTTGATCTGTTCGTGGATCGGCGCCTCGACCGTGGCGCAGAAGCGCGTGCCCATGTTCACGCCCTCGGCGCCCAGCGCCATAGCCGCAGCCATGCCGCGACCATCGGCGATGCCGCCCGACGCCACCACCGGAATGCGCAGCGCGTGCGTGGCCAGGGGAATCAGCACCAGGCCAGGCACGTCGTCCTCGCCCGGGTGGCCGGCGCACTCGAAGCCGTCGATGCTGACCGCATCGACACCATTGCGCTCGGCCGAAAGCGCGTGGCGCACGCTGGTGCATTTGTGCACGATGCGCACGCCGTGGCGCTTGAGCTTCTCGATGAAGGCCTTGGGGCTGTTGCCTGCGGTCTCGATCACCTTCACGCCGCGCTCGATCACCACGTCGAGATACTCGGCGTAGGGCGGCGGGTTGACCGAGGGCAGGATGGTCAGGTTCACGCCGAAGGGCTGGTCGGTCATGCCACGGCAGCGGTCGATCTCGCGCGCGAGCGCCTCGGGCGTGGGCTGGGTCAGCGCGGTCAGCACGCCCAGGCCACCGGCGTTGGAGACGGCGCTGGCGAGTTCGGCCGTGCCCACCCATTGCATGCCGCCCTGGATGATGGGGTAGCGGATGCCCAGCAGTTCGGTGATTCGGTTTTTCATGGTTCGTTCGGTTTCTCGGTTGGAGGACGGCGCCAGTCAGGCACCGGTGAAAGTCGGTTTTCGCTTGTCGAGAAAGGCGCCCACGCCTTCAGTGAAGTCGGCCGTCTGTGCACAAGCCAGGAAAGCCGCCGCTTCGGCGTCGAGGTGGGTGTCCAGGTCGTTCTGGGCCGCGGTGCGCAGCAGGCGCTTGAGGTTGCCGTAAGCCTGAGTCGGTCCGGCGGCCAGGCGCTGCGCCAGGCGAACGCCTTCGGCCTCCAGTGCGTGCGCCGGCACCACGCGGTTCACCAACCCGAGTCGCAGGGCTTCGGCGGCATCGATCACATCAGCCAGCAGGGCCACCTCCATCGCCTTGCGCAGACCCAGCACCCGCACCAGTCCCCAGGAGGTCGAGCAGTCGCTGCTGGCGCCGATCAGCGGGTAAGCGATGCCCAAGCGCGTGCCTTCGGCGGCCACCACCAGATCGCAGCCCAGCACCAGGCCCAGCCCGCCGCCAAACACCGCGCCCTGCACGCTGGCCACCACCGGCGCGCGCAGCTTCGCCAGCAGCCGCAGGCCGCCGTGCATACCGTCGATGAGCTCGCGCGCCACCGGTATCGGGTCAACGCGCATGGCCGCGAGGTCGCCGCCGGCCATGAAAGCGGGACCTTCGGCCGAGATGTGCACCGCACGCACCTGCGGGTCGGTCGCGATGGCCTCGCAGGCAGCGAGGAAGGTCCGCGCCACGGACACATCGATCGCGTTGAGCGCTTGCGGTCGGTTGAAGCGCAACTGTGCGACCGAACCTTCGCGCCAGTACAGCACGCTGGCGCTCTTGTCACTGCCGCGGTCGGGGTAGGCCATGCTCTGCCCCTCAGGCCAGGTTGTAGTAGGCGGCGGTCGAGCCCAGGTTCTCGCGCGCCCGGCTCAGTTCCTGGCGCGCGATCGCACGCAGGTGCACCTCGTCCGGGCCGTCGAAGAAACGCATGGCGCGGCCCCAGGTCCACAGGTAGGACAGCGGCGTGTCGGGCGTGATGCCCATGGCGCCGAAGACCTGCATCGCGCGGTCGAGCACGCGGGTCTGCAGCAACGCCGCGACCAGCTTGATGGCCGAGACGTCGATGCGCGCGGCCTTGTTGCCCTGGGTGTCCATCAGCCAGGCGGCGCGCAGCACCAGCAGGCGCGCCTGGTCGATCTCCACGCGCGAGTGGGCGATCCAGTCCTGCACGTTGGCGAAATCGCTCAGGTGCTTTCCAAAGGCCTTGCGCGTGAGGGCGCGCTCGCACATCAGCTCCATCGCCAGCTCGCACTGGCCGATGGAGCGCATGCAGTGGTGCACCCGGCCCGGGCCCAGGCGGGCCTGCGCGAGCGCGAAGCCCGCGCCCTCCTGGCCCAGCAGGTTCGAGACCGGCACGCGCACGTTGTCGAAGGTGACTTCGCAGTGCCCCTCAGGCGTGTGGTGGTGCATGATGGCCACGTTGCGCACGATCTCGAAGCCCGGTGTGCCCATCGGCACGATGACCATGGAATGCCGCTGGTGCGCCGCTGCCTCGGGGCTCTCGTCGGACACGCCCATCACGATGGTGAAGCGGCACAGCGGGTGCAGGGCGCCGGTGCTGAACCACTTGCGGCCGTTGATCACGTACTCGCCGCCTTCGCGCCGGATGGTGGTCTGGATGTTGGTCGCGTCCGACGAGGCCACGTCGGGCTCGGTCATCGAGAAGCACGAACGGATCTCGCCTTCCATCAATGGCTTGAGCCAGCGTTCGTGCTGCTCGGGCGTAGCGAAGAGATGGAGCATTTCCATGTTGCCGGTGTCGGGCGCGTTGCAGTTGAACACCTCCGAAGCCCAGGGAATGCGGCCCATGACCTCGGCCAGCGGCGCGTATTCCATGTTCGAGAGGCGCGTGCCGGGTTCGCCCTCGCGCAGGCCGGGCAGGAACAGGTTCCACAGGCCGGCTTCCTTGGCCAGCACCTTGAGCGGCTCGATCACAGCCGTCGGATAGGTACCGCTGTCGGCCAGGCGCTGCCATTCCCGGTTCCGAGGCAGCACGTGGCGGTCCATGAACTGGCGCAGCGTGCGCTGCATCTGCAGGTTGTCTTCGGAATACTGGAAATCCAATGGAGGCTCCTGATCAAAAAGCGAGAACGGGTGTCTCGATGGCTTCGAGTCCGCGGTGCGCCATGGCCACGCTCAACGCGCCAACCTCGGCCGCGTTGTCGGCCACGGCGGTGCCGCGCTGAGCTCGCGCCGCAATGCCTTCGAAGATGACGGCCCAGCGCATGAACGCAAAGGCCCAGTGAAACGGTTCGGGCAAGGCGCCGCCGCCGATGGCGCGCTGGTAGTGCGCCAGGTAGTCCTGCTCGGCGGGAATGCCGAGCGCGGCCAGGTCCAGTCCGCGAATGCCACCGAACTCGGCCGGCAGCGTGCGCCAGGGCACGGTGTTGAAGGCCACGTCGGCCAACGGATGGCCCAGGGTGGAGAGTTCCCAGTCGAGCACCGCGATCACGCGCGGCTCGGTGGGGTGGAACATCAGGTTGTTGAGCTTGAAGTCACCGTGCGCGAGCGTGGTGGTGTCGTCGTCTGGCATGTGCGCACCCAGCCAGCCAATGAGCTGGTCGATGGCCGGGTTCTCGCGCGTTTTCGACAACGCCCACTGCTGCGTCCAGCGGCGCAACTGTCGCTGGAAGAACTGACCCGGTCTGCCGAAGTCGCCCAGACCGGCGGCGCGCCAGTCCACTCGGTGCAGCCGTGCCATGACCTCGGCCATGGCGAGGTAGATCGCGCGCCGCTCGGCCGGCGCCATGCCGGGCAACGCGTTGTCTGCGAACACACGGCCTTCCACCCGGTCCATCAGGTAGAAGGGCGTGCCGATCACCTCGGCACCCGCGTGGTAGAGCACGGTGGGCGGCACCGGCACCGGCAGCGCGGTGCCGGCGAGCGCGCGCATCACGCGGTACTCGCGGTCCACCGCGTGCGCCGAGGGCAGCACCTCGCCCTCGGGCTTCTTGCGCAGCACCATGCGGCGGTTGTCGAAGTCGACGAAGAAGGTCGGGTTGGACTGGCCGCCGCCGATCTTCTGCAGGCGCATCGGGCCTGCAAGTGTGGGGAGTTGCTGGCGCAGGAAGGCCTCGAGGCGAGGTACGAATGCGGGGGAAGTCACGGGCATGGCGTTCAAGCGGGCAAATTCAGAACGTCAGAACGCAGCCGACACATTCTCGTTGTCGTTGTCGTTGCCGGACGGTGGCGGATCGCTGCGCTCGCCGCGCATGTCGCGCCACACCAGTCGGCCCATCTCCAGCATCATCAGGAAGAAGGCCAGCGGCATCATCACCAGCACCGGCCAGATCGGCCAGAAGTCGGCACCGATCTGCATGGTTCGGTCGTCCACGATGCCCCGCCAGGTGAAGCGCAGCACATACCACATCACCACCGCGTAGATCGCGAGTTCCACCGCGCCGACGAACACGTGCACCGCGCGGCGAAGGCCGGGTGGCAGCGCATTGACCACCATGTCGAAACGCGGAAAGGTGGCCTCGCGATGCGCCATCGGCACGGCCCAGAACACGATCAGAGGGAAGGCCACGCGCTCGATCAGGTTGTAGGCACCGGGCAGGATGTCCTGTTGCAGCACGTAGCGGCCGACCACGCTGATCACGGTGATGAAAATCATCGCCAGCAAGCACAGACCGGCCCCGATGGAGGCCATGCCGCCCTCGATGCGGCCAAGGGTTTTCCAGAAGTTCATGGGGCGCTCGCTCATTGGATGTGGCTGGGCAACCAGGTGACCAGCTCGGGGAAGATCATCATTGCGGCGGTGACGATCACCCCCGCCGCCACGGCAAACATGGTCGCGGGCCGGAACACCTCGGAGACGGGGAAGCGCGCAGCACTGGACGCGGCATAGACCGACAGGCCCACGGGAGGTGTGAGCAGGCCGAGCGCGATCATGAAAGAGGCCATCACGCCGAACCACAACATGTCGATCTTCGCGGCCTCCAGCAGCGGCAGCAGCATGGGCACCAACAGCACGATGATGGCCGCCGACTCCAGGATCATGCCGGCGAAGAAGAACAGCCCCATCATCATCGACACCAGCAGGTAGGGCTGGTCGAGAATGGGTTCGAGCAAAGCCACAAGCTCGCGCGGTACGCGCGAGAAGGCCAGGAAGCGCGCCATGATCTGCGCGCCGATCACCAGCATCATCAGCATGCCGGTGACCTTGGCCGAATCGCTCATGGAAAGCGCAATGTCCCTGATCGACACGCGGCGCATCGCCACCATGCCGACCAGCGCGGTGAAGGCGCCGATGGCGCCCGCCTCGGCCACGGTAACGATGCCGCCGTAGATGCCGCCGAAGACCACCGTCATCAGCAACATCACGAACACGAAGGCATTGACGCTGCGGCGGAACAGACGCGGGTCTTCGTGCTCGTCGAGCTTCACGCCATCCACCGCACCAGGCTTGACCTCGGCGAAGAAGCGGATGCAGACGATGTAGACCACCATGCACAGCAGACTGGGGCCGACCAGACCGATGAAGAGGTGACCGATCGGCACCATGGTGATGGATCCGTAGATGATCACGATCAGGCTGGGCGGGATCACCGCTGAGAGCGATCCCGAAACGGCCGCCAACCCGATCGCGAAGCGGCGCGTGTAACCCACGCGTTCCAGTTCGGG
>CAZFOT010000067.1:0-15014 GCA_964520365.1 uncultured Hydrogenophaga sp.
AAGCGGCGCGCCAGAGAGGGGGGAAGCCGCGTCAGCGGCGCAGGGGGGTGTTCACTCAGTGCCCCAGGATCTTCGACAGGAAATCCCGGCTGCGCTCGTTTTGCGGGTTGTTGAAGAACTCGTGGGGCGAGTTCTGTTCCACGATCTGGCCCTGGTCCATGAAGATCACGCGGTCGGCCACGGCCTTGGCAAAGCCCATTTCGTGGGTGACGCAGATCATGGTGATGCCCTGGTTGGCCAGTTCGATCATCACGTCCAGCACTTCCTTGATCATCTCGGGGTCGAGGGCGGACGTGGGCTCGTCGAACAGCATGATCTTGGGCGTGAGGCACAGCGCGCGTGCGATCGCCACGCGCTGCTGCTGCCCGCCCGAGAGCTGCAGCGGGTACTTGCCGGCCTGGTTGGCGATGCGCACGCGCTCCAGTTGCGCCATGGCCTTTTCCTCGGCTTGCTTCTTGGGCATCTTGCCCACCCACATCGGCGAGAGCGTGAGATTCTCCAGCACGGTGAGATGCGGGAACAGGTTGAACTGCTGGAACACCATGCCCACTTCCTTGCGGACCTGGTCGATCGCCTTGATGTCGTCGGTGAGTTCGGTGCCGTCCACGATCAGGTGGCCCTGCTGGTGTTCTTCAAGCCGGTTGATGCAGCGGATCAAGGTGGACTTGCCCGAGCCGGACGGGCCGCAGACCACGATGCGCTCGCCCCTGGCCACGTCAAGGTCGATGTCCTTGAGCACGTGGAAGTCGTTGCCATACCACTTGTTGACCTTGTCGAAACGGATGATGGGTTCAGTCATGTTGTTCTTTCAGCGTGCTTTGCTGGCCGACAGTTGCTTTTCCACCCACAGGCTGTAGCGGGACATGGCGAAGCAGAAGATGAAATAGACCAGGGTGATGAAGAAGTAGGCCTCGATCTTGAATGGCCGCCAGTTCACGTCCGAGTTCAGCGCCAGCGACAGGGCACCGGTGAGCTCGTACATGGAGACGATGGTCACCAGCGAGGTGTCCTTGAAGATGGAGATGAAGTTGCCCATGATGCTGGGCACCACCATTGCCAGGGCCTGGGGCAGAACGATCTTGCGCTGGGTCTGCCAGTAGCTCAGTCCCAGCGTGTCGGCCGCTTCGAGCTGACCCTTGGGGATGGCCTGCAGGCCGCCGCGGATGATCTCGGCCATGTAGGCGGCCGCGAACAGCGTGATGCCCACCACCACGCGCACCAGCACGTCGATGGTCATGCCCTGCGGCATGAACAGCGGGAACATGAACGAGGCCATGAACAGCACCGAGATCAGCGGCACGCCGCGAATGAGCTCGATGTAGACGATGCAGGCCGAGCGGATCGCCGGCAGGTTGCTGCGCCGTCCCAGCGCCACCGCGATCGCCAGCGGAAATGCCAGGAAGATGGAGACCGTCGCGAGCAGGACGGTCAACGGCAGGCCGCCCCAGAGGTCGGTGCGCACCGGGCTCAGGCCCAGCACGCCGCCGCCCATGAGGGTGAAGAAGATGGCCATGATGGCCACCCACACGATGGCCAGCCACGACTTCCAGAACGCGCGGATGCAGCTCACGATCAGGCCGGCCACCATCAGGGTGGTGGCCAGCACCGGGCGCCAGTGCTCCTCGAACGGAAACCGGCCGAGCAGGATGAGCCGGTATTTCTCGGCCACGACGCCCCAGCAGGCGCCGGTGCCCCGGACTTCCTGGCAGGCGTTGAAATCGGCGCTGAACACCGCGTTGCCGAAACCCCAGCCGTAGAGCCTGGGCAGCAGGTAGACGGCCAGGACCAGCAGGAACAGCGAGGTGATGCTGCTGCGCAGGTCACCGAACATGTTGGTGCGGATCCAGGGCACGAAGCCGTTGGTGCGCACCGGCGAGGGACGCGCGGGAATGGGCACGAAGGTATCGGACATGGGGTCACCTTTCCTTGATGGCCATGCGGTCGTTGTACCAGTTCATGAACAGCGACGTGGACAGGGACGTGGTGAGGTACACCAGCATGATGATGGCGATGCACTCCACCGCGCGGCCCGACTGGTTGAGCGTGGTGTTGGCGATCGAGACCACGTCGGGGTAGCCCACGGCCACGGCCAGCGAGGAGTTCTTGGTCAGGTTCAGGTACTGGTTGGTCAGCGGCGGAATGATCACGCGCATGGACTGCGGCAGCACCACCAGGTTCATGGTCTGGCGCGGCGCCAGGCCCAGTGCCGCCGCGGCTTCCTTCTGGCCCAGGCTGACTGACTGGATGCCGGCGCGCACCACCTCGGCCACGAAGGCCGCGGTGTAGAAGGTCAGGCTGATGAGCACCGCCATGAACTCGGGCGAGACGCTGCCGCCGCCCTCGATCATGAACCGGCCCGCTTCCGGCACCGCCCATTCGGTCGGCATGCCGCCGGCCAGCCAGCCGAGGAACGTGCAGCCCAGGACGATGCCCAGCGTGGGCCAGCCGGGGTTGCGCAGGCGGCCGGTCTTCTCGAACTCCTTGAGCGCCCAGCGGCGCCAGGCCCAGGCCAGCAGCACGCCCGCGACCAGGCCGGCGAGCATCATCAGGTAGCCCGTGCCCTGCATGGGGCGCGGGAAGGCGAAGCCGTCCTTGCTGAGGAAGAACAGATTGCCGATGTTCCAGGCCTCGCCGGGAGGGGGCAGCACTTCGACGAAGAACAGGTACCACATCAGCATCTGCAGCAGGATGGGCACGTTGCGGAACAGCTCGACATAGCCATAGCAGATGCCGCGCACCAGGCCGTTGCGCGAGAAGCGCCCCACGCCCAGCAGCACGCCGAGGATGGTGGTCAGGATGATGCCGATGACGGCCACGCGCAGCGTGTTGAGCACGCCGACCCAGATGGCCTTGCCATAGGTCTCGCTCGGGTCGTAGTTGATGAGGGTTTCGCCGATGTCGAAACCGGCGGCCGAGCCCAGGAAGTCGAAGCCGCTCTGGATGCCGCGGATGCGCATGTTCTCCTGGGTGTTGTGGGCCAGGAACCAGACGCCCAGGCCGATCAGCACGAGGGCGATCGCCTGGTAGATCAGGCCGCGTCCGGCGCGGCTTCGCCACGACCATTGCGGCCGGGGAGGTTTGGTGGGGGGATTCAAGGAAATCTCCTGTAAGGGAGGGGGCGGGAAGCCCCAGATACGACAACGCCGGCAGGAAATCCGAGCCGGCGTTGTCAACCCGAGCCGTGTGATCAGCGAGCGGGCATCGGGTACATCAGGCCGCCCTTGTTCCACAGCGCGTTGACGCCGCGCGGCAGGCCGATCGGGGTGATGTTGCGCTCGTAGGCTTCACCGTAGTTGCCCACCGCCTTGACGGCGCGCACGGCCCAGTCCTTGTCCAGGCCCAGCAGCTTGCCGGTGTCCTCGTTGCCGCCGCCGAGCAGGCGCAGCACGTTGGGGTTCTTGCTGTCCTTCTTCATCTGCTCGACGTTGGCGGCGGTGATGCCGAGTTCCTCGGCTTCGAGCAGCGCGTAGCCGACCCACTTCACGATGGCGAAGAACTCGTCGTCGCCACGGCGCACGGCCGGGCCGAGAGGTTCCTTGGAGATCAGCTCGGGCAGGATGATGTGGTCATCGGGCTTGGCGGCCTCCTTGGAGCGGATCGAGGCCAGGCCCGATGCGTCCGTGGTGTAGGCCTGGCAGCGGCCGGCGAAGTAGGCGGCGTTGGTGGCGGCCAGCTCGGCGAACACGATGGGGCGCAGGTTCAGGTTGTTGGCGCGCGAGTAGTCGCTCAGGTTGAGCTCGGTGGTGGTGCCGGACTGCACGCACACCGTGGCGCCCTTGAGGTCCTTGGCGCTCTTGACGTTCAGGCTCTTGGGCACCATGAAGCCCTGGCCGTCGAAGAAGTTCACGCCCGTGAAATGCAGGCCCAGCGAGGCATCGCGGGTCAGGGTCCAGGTGGTGTTGCGAGGCAGCAGATCGACCTCGCCCGACTGCAGGGCCGTGAAACGCTGCGCCGCGTTCAGGGGCACGTAGCGCACTTTCTGGGCGTCGCCCAGTACGGCGGCGGCCACCGAACGGCACACGTCCACATCGAGCCCGCTCCATTTGCCCTGGCTGTCGGCGGCCGAGAAGCCGGCCAGACCGGTACTGACACCACAGACCAGGGTGCCGCGCGACTTGACCGCGTCCAGGTCCTTGCCGGCGTGGGCGGGCATGCTCGCCATGGCGGCGGCCGCGCTCAAGCCCAGAGCGGTCAGTTTCAGGGATTTCAATTTCATCAGGTCTCTCCAATTTGTGTTTGGGTGTTTGTCTGTCGGCCCGGTGACGCACCGTAAGCGTGCGTAACCCTGCCGCAGGACGACTTTAGCCCGACCGAATGGGGCGGACATCGGGGTTTACGTGGTTGGATCATGCAAATTATTCATGACGCCATCGTTCCGGTTGCTGGCCAGACCCGATGGGAATCTCACGCAGGTTCCGTGCCAGTCGGCGCCAGCGCGACCGGACGTCTCTCGCGTGACAAGCGGCGTTTTCCGGCGCAGCCAAGCCCCCGTATCCTTGCCGCACAACAACGGATACCGGAGACAGCGCATGACCAGCCCACCGCCACAAGGGCCGATGCCGGCCCGCGTGGCCGAGCGTTTGCACCACCGCTTCTGGCCCGCGCGCGTGCCGCGTGCGCTGACGCCACCGGCCACATCGCTGTGGTTCAACCTCGAGGTCAGCGCGCGGCGCTACCCGGACAAGGCCGCGCTCGTGTTCTTCGATCGCGTGCTCACCTACCGCGAGCTGTTCGAGCAGGCCGAGCGCATGGCCGCGCACCTGCATGCCCAGGGCGTGCGGGCTGGCGACCGGGTGATCCTGCTGATGCAGAACTGCCCGCAGTGGGTGGTGGCGCACTTCGCGATCCTGCGCGCCAACGCGGTGGTGGTGCCGGTCAACCCCATGAACCGGGCCGAGGAGCTCAAGCACTGCATCACCGACCCGGATGCGCGCGTGGCCATCGCCGCCGCCGATCTCGCGCCCGAGCTGCTGCGGGCCAGCGCCGAACTGCCCGAGGCCGAGCGCCTGCGGCATCTGGTGGTGGCCCACTACCACGACGCCATGGGTCCGCGGGCCGAGGTGCCGGTGCCCTGGGCCGACTGGCTGCAGCAGCGGCATGCGACGCCCGTGCTGCCCGGCGGCACCGTGGCCGACTGGGCCGATGCGCTGGCCTGCGCGCACGAGCCGCCGGTGCACGACCGCACGCCGCAGGATCTGTCGGTGCTGCCTTACACCAGCGGCACCACCGGCCTGCCCAAGGGCTGCATGCACACCCACGCCAGCGTGATGCACAACGCGGTGGCCGGCAGCTTGTGGGGCAATGGGTCGGCCGAGAACGTCGCGCTGCTGGTGGTGCCGATGTTCCACATCACCGGCATGGTGGTGGGCATGCACAGCGGCGTCTACACCGGCGCCACCCTGGTCGTCATGCCGCGCTGGGACCGTGAACTCGCCGGCCGCCTGATCTCGCATTGGCGCGTGACCCACTGGACCAACATCCCCACCATGGTGATCGACCTGTTGGCCAGCCCGAACTTCGCGCGGTTCGACCTCTCCAGCCTCAAGCTCATCGGTGGCGGCGGCGCGGCCATGCCGCAGGCGGTGGCCCAGCGCCTGTTCGAGCAGTACGGTCTGCGCTACGCCGAAGGCTACGGCCTGACCGAGACCGCCGCGCCCTCGCACAACAACCCGCCCGATGCGCCCAAGCAGCAGTGCCTGGGCATTCCCTTCGTGAGCGTGGACGCGCGCGTGGTGGACCCCGAGACGCTGCAGGAAATGCCGCCGGGCGAAACGGGCGAGATCATCATCCGCGGGCCGATGGTGTTCGCCGGCTACTGGAAGCGCCCGGACGCCACCGAGGCCGCGTTCGTTACCTTCGAGGGCGAGCGCTACTTCCGGTCCGGCGACCTCGGCCGCGTGGACGAGGACGGCTACTTCTTCATCACCGACCGCCTGAAGCGCATGATCAATGCCAGTGGATTCAAGGTCTGGCCGGCCGAGGTGGAGACCCTGATGTTCCGCCACCCGGCGATCGCCGAGGCCTGCGTGATCGCCACCCACGATGCCTACCGCGGCGAGAGCGTGAAGGCCGTGGTGGTGCTGCGCGAGGCCGCGCGCGGGAACACCACGGAGCACGACATCATCGACTGGTGCCGCGAGCACATGGCGGTCTACAAGTGCCCGCGCACCGTGGCGTTCGCCGATGCCCTGCCCAAGAGCGGCAGCGGGAAGGTGATGTGGCGCCTGCTGCAGGAGCAGGAACGGGCGGCGGTGGGCACGGCACAATGACCGGATGCAATTCGAATGGCGGTCGCTCAAGCGCATCTGGCAGCCCCGGCGGGGCATGTTCTGGCTCATGGTGGCGCTCAACGCCACGTCATCGCTGCTCGTCTGGTACGTGCACCTGGCCCAGCCGGCCGACGCCATCCGCTGGATACTGAGCCTGCTGGCCTTGTGCGATGCGGCCCTGGGCTGGTGGCTGGCGGTGCGCCTGTGGCGCGAGGGCGCCGGGCAGGGCACGCCGTCCTGAGCCCGATGCCGCAGGCTTCGGACCGATGACGAATCACAACCTCATCAAGGAGCAACCATGTTCAAGGCCCTGCTGATCACCAAGCCCGAGAGCGGCTACCGCTGCGCGCTGACCGAACTCGACGAGGCCGAGCTGCCGTCGGTGGGCGACGTCACGGTGGCGGTCGAATGCTCCACCCTCAACTACAAGGATGGCCTGGCGATCACCGGACGCTCGCCGGTGGTGCGCAGCTTCCCCATGGTGCCGGGGATCGACTTCGCCGGCACCGTGACCGAAAGCCGGCACCCGCGCTGGACGGCGGGCGACCGCGTGCTGCTCAACGGGTTCGGCGTGGGCGAGACGCATTGGGGCGGCCTGGCGCAGAAAGCCCGCGTCAAGGGCGACTGGCTGGTGGCGCTGCCCAAGGCGTTCAGCGCGGCCGACGCCATGGCCATCGGCACCGCCGGGTACACCGCCATGCTGTGCGTGCAGGCCCTGCAGCGGCACTGGGTGGCCAGCGGCGTGGCGCCCGGCGATGGCGAGGTGCTGGTCACGGGCGCCAATGGCGGCGTGGGCAGCGTGGCCATCGCCTTGCTCGCGGGCCGGGGCCACACCGTGGTGGCCTCGACCGGCCGGCCGGAAGAGGCCGCCTACCTCAAGGCCTTGGGCGCGGCCGAGGTGATCGAGCGTGGTCCTTTGGGCGAGCCCGGCAAGCCGCTGCAGAAGGAACGCTGGATCGGCGTGGTCGACTCGGTGGGCAGCCACACCCTGGCCAACGCCTGCGCCAGCACCCGCTATGGCGGCGCGGTGACGGCCTGCGGCCTGGCCCAGGGCATGGACCTGCCTGCCAGCGTGGCGCCTTTCATCCTGCGCGGCGTCAGCTTGTACGGCATCGACAGCGTGATGGCCCCGATGGCCCGGCGCGAGGCGGCATGGAGCGAACTCGCCGCCGAACTCAGCCGCAAGAAACTCGCGGCCATCACCCGGGAGATCGGCCTGTCCGACGCTATCGCCGCGGCCAGCGACATCCTGGCGGGCAAGGTGCGCGGGCGCCTGGTCGTGAGGATGTAGGACTCCCCCCTGCGCCGCTTTGCGGCTTCCCCCCTCCGTGGCGCGCCTGCGGCGCTTCGAGGGGGGACGGCATTTCGGGCCGGCGGAGCCGTCCCTTGCTGCCCCTGGCTGGTCACTGCGCTCGTTGCGGATCGTGCGCTGGGCGCTGCGGCACAGGGGCATCCTGGGGCACGATGCGCCGGTAGGCGTGCCAGGTGGCGTGGCCGATGATGGGGCCGGCCACGAACAGGCCCAGGAAGAATGGCAGCATCGCCAGGACCACCAGCAGCGTGATCAGCGCGCCCCAGATCAGCATCACGCCCGGGTTCTGCAGGCAGGCGCGGATGCTGGTGAGGCCGGCCGAGATGGCGTCCACCTGCCGGTCCATGATCATGGGGATCGAGATCGCGCTGGTGACGAAGATCAGGCCCGCGAACAGGCCGCCGACCAGGGTGTAGGTGACGAGGAAGCCCAGGTTCTCGGGGTTGACGAGCTGGGGCAGCAGCTTCTCGGTCGAGGGCATGGTGTTGAAGGTCACCGCGAACACCACCAGCGAGGCGCGGCCCCACAGCAGTTCGAGAATCAGCAGCACGCCGGCGAAGATGCCCATGGTGCCCTTGGTGGGGCGCCACGCCAGCAGCGAAGCCCTCAGCGACGGCTGGTGCGACCGCGTCTGCATGGCCTTGCTGGCGTCGTAGAGGCCCAGGCAGAGGAACGGCCCCATCAGCAGAAAGCCCGCGCTCAGCGCCAGCACGTAGGCCGGCGCGTTCTGGAACACCGCCAGCAGCGCATGGCCCATGGCGAAGAAGCACAGGCCATAGAACAGGCCGATGCGCGGGCAGCGCCTGAAGTCGGCCCAGCCCAGGCGCAGCCATTGAAAAGGGTCGGTGGGGCGGAGGTCGGCCAGCGGCAGCGAGAACACCGACGGACCCCGGCGCTGGTCGGCCTCGCGCCGCGCCAGCAGCCGGGCTCTTTCGTCGTTCGCACTGGCCGACTCCTCGCTGGGTTCGGCGTCGATGGCATCGGCCATGGAGATCCTCCTGTCTGGCCAAAAATATAGCTATGCCCACAGGATGGATTTCACATGGTTTACCCCATGCCGCTGGCGTGGCCCGGCCCGGCCGGCATCTGGCGCCGCATGTGCAGGGCCAGGGCGGCGTCGTACGCTTGGGTGTGCTTGGTGAACCACGCCCCGAGTTCGCTGGCCATTTCGCGCACCGGCGCCAGTTGCCCGGCCTCGGCCATGGCCAGGCCTTCGCGCAGCAGGTTGAGCACCACCCGGTGTTGCAAGGTGTGGTTGCGGGCCGACGCGAAACCGGTCTTGCGCATCCACGTGTCTTCCTGTCCGAAGTGCCGGGCCGTGTGATCCAGGACGGCGGCCCAGGCCAGCGGCAGTGCCTCGTCGCTCGCGGTCTGCGCCTGCGCCAGCAGGTCCACGAATGCCCGGTGCGCGTCATCCATCGGGGCAAAGTCCAGCAGCAGGGCATTCGACCATTTGATGACAGTTTTCATCTCGTACCTCGTTCGTGCTTCGCCATGGCGATGCCGACAGCTTGACAGCGCGTGTGGTCCCGGGTCTTGATCCAGCGCAGAAAATGCCCACGCATGCCTTGCCCATGGCCTGCATGGCCTCCTTGCGCGGCGCGGCCGGCCGCTACACTGGGTGGCCATGACCAGCGAATTCCAACCCCCTTATGCGCCGCCGTCCGACGTGGACAGGCAGCTCCAGGCCCACGGTTTTGCGATCGTCAGCGCGGCCGGCGTGCAAGCGTGGCTGGACGCGCCGCCCGCCGACCTGGACCAACTGCACGCGGGCTGGGACGACCTGCCGCCCGACGAATACCTCAAGGACGGCGGCCACTACCGGCGCCGGCGGCACGGCTGCTTCGTGGTGGACGGCGATCAGGTCCGGCAGGTGTCGCACCGCGCGCACTGGCAGCCGCTGGAGTACAACGCGCTGCACGGCGGCATGCAGCGCTGGTTCGCGCCCATGGACCCGGCCACCGTGGGGCAGCCCGTGTGGGGCCGCCTGCTGGCGCGCCTGGGGGAGACGGCATCGGCCCTGCGCGGCCCGCGGCCGTGGTACGTGGAGGCGCACCCGTTCCGCATCGACACCGCCGATGGCATCGGGCGCCCCACGCCCGAAGGCGCGCACCGCGACGGTGTGGACCTGGTGGCGGTGTTCATGGTGAACCGGCACCGGATCAAGGGCGGTGAGAGCCGCGTGTTCGAGGCCAACGGCCCCAGCGGCCAGCGCTTCACGCTGCGCGAGCCGTGGTCGCTGCTGCTGCTGGACGACGCGCGCGTGATCCACGAAAGCACGCCCATCCAGCCGCTGGAAGCCGGTGTCCTGGGCTGGCGCGACACACTCGTGCTGACGTACCGCGCGGGCGGTTTTCAAGGAGGGGATTGATACCCCCCGCGCCGCGCTGCGCGCGGCTGGCAGCGCATGAAGCAGCGCAGTCCAGAGACACCGAGGAACCGGCTTTGCCGGGCCTAAGGTGTCGCCCCCCTTGAGGGGGGAGGCGCCGAAGGCGACGCGGGGGGTGCTCTGTTTTTCACTGCCTGGCCAGTCTGGATGGTGGTGCCCGGGTAGAGAAGCACCTGATCGCCTTCCCTGACGCTGCCTTCCACACCGCTTTCCACGCTGGCCATGTCGGCATTGCGGTCCAGCACGGTGACGGTCCGCGCCTGGGCGCGCCCGGCATCCATCACCAGCACCCGCCACTGGCTGCCGTCGCGCACCAGCGCGGCGGTGGGCACCAGCAGGGCAGCGTCCCGGGCCGACACGGTGATGCGAGCATCGACGCGGAAGCCGTCGCCGAGCCCGGTCCATGCGGCCGCAGCGGTGTCCGGCAGCGCTTCGACGATCACGTTGACGCGCTGCTCCTCGATGCCCAGCGCGGACACCTTGGTGAACGCCACCGGCTCGATGCGTTCCACCCGGCCCTGCAGCACGGGTGCCGACGCGCCCAGCGAGAGCTGCACCGGCGCGCCGGGCGCGATCTGCGGCACGTCGGTGGACAGCACGTCGATCACCGCCTCCACTGCGGTCGTGTCGCCGATCTCCAGCAGCGCCTGTCCGGCCTGGACGGTGGCCGCGCTGTCGAGGTGCAGCTTGACGACCCGGCCATCGACCGGGCTCTTCAGGTGCCAGAGTCCGTCGGCGCGTGCGCCCGCGGCCGGTTCCGACTGCGCCAGCGCGGCGCGGGTTTCGGCCAGGGCGAACTCGGCGGCGCGCAGCTCCGCGCGGCCGGCTTCCAGAGCCTGCTGCGCCGAGCGCAGGGCCAGCGCCGCCTGGTCGCGCGCCGAGGGCGCGATGAAGTTGTCGCGCGCGAGCTTCTCGGCGCGCTCGGCCTCCAGGGCGGCTTGCGCCTGCGCGGTCTGCAGCCGCTGCAACTGGGCAGCGGCGGCGCGGCGAGCGGCATCGGCACTGCCCACGCGCTGCTGCAGCACCACCCGGGTCCGGGCATCGATCATCTGCGGCGCTGCGGGCGCGAGCGTGGCCACCACGTCGCCGGCCTTCACGGTGTCGCCCACCTTCAGCGTGGGCCGCGCCAGCTCCGCCAGCGTGGGTGCTGCGACCAGGTAGCGCTGCTTCAGGCGCCACTGGCCGTCTTCCTCGATCACCTGCTCGAAGCGGCCCACGGTGACGCTGGCCACCTCCACGAGCAGTGGGCGCGGCTGGAAGGCCCAGACGGCCAGGCCGATCACCAACACCGCCGCCAGCACCCAGGGCGCGTAGCGGCGCAGCCATCCGTTCGTTCGGGTTCGGTTCATTCGCGTACTTTCAAGACGGCCACCAGGTCCAGCCGGTCGATCTGGCGGCGCACCAGTAGCGCGCTCACCACACCGGCGGCGAGCACGATCAGGGCGGCCAGGGCGTAGGTCGATGGTTCGATGACCACCGGGAAATCGATGCTGTCGGACGACATCAGGCGCATCAGCAGCGTGGCCAGGGCCCAGCCGGCGGCGGCGCCGATGGGCAGTGCCAGCAGCAACTCGGCGCCGAGCTGCGCCAGCAGCAGCACCGAGACCTCGGCGCGCGTCATGCCCAGCACGCGCAGGCTGGCGAGTTCCCAGGCGCGCTCCGAGAGCGTGATGCGCGCGGCGTTGTAGACGATGCCCACCGCCATGGCGATGGCGAACAGCGTGAGGATGCCGCTGAACACGCCCATGTTGCGCGAGGTGGTCTCGTTGAAGCTGGCCATGGTGCTCGCCTTGTCGAACACCGCGTTGATCACCGGGGCGGCCTTGACCGCTTCCCAGAACGCGGGCATGGCCAGCGGGTCCACCTGCAGCGCGGCCTCGGCCACGCCCTCGCCGTCGCGCGCCAGCGCGTTCATGGCGTCCAGCCGCATGAAGGCCTGCTTGCCCATCATGGTGTGCACGATGTCGACCACCGCCACTTCGGCGCGCGTCTGGTTCCACAGGCGGAACTCCACCCACACGCGGTCGCCCACGTTCGCGCCGATGGCGCGCGCGAGCAGCGAGGACATGACCAGGCCCTGCGCCGGCATGGCCATCGGGCCGCGGGCCTCGTCCACGGCGCGCATCAACTGGGCGTTTTGCTCCAGGCCCATGAGCGCGGCGTCTTCGCTGCGCTCGCGCAGGCGCACGCGCACCGGCTCGCTGCGGTACGGCTCGGCGCTGGTCACGCCGGGCAGGCGCCGCAGGTCCCGCGCCACCGACAGCGGCACCGGTTTGTGGAAGTTGACCAGCACGTCGCCCTGCTGCACCTGGCGGAACTGCACGTCGAAGATGTGTGCGATCGCGTCGATCCAGAAGGCGCCCGAGATCTGCAGCGCCACCGCCATCGCGATGCCGGTCACGGTGAAGGCCGCGCGCCAGGGGCGGCGCTCGAAGTCGCGGATGACCATGAGCGCGCCGGCGCTCACCCGGCGGCCCAGGCCCATGCGTTCGATCAGCGTGCGGCGGTAGCGCGGCGGCGCCGGCGGCTGCATGGCCTGCGCGGGCTTGAGCCGCACCACGGCGTGGATGGCGGTCCAGGTGCCGAGCGCGGCGGCCACGGCGGCGATGGCCGCCGCCGCGGCCACCAGCCAGGGCGTGGTGACGTAGGCCAGGCGGTTGAAACGGAACACCTCGTCGTACAGGCCGAGCATGGCCTGGCCGATCCACACGCTCAGGGCCAGCCCGGCCAGCACGCCCAGGCCGGCGATCACCAGCGCGAGCTGGATGTAATGCCACGCGATGGCGCCTTCGCCATAGCCCAGCGCCTTGAGCGCGGCGATCTGGCCGCGCTGCGTGGCCACCTGGCGGTTGATCACCACGTTGAGGATGAACATGGCCACGGCGAGGAAGATGGCCGGCAGCACCGTGCCCATCACCTTGAGCTGCGAGAGCTCGTCTGCCACGATCCTGGCCGAGAGCTGCTTGTCGCGCCCGACCGCGCCCAGCGTGCCGTAGGCGTCGAGCAGGCGGTCGGTGGCCTCGATCACGGCGGACTCGCGCGCGCCGGCATCCAGCCGCAGCGCGGCCTGGTTGAACGCGCCCTGCATGTCGAAGGCGTGTTGCATGCGTTCGCTGTCGATCCACCAGATGCCGAAGGTCTGATCGTCGGGCATGGCGCCGCGCGCGGCGAACACGTATTCGGGCGAGATCGCGGTGCCCACAAGGTGCACGCGCTCCAGGCGGCCGTTGAGGATGGCGTTGACCCGGTCGCCGGGCTTCAAGCCGCGCGCCACGGCAAAGCGATCGCTCACCACCGCCTCCAGCTCGCGGGTGCGCTCGGGCCAGCGCCCGCTGCGCAGGGTGAGCGCGTTGAGGCCCTGGCGCTGGGCGTGCGCGCGGGCCAGGTCCAGGCCGATGAAGCGGCCGGTGACCGGCGCGTCGGCGCCGGCCAGCGCGATCTGCGCGTCGAACACCACGTCGAGACGGACCTCGGCCACGCCGTCGATCGCGGCCAGCCGCTCGCCCAGGTGCACCGGCGCGCGCTTGACGCTGGCGAACACGTCGGCGAGGCGGTTGTCGCGGTAGAAATCGTCGCGCGAACCCTGCAGCGAGGCGTGCACCGAGAACATGCCGACGAAGCCGGCCACGCCGATGGCCACCACCATGGCGATGGTGGCCACCTGCGCGCGCAGCCGCCGCAGGTCGCGCCAGAGCTTGATGTGGATCGCCTTCATGGCCGGCGCCTCACCACTTGAGCGTGGCCGCGGCCACCTTGTGGGGGTTCACGCGCGCATCGACGATGCGGCCATCAGCCAGGCGCAGCACACGGTCGGCCATGTCGGCGATCGGCGCGTTGTGCGTGATCACGACGGTGGTGGTGCCCAGCTCGCGGTTCACGCGCTCGATCGCCTGCAGCACCATCACGCCGGTGGCGCAGTCGAGCGCGCCGGTGGGCTCGTCGCACAGCAGCACGGCCGGCCGCTTGGCGATGGCCCGCGCGATCGCCACGCGCTGCTGCTCGCCGCCCGAGAGCTGCGAGACGAAGTGGTCCAGCCGCTCGCCCAGGCCCACCAGCGCGAGCGCGTCCTCGGGCGCCATCGGGTCCTCGGCCAGGTCGGTCACCAGGGCGACGTTCTCGCGCGCCGTCAGGCTGGGAATCAGGTTGTAGAACTGGAACACGAAGCCCACGTGCTCGCGCCGGTAGCGCGTGAGCTCGGCGTCGCTCGCGCCGGTGAGTTCGTGGGTCTGGCCCTGGTGCGTCCATTTCGCGGTGCCGGCGCTGGCGCTGTCCAGGCCGCCCAGGATGTTGAGCAGGGTGGACTTGCCGCTGCCCGAGGCGCCGAGCAGCACCACGAATTCGCCGCGCACGATGGCCAGATCCACGCCGCGCAGGGCATGGACGGCGGTAGGGCCGTCGCCATAGACCTTGGTCAGGCCTTGGGCGATGAAAACGGGATCGGCCGTCGGCGAGGTGTCGTTTGTCACATTGTTCGTCTGGGATAAACCCATTCGATCACACACCGGACACGGCCCGGTTGATGCGGATCAACCCTTTGCGAGGGCCGGGCATGCGCCCCGCTCAGCCGCCGTAGCGCTGCCGCGCCAGCGCCGCGCCCTGTGCCAGTGCCTCGAGCTTGGCCAGGGCCACTTCTCGGCTCATGGGCGCCAGGCCGCAGTTGGTGCAGGCGATCAGCCTGTCCGTGGGCACGTGCTGCAGCGCCATGCCGATGGTGTCGGCGATCTGCTCGGGGGTTTCGATCACGTCGCTGGCCACGTCGATCACGCCCACCATCACATCCTTGCCTGCGAGCAGCTTCATCAGTTCGGGCGGTACGTGCGAGTGGAAGCACTCCAGGCTCACCTGCTGGATGCTGCTTCGGGCAAGCGCCGGAAAGATCTGTTCGTACTGGCGCCACTCCTCGCCCAGCGTCTGTTTCCAGTCCACGTTGGCCTGGATGCCGTAGCCGTAGCAGATGTGGACCGCGGTGGTGCAGGTCAGGCCCTGCGCGGCGCGCTCCAGGGCGGCCACGCCCCAGTCGGCGGCGTCCTGCATGTAGACGTTG
>CAZFOT010000068.1:0-14909 GCA_964520365.1 uncultured Hydrogenophaga sp.
CGGGAGTCTCCATAATGCGTTGGATCAACCACCGATCCTTCAGCACGGAGACTCCGCCTCATGCGCATCCGCGTGTTCTTCGAGAAGCCGGCTGGCCTCCTGGCCGTCTTGTCCGCATCGCTTCTGCCGCTGGCTGCCGCGGCAGCCGGTGTTGGCCGCTCCGACGGCGAACTGCGCTACCAATGCGGCACCGACCAGCCGCTGGTCGTGCGCCTGGCGGCCGATCGGGCGCAATTGATCGTGGCCCTGCCCACCGGCGAAGTGCTGGAACTGCCGGCCCGGGAAGCCGAGGTGGGTTTCGCCTACGGCGATGGGCGGCATGTTTTCCGTGGCCAGCAAGACAGCGCGACCTTGCTGCTCGACAACCAGCCACCGCTTCATTGCACGGTGGACGCGCCCGTGCCCACGCAGGCGGCCGTGGCCAGCGCCGACGCGAATGCCACCGAGCGCTGCCTGTTGGAACGCCTGCGCAGCATGCCACCGACCGCGACCCTGGCCGAGGTGCGCCAATCGTGCCAGCCCACCCCTGAAGCCCAGGACGCGCCGAAGCCCGAGCCTTCCACGATTGCCGACATGGAGCTCCGTGCCGAGGCCGCGCCGCTGGCGAGCAGCAGCAGCCGGCTGGCCGGCGAATGGGCGGCCTACGACAATCCCTATGCGCTCACGCTGAACCGGCCTTCCTATCTGCTGGTGGCGCGCCAGTTCACGAACCCGAACGCGGCCCCGTTCCACGCCGCCTTCCCGGACGTGGCGCCGGTGCTGGACCGCAACGAGGCGAAGTTCCAGATCAGCCTGAAGGTGCCGCTGGCGCTCAACCTCTTCGATGGCCGGGCCGACGTGATCGCCGGCTACACCAACCGGTCGTTCTGGCAGGTGTTCAACAAGGAAATCTCGTCGCCGTTCCGGGAGACCAACCACGAACCCGAGGTGTGGCTGCGATGGCGCGGCGACGCGCCGTTTCTCGGTGGCCGCTTCAGGGTGTACAACCTCGGCCTCAACCACCAGTCCAACGGGCAGGCCGGCCCCTTGTCGCGCAGCTGGAACCGCGTATTTCTCGAAACGCTCTACGAACGCGGACCGGTGGCGCTCAACGCCAGGGTCTGGCAGCGCATCCGGGAAGACGCCGACAAGGACGACAACCGCGACATCGTCGATTTCATGGGCCGTTTCGAGCTCACGGGCATCTACCGGTTCGGGGAAAGCGAGTTCAGCGCGATGTGGCGGCGCAACTTCGGCACCCGCAAGGGCGCCTACCAACTGGACTGGAGCTACCCCCTGTACAAGAACCTGCGCGGCTACGTGCAATGGTTCGATGGCTATGGTGAAAGCCTGATCGACTACAACCACCGCACCCGATCGCTCGGCATCGGGGTGCAGCTCGGTGGGTGGCTGCTGTGAAAGGGTGCGGGGGCTGCGTGCAAAGGCTCTGACCTGCATCAAGGGTGCAAGCCGCTCGCGGCCGGACACTGGGGCCTGTTCCGGCTTCCTTCCCAACGGCCATGTCCACGCTTCATCCCCCGCCAGCGGTCGAACCGACCGCCGCGCTGCCTGCGCGGCACCGACCGCACGAGGATGCGCAGGCCTTGCTGGCGGGCACCTTGTTCGTCGCCCTGGGCGTGGTCATGTTCCAGCATGCCGGTCTGCTCACCGGAGGCACGGCGGGGCTGGCGCTCTTGCTGCACTACGCCACCGGGTGGAACTTCAGCCTGGTGTTCTTCGTGATCAATCTGCCCTTCTATGGCCTGGCGGTGCGCCGCATGGGATGGGCCTTCACGCTCAAGACCCTGGCCGCCGTGGCGCTGCTGGCGGTGTTTGTCCAGTGGCTCCCTAGCGGAATCACCTTTGGCGCGTTGTCGGCCGGATGGGCCTCGGTGCTGGGAGGGCTGCTGATGGGGGCGGGCATGCTGATGCTGTTTCGCCACCGTGCCAGCCTGGGTGGTTTCAACGTGCTGGTGCTGTACCTTCAGGAGCGCTTCGGATGGCGCGCGGGCCATCTGCAAATGGCCATGGACGCTTCCATCGTGCTGGCCGCCTTCTGGGTGGTCGATGGGTCGCAGGTGTTCTGGTCGGTCCTGGGCGCGGTCGTGCTCAACATGACGCTGGCCATCAATCACCGGCCGGGGCGCTACATGGCGGTTTAGGGGTTGTTCAACCAGTGGCAGACTCGCTGGATGAGCGATGTGACTGGATGGACCGTTTTTCGACGGCGATGGGGCTCGCGGCGGCCCGCGGGCAGGGTTGTCCTGCTGCTGGGCCTGCTGTGGTGGATGGCCTGGCCGGCGGGCGCCTCGGGCGCCGACCGGGAAGACAACGCCGTGTATGCGGCGAAGGTGACCCGCGTCTTCGATGGCGACACCTTGTGGGTGCGGCCGCTGGCCGGCGGACGCTACCGCAAGCTGCGGCTGGACGGGATCGATGCGCCCGAGATCTGCCAGCCGGGTGGCGTGGCGTCGCGCGACGCGCTGGCTGCGCTGGTGTCGGACCGGGAGGTGCTCGTGGCCGTGCGCCGCCACGACGACTACGGCAGGGCCGTGGTGAAGCTGAGCGTGCGGGGCGAAGACGTTTCGGCGCGCCTGGTCAGCGAAGGCCATGCCTGGTCGTATCGATGGCGGCGCAGCCTGGGACCTTATGCACAGGAAGAGGCCGCGGCCCGCAGGCTGGGCAAAGGCCTGTTCTCGGATCCCGATCCCGAATTGCCCCTGGATTTCCGGCGACGCTACGGGCCTTGCCCGGGACCTTGATCGGGGGCGAGGCTCAATCCCTTCGGGGCTGCCCGCACACAAGGCAGTGCGGGTTCTGCGGCAAGGCAATTTCATTGAACGCCATGTCCCGCCCGTCGATCATGAGCAGCCGCCCGACCAGGCGCGACCCCATGCCGGTCAGCAGCTTGAGCGCCTCGGCCGCCTGCAGCGTTCCGACGATGCCCACCAGCGGCGCGAACACGCCCATGGTGGCGCAGCGGGTTTCTTCCACGCCGCTGTTTTCCGGGAATACGCAGGCGTAGCAGGGGTTGCCGGGTTGGCGCGGGTCGTACACGCCGAGCTGGCCGTCCATGCGGATGGCGGCGCCCGACACCAGGGGTTTGCGGTGCGCCACGCAGGCCTGGTTGATGGCGTGGCGCGTTTCAAAATTGTCCGTGCAGTCGAGCACCACGTCGGCCCGGGCGACCAGTTGTTTCAGCAGGCCGGCGTCGGCGCGCACCGTGACCACGTCCACCACCACGTCGGGGTTGATGGCGGCAATCGCATCGCGGGCCGATTCGGCCTTGGGGTGGCCCACGCGCGCCAGGTTGTGGGCGATCTGGCGCTGGAGATTGGTTTCGTCCACCCGGTCGTGGTCGACGATGGTGATGCGGCCCACCCCGGCACTGCCCAGGTAGAGCACCACCGGCGAACCCAGCCCGCCCGCGCCCACCACAAGGGCATGCGACGCCAGCAGCTTCTCCTGTCCTTCGACACCCAGTTCGTTCAGCAGGATGTGGCGGGAGTAGCGGAGAAGCTGGGCGTCGTTCAAGTGCGGTGCCTGCCGGTCTTGGCGGGCAATCAGTTTTCGGTTTTCTCTTCGGTGCGCACGGTCTGCGTCTTGCTGACCAGCACCGCCTGCCCCTTGAGCTGGTTGAGCGCCTGCTGGAGCTGGAAGTCCTGTTCGCTGCCGAATTCGGGCACCAGGCGCTGGCCGGGGTTCTTGCGCGCCTCGTCTTCCAGCCGCTGGCGCGCCTGCTCCCGGTCCTGGTCGCGTTTTTGCTCGGCCGCGCGCTGGGCATCCGTCATCGGCGGCTCGGTGGTGCTGCCGTTGCCCAGGTGCTTCTGCAGGTCGGCCTCGCGGGTGCGCAGGGCCGCGAACACATTGCCCTCGGCGGTTTCGTCCACCAGCACGTCGGGCACGATGCCCTTGGCCTGGATGGACGTGCCCAGCGGGGTGTAGTAGCGTGCCGTGGTGAGCTTCAGCCCGGTATCCGGACCCAGGGGCCGAACCGTCTGGACCGAACCCTTGCCGAAGGTCTGGCTGCCCATGATGGTGGCGCGCTTGTGGTCCTGAAGCGCGCCGGCGACGATCTCGCTGGCCGACGCCGAGCCTTCGTTGACGAGCACGACCAGCGGCACGGTGCGCAAGGCGCCCTTGGTCGCCTCGGTGAGGCGCCGGATGGGGTCGGTGCCACCGCGCCGCAGGTAGTGCTGGGGCACGGCCTTGTAGATGAACTTGCTGTCCTCGAGCTGCCCGTTGGTGGAGACGACGGTCACGTTCTCGGGCAGGAAGGCGGCCGAGAGGGCCACCGCGGCGTCGAGCAGGCCGCCCGGATCGTTGCGCAGGTCCAGCACCAGGCCCTTCAACCGGGGATCCGCCTTGTAGATGTCCTCCACGCGGCGCGCGAAGTCTTCGATGGTGCGTTCTTGGAACTGCGACACGCGCACCCAGGCGTAGCCGGGCTCGACCACCTTCGATTTCACGCTCTGGGTCTTGATCTCCTCGCGCGTGATGGTCACGGAGAAGGTGCGGCTTTCGTCCTTGCGGAAGATGGTGAGCAGGACCTTGGTGCGCGGCTCCCCGCGCATGAGCTTGACCGCGTCGTTGATGGACAGGCCCTTGACCATGGTGTCGTCGATCTTGGTGATCAGATCGCCGCTCTTGAGACCCGCGCGGAAAGCCGGCGAGTCCTCGATGGGCGAGACGACCTTGACCAGGCCGTCTTCCATGGTGATTTCGATGCCCACGCCCACGAAGCGGCCGCTGGTGCCTTCGCGGAATTCCTTGAAGGACTTCTTGTCGAAATACTGGGAATGGGGGTCGAGGCTGGCGACCATGCCCGAGATGGCGTCCGAGATGAGCTTCTTTTCATCGACGGGCTCGACGTAGTCGCTCTTGACCATGCCGAACACGGCGGCGAGCTGCTGCAGCTCTTCCAGCGGCAGCGGCGCCATGGTGCCTCGGGCCACGGCCTGGAACTGCACCGTGGTGAGTGCCCCGGCCACCGCGCCAATGGCCACCCAGCCCGCGATTCTCAGCTTGTGACTCACTTGTTTGCCCATCGAATGTCCTGAAATTAACGCCAATGCCAAGCCTTCTGGCCCGTTGGCGGACCAATATACACCTTGGAGCGGCGCCCCGGCCTTCGGTTCCGCAAAGTCCGTCACGAAGGCCGAGCGCGGGTGCCGGGCGGTGGTTGCGCGGGTGCCGAGCGGGTATTTTTCAGGCTTTTCCCTGCGCCGCCACGGCCGCCGCGGCCTTGGCAATTGCGTCCGCGTCGCCGAGGTACCGGCTCCCGATGGGCTGCAGGGCGGCATCGAGCTCGTAGACCAGCGGAATGCCGTTGGGGATGTTCAGGTTCACGATGTCGGCGTCCGAAATGCCGTCGAGGTACTTGACCAGTGCGCGGATGCTGTTGCCATGGGCGGCCACGACCACGCGCTTGCCGGCCCGGATGGCGGGCGCCATCGACTCGTTCCAGAACGGCAGCACCCGCGCCACGGTGTCCTTCAGGCATTCGGTGAGCGGTACTTCGTTGGGGTTGAGCTTCTCGTAGCGGCGGTCGCCGCGTTCGCAGCGCTCGTCGCCGGGATCGAGCGCCGGCGGGGGCGTGTCGTAGCTGCGCCGCCAGATGAGCACCTGCTCGTCGCCGTACTGCTTGGCCATGTCGGCCTTGTTGAGTCCCTGCAGCGCGCCATAGTGGCGTTCGTTCAGGCGCCAGCTGTGCACCACCGGCAGCCAGGTGCGGTCCATTTCATCGAGCACATGCCACAGCGTGCGCGTGGCGCGCTTGAGCACACTGGTGTAGGCCAGGTCGAAGTCGTAACCCTCTGCCTTGAGCAGGCGGCCCGCGTTCCTGGCCTGTTCCAGCCCGGTGGAGGTCAGGTCCACGTCGGTCCAGCCGGTGAATCGGTTTTCGAGGTTCCAGGTGGATTCGCCATGGCGAATCAGGACGAGTTTGTACATGGGCAGGGATTCGGTTTGAACGGAAAAAGTGCCTCGGCGGCACTTGGCGCGCCAGGGAGCCGGCTGGTCCGTGGCGGGGGCCGCCGCGCGGAACAGCCAAGCATTCTAAAATCCCGGGTTGTCTAGAAAGGGTATCCCTGTGAGTTTCTTCATCGAAAACTGGATTCTGATTGCGGTGGCGTTCTCCGCCGGGGCCATGCTGGTGTGGCCCGCGGTCTCGGCAGGAGGCCGTGCCGGATCGCTCAAACCCACCGAGGCCGTGATGCTGATGAACCGCGACAAGGCCGTCGTGGTGGACGTTTGCGACGCCGCCGAATTCGCGGCCGGACACGTCATCGGCGCCAAGAACCTTCCATTGGCCGATCTGGAGGCCAAGCTGCCGGGGACGGTGAAGAACAAGGCCACGCCGGTCATCCTGGTCTGCGCCACCGGCGCGCGTTCCAACCGCGCTCTGGCCATCGCCAGAAAACTCGGCTACGAGAACGCCCATTCCCTCTCGGGCGGCATGGGTGCGTGGCGCGCGGCCAGCCTGCCGGTGGAGAAGGCCTGATCATTTGCGCCTTTCGCGCTTTTTTTCAGGAGAATCCATGGCCGCCGTGAAGATGTACACCAGCGCCTATTGTCCCTACTGCAGCCGCGCCAAGGCCTTGCTGCAACGGCGTGGCGTGGTCGATCTGGAGGAGGTGTTCGTCGATGGCGAGCAAGCGCTGCGCGCGCGCATGACCGAACTCACCGGGCGCACCAGCGTGCCGCAGATTTTTATCGGCGAGACCCATGTGGGCGGTTGCGACGACCTGCATGCGCTCGACGCCCGCGGGGCGCTCGTGCCCATGCTCCAGCCGTGAGCAGGCATCCCGGAATGCCTGGCGGGGGCTGACATAATCTCCCCATCAGCGCCCGCTGCGGGAACCCTTGACCGGCAGCGGGTTTTCTTTTGACCCATCGAGACACCATCATGGCCGACAACCCAGAACCGACTTTCCAGATCCAGCGCGTCTACCTCAAGGAGGCTTCGCTGGAGCAACCCAATTCCCCGGCCATCCTGCTGGAGCAGGAGCAGCCCTCGGTGGACATCCAGCTTGGCGTAGAGGCAAGCCCCGCCGCCGACGGGGTCTATGAGGTGTGCGTCACCGCCACCGTGCAGACCAAGATCAAGGACAAGACGGTGTTCCTGGTGGAGGTCAAGCAGGCCGGCATCTTCGAGATCCGCAACCTGCCGGAGGAGCAGATGGGGCCCATCATGGGCATCGCCTGCCCGCAGATCGTGTACCCCTACCTGCGCTCCAACGTGGCCGACCTGATCCAGCGTGGCGGCTTTCCGCCCGTTCATCTGGCCGAGATCAACTTCCAGGCCATGTACGAGCAGCAGCAGGCGCAGGCGGCCGAAGAGGCGCCGCGCATCGTGACGCAATAACGGCGGCCCAGGCCCGATGAAGATCGACGTGCTCGGCGCCGGTGCGTGGGGCACCGCGCTGGCCGTCAACGCGGCCAGCCAGCCAGGCACCGATGCCGAGGTGAGCCTGTGGGCGCGGGATGCCCGCCAGGTGGCCGAGATGCGGGAGGCGCGCGAAAATCGCCGTTACTTGCCGGGCGTGGCATTGCCTGCCGGCCTGAAGGTCGAAGCCGCGCCAACGGCGTCCGACCCCGGGACGGCATTGAATTTTCTCGGCGGTTCCGACCTGGTGATCATCGGCACGCCCATGGCCGGCTTGCGCGGCATGCTGGCCGGCCTGCGCGAACACTCCGGGCCGGTGGCCTGGCTCTGCAAGGGTTTCGAGGCCCCGCAGGGCGAGGGCCGGGCTGCCGGCTTGCTGGGCCACGAAATCCGGGCGGCGGTGGCGCCCGCGCTCAAGGCCGGCGTGCTCAGCGGCCCGAGCTTTGCCCAGGAAGTGGCGTTGGGACAGCCCACCGCGCTGGTGGCCGCCAGCGAGCACGCCAGCGTGCGCGACGCCCTGGTGGCGGCCTTCCACGGCCCCACGCTGCGCGTGTACGCCAACGAGGACATCGTGGGCGTGGAAGTGGGCGGCGCCGTCAAGAACGTGCTGGCGATCGCCACCGGCCTGTGCGATGGCCTGAGCCTGGGCCTCAATGCCCGCGCGGCATTGGTCACCCGGGGCCTGGCCGAGATGACCCGGCTGGGCGTGGCGCTGGGCGCGCGTGCGGAGACCTTCATGGGCCTGTCGGGCCTGGGCGATCTGGTCCTCACCGCCACGGGTGATTTGTCGCGCAACCGCCGCGTCGGCCAGATGCTCGCGCAGGGCCTGACCCTGCAGCAGGCGGTGGACTCGCTGGGCCACGTGGCCGAGGGCGTGTACAGCGCGCGCACCGTGGTGCAGCGCGCGCGCCTGCTGGGGGTGGACATGCCGGTCAGCGAGGGCGTGGTGGCTCTGCTCGAAGGCCGGTTGCGGCCGGACCAGGCCGTGGCCGCGCTCATGGGCCGCGACCCCAAGCAGGAAGCGCTCTAAATCTCGAAATTGTCGATCAGCCGCGTGCTGCCCAGCCGGGCGGCACCGAGGACCACCAGGCTCTGCGCGGTCGTGGCATCGGACGCCTGTGGAGGCTGAAGGTCGCTGCGGCGGCGAACGGTGAGGTAGTCGGGCTGCCACCCGCGTTGCGTCAGGGCCCGGGTGGCGCGGTCTTCCAGCGTGGCCAACTGTGCAGGCAGGCCATCGGCGGCAGCGAGCGCATCGCGTGCGAGGGCGCGCAAGGCCAGCGACAACTGGACCGCCTCGGCTCGCTCCGCTTCGCTGAGATAGCTGTTGCGCGAGCTCAGGGCCAGGCCATCGGGCGCCCGTTCGGTCTCGCCCCCGACGATGGTGACGGGCAGCGCCAGTTGCTGCACCATGCGGCGGATCACCATTTGCTGCTGGTAGTCCTTCTTGCCGAACACGGCGTGCCGGGGGCCCTTGGCCTGCGCGAACACGCACTGGAACAGCTTCATCACCACGGTGCAGACGCCGACGAAAAAGCCGGGCCGGAAATGCCCCTCGAGGATGTCGGCCAGTTCGGCGGGCGGGTGCACCTTGAACCCCTGTGGCTCCGGGTAGAGGTCCTTCTCGGATGGTGCGAATACCAGGTCGCAGCCCGCGGCGGCCAGCTGGTCGCAGTCGGCCTGCAGGGTGCGTGGATAGGTGTCGAAATCCTCATGCGGCGCGAACTGCAGCCGGTTGACGAAGATGCTGGCCACGGTGACGTCGCCCAGCGGCCTGGCGGTGCGCACGAGCGCCAGATGGCCCTGGTGCAGGTTGCCCATGGTGGGTACGAAGGCGGGCGATTCGAAGGGCTGCAGGGCAGCGCGCAGGTCGTCGATGGTGTGGACGATTTTCATGGGGCTGTGTGCTCGGCGTTACCACGCGTGGAGTTGGTTGTCGGGGAAGCTGCCGCTCTTCACGGCGGCGACATAGGCGGCCATGGCGTCGCGCACGCTGGCCTGGCCTTCCATGAAATTGCGGACGAACTTCGGGTTCTTGCCCAGGTTGATGCCCAGCATGTCGTGCATCACCAGCACCTGGCCGGCCTTGCCCTTGCCGGCGCCGATGCCGATGGTGTGGCAGGTCTTGAGCTGTTCGGTGATTTCGCGCGAGAGCACGGCGGGCACCATCTCCAGCACCAGCATGGCCGCGCCGGCTTCCTGCAGCTCCAGCGCCTGCCGCTTGAGCTGCAGGCCGGCCGCATCGCCGCGGCCTTGCACCCGGTAGCCGCCGAGCGCATGCACGGTCTGCGGCGTGAGGCCGAGGTGGGCGCACACCGGTATGCCGCGCTCGACCAGGAAGCGCACGGTTTCGGCTGTCCAGCCGCCGCCTTCGAGCTTGACCATATGGGCGCCGGCGCGCATCAGCTCGGCCGCGCTGCGCAGGGCCTGCTCCCTGGATTCGTGGTAGCTGCCGAACGGCAGGTCGCCGATCACCCAGGCCGTGGCCTGCACGCGCTGCAGGCCGCGCACCACGCTTTCGGTGTGGTAGCGCATGGTCTCCAGCGTAACGCCCACCGTGCTCGACAAGCCCTGGCAGACCATGCCCAGCGAGTCGCCGACCAGAATGCATTCGACGCCCGCGGCATCGGCCACGGCGGCGAAGGTGGCGTCGTAGGCGGTGAGCATGGTGATCTTCTCGCCGCGCTCGCGCATTTCGTGCAGGCGGGGCAGGCTCACGGGCTTGCGCTGGGGCAGCGGCGAGGCCGACGGCAGGGTGCCGTAGGGCGTGCCGGTGGTCGGGGACGAGGGGGAGGCTTGGGTCATGGAGGGGTCCCTGTGGGTATGGGCCGCGGATGGGGGGCACTATATTCGATCCCGTTATGCTTGCGTCCCATGAAACACCTCTCTGATTTCAGCGCGGCCGACCTGGCGGAACTGGCGCTTTCCGACGTGCGCCGGGCCCTGGCCGAGGACGTGGGCACGGGGGACCTCACCGCTGCGCTGGTCGATGGCGCGCGCCGGACCCGGGCGCGGATCGTGGCCCGCGAGGACGCCGTGATCTGCGGTACACCTTGGGTGGAGGCGGCGGTGCGGGCATGCGACCCGCAGGCACGCCTGGTCTGGCACGTGGCCGAAGGCCAGCGCTGCGCCGCCGATCAGGTGGTGCTGGAGATCGAGGGCCTTGCCCAGCCGCTGCTCACCGCCGAGCGGACCGCGCTCAACTTCCTGCAACTGCTTTCTGCCGTGGCGACCAAGACGGCCACCTACAAGGCCGCGGTGGCGGGCACGCGCGCGCAGATCGTGGACACCCGCAAGACCCTGCCTGGCCTGCGGCTGGCGCAGAAGTACGCCGTGACCACGGGAGGCGGTGTGAATCACCGTGTGGGCCTGTTCGACGCGGTGCTGATCAAGGAAAACCACATTGCCGCCGCCGGTGGCGTGGCCGCGGTGCTGCAGCGGGTGCGCGACACCGCGCCCCAGGCGCGCTTCGTCGAAATCGAAGTGGAAACCCTGGCGCAGCTCGACGAAGCCCTGGCCAGCGGCGCCACCATGGTGCTGCTCGACAACATGGACATTCCCACGCTCGAGGAAGCCGTGCGCCGCAACGCCGGGCGCGCCGTGCTGGAAATCTCGGGCGGGGTGAACCTGGAGACCGTGCGCGCTCTTGCAGAAACCGGTGTCGACCGCATTTCCATCGGAGCCCTCACCAAGGACATCAAGGCGATCGATTTTTCGATGCGCTTCGAGGTGCTTTGACCCTTCCGCATGAACGCAAGGCAGACGACCATGACACCCAGCGAATTCAGCGATGTGATCGACGTCGAGTACGAACAGCCCGCTTGTCCCACGCAGCACGCCTGGGCGCGCGTGCCGGTCGAGCCCGGCCCGAAACAGCGCGCCGCGCTCAAGGAGCGCATCCGCCAGTTGCTGAAGGAACGCAATGCGGTGATGGTGTCGCACTACTACGTGCACCCCGACCTGCAGGACCTGGCCGAGGAAACCGGCGGCATCGTCAGCGACTCGCTGGAGATGGCGCGCTTCGGGCGCGACCACGCGGCGCAGACGCTGGTGGTGTCCGGCGTCAAGTTCATGGGCGAGACGGCCAAGATCCTGTCGCCCGACAAGACCGTGCTGATGCCGGACCTGGACGCCACCTGCTCGCTCGACCTGGGCTGCCCCATCGACGAGTTCAGCGCCTTCTGCGACGCACACCCCGACCGCACGGTGGTGGTCTACGCCAACACCAGCGCGGCGGTGAAGGCGCGCTCGGACTGGCTGGTCACGTCCAGCTGCGCGCTCGACATCGTCAAGGCCCTGAAGGACAAGGGCCACAAGATCCTGTGGGCGCCCGACAAGCACCTGGGCGGCTACATCCAGCGCGAGACCGGGGCCGACATGGTGATGTGGAACGGCTCGTGCATCGTGCACGACGAGTTCAAGGCCTTCGAGCTGGAGGCGCTGAAGAAGGAGCACCCGCATGCCAAGGTGCTGGTGCACCCCGAGAGCCCGGCCGACGTGGTCGCGCTGGCCGACGCGGTGGGTTCGACCTCGGCCATCCTGAAGGCGGCGCGCGAACTGGATGCGGCCGAATTCATCGTGGCCACCGACAGCGGCATGATGCACATGCTGCGCCAGCAGAACCCGGGCAAGGTGTTCATCGAGGCGCCCACGGCCGGCAACAGCGCCACCTGCAAGAGCTGCGCGCATTGCCCCTGGATGGCGATGAACGGGCTGGCGGGCGTGGCGCAGGTGCTGGAGAAGGGCCTGAATGAGATCCACGTGGACCCGGCGCTGATCCCGCGCGCGCGGCTGCCGATCGACCGCATGCTGGCGTTCACGGCCGCGCAGCGCGGCGGCCAGAACCCTGGCGCGCTGGTGCCGGACATCGGCGCCGCGTGATTCCCGCGCGCGCTCGGCGGGTGCACGCCCGCCTGGCTTTCGAGGCGAGCGGCCTGGTGCGACACGGTGCGCTGCAGCTCGACTTCGGCGCGCCGCGCACGGTGCTGCGGGCCGACACCTTGCTGGATGTCCGGCGGGTGATCGAGTCCGCCGAAGCGGCCGCGCAGCGCGGTGCATGGGTGGTGGGCTGGTTGTCCTATGAAGCCGCTGGCGCGTTCGATCCGGCCTTGCCCACGCACGCACCCGACGGACCGTTGGCCTGGTTCGGTGTGCACGACGCGCCGATGGCTTGCGGGGAGACGACGAAGCATCCTGGCGGCGCGGTGCACGCGGCCTGGGCCGATGCACCCTGTGCACGTGCAGACTTCGACGCTGCCCTGGCTGAATTGCTGCAAGCCATCGAGGCGGGTGAGGTGTACCAGGTCAACCACACTGCCCGCTGGCGGGGTGAACTGCGGCAGGGCAGCGCGCTGGATCTCTTCAATGCCTTGCGGCGCGAGCAGCCCGCTGCTTACGCGGCCTTCATCGACAGCGGTGAGCAGCAGGTGCTCAGCGTGTCGCCAGAGCTGTTCTTCGACTGGGATGGCGAGCACGTGCTCACGCGCCCCATGAAAGGCACCGCCCCACGGGGCCGCGACGAGCGTGACGATGCGGCGCAGGCAGCGTACCTGGCGTCGAGCCCCAAGGAGCGTGCCGAGAACGTGATGGTGGTCGATCTGCTGCGCAACGATCTCGCGCGCGTGGCGGTGCCGGGCTCGGTGAGCGTGCCCGCCTTGTTCGACGTGCGAGCCTTGCCCACGGTGTGGCAGAT
Organism: uncultured Hydrogenophaga sp.; assembly: GCA_964520365.1. Classification (GTDB taxonomy): domain Bacteria; phylum Pseudomonadota; class Gammaproteobacteria; order Burkholderiales; family Burkholderiaceae_C; genus Hydrogenophaga. The sequence continues at coordinate 13,056 of CAZFOT010000068.1, forward strand.
GACCTCCGACGTGCGCGCGCGCACCCGACCGGGCACGAGGCTGATGGATGTGTTGCAGGCGCTGTTTCCGTGCGGCTCCATCACCGGCGCACCCAAGCGCCAGGCCATGCGGCGCATCGCCCGGCACGAGCCCGGTCCGCGCGGCGTGTACTGCGGCGCGGTGGGCGTGTTGCGTCCTGGCGGTGGCGCCACCTTCAACGTCGGCATCCGCACCGTGGTCGTGCGTGGCGAAGCCTTGGGCCTTGGCGTGGGCAGCGGCATCACGGCGGGTTCCGGCGCGCGTGCCGAATGGCGTGAATGGCACCACAAGGCGGCTTTTGCCGCGCGCGCGGTCGAGCCGTTCGAACTGCTGGAGACGCTGTTGCTCGACAACGGCCGGTGGCGCCACGAGGCGCGCCACCGAGAGCGCATGGCTCAGGCCGCGCGCAGCTTCGGATTCGCCTGGCCGGCGCAGGCCTGGCACGACGCCTTGCAGGCGCTGGTTACTGTGCACGCCACCGGCCGGTGGCGTGTGCGTGTGCTGTGCGCGCGCGATGGCCAGGTGCGAGCCTCCGCGCACGCCATGCCGGCCACGCTCGGGCCGGTGCAACTGGTGCTGGCCGAGCGACCGTTTCCGGCGGCGCATTCGGCGTTCGTGCGCCACAAGACGACACGCCGTTCGGCCTACGAGGCGGCCGAGCGCGTGTTGCCCGGCGTGTTCGACACGCTGCTGTGGAACGACGATGGCGAACTGACCGAATGCACGCGTGGCAACGTGGCCTTGCGCTTCGACGGCGAGGGCTGGGTCACGCCAGCCCTGGACTGCGGCCTGCTGCCCGGCATTGGCCGGCAGGTGGCGCTGGACGAAGGCCGTCTGCGCGAAGCGGTGGTGCCGGTGGCGGCACTGGCGCAGGTGCGCGAGGTGATGTTCATCAACAGCCTGCGCGGCTGGTTGCCCGCGGTGCTCATGAACGCCAGGCTCAGCGCGCCGGCGGTACCAGCGTGGTCGGCTTCGCTTCGGGCAGCAGGTCGGGGTAGTCGCGGCTGAAATGGAGGCCGCGGCTTTCGCGCCGCATCATGGCCGACATCACGATCAGGTCGGCCACCTGCACCAGGTTGCGCAGCTCCAGCAGGTCGCGCGTGACGTGGAATTGCGAATAGAACTCGTGGATTTCGCTCTGCAGCAGGGTGATGCGGTGGGCCGCGCGCTCCAGCCGCTTGTCGGTGCGGACGATGCCCACGTAGTCCCACATGAAGCGGCGCAGCTCGTCCCAGTTGTGCGAGATGACCACGTGTTCATCGGCGTCGGTGACGCGGCTCTCGTCCCAGCCCGGCAAGGCTGCGGTATCGGCGGCGGGCCGCTGGCGAATGGCCTGGACCGCGGCCTGCGCGAACACCATGCATTCCACCAGGGAGTTGCTGGCCAGCCGGTTCGCCCCGTGCAGGCCGGTGCAGGTGGTCTCGCCCACCGCGTACAGGCCGGCGATGTCGGTGCGGCCGGTCAGGTCGGTGACCACGCCGCCGCAGGTGTAGTGCGCCGCCGGCACCACGGGAATCGGCTCGCGCGTGATGTCGATGCCCAGCTCGGCGCAGCGCGCCAGGATGTTGGGGAAGTGTTCCTGCAGGAACGCGGGCGGCTGGTGCGAGATGTCCAGGTGCACGCAGTCCAGGCCGTGCTTCTTCATCTCGAAGTCGATTGCGCGGGCCACCACGTCGCGCGGCGCCAGTTCGGCACGTGGATCGTGGTCGGGCATGAAGCGGTGGCCGCCCAGGCGAGGCGGCAGCAACAGCCGGCCCCCTTCGCCGCGCACCGCCTCGGTGATGAGGAAGCTCTTGGCGTGCGGGTGGTGGTCAGCATCTGGGGGCGCAGCGTCG
>CAZFOT010000069.1:0-14662 GCA_964520365.1 uncultured Hydrogenophaga sp.
CGCATCATCATCATGACCGACGCCGATGTGGACGGCGCGCACATCCGCACCCTGCTGCTGACCTTCTTCTACCGCCAGATGCCCGAGTTGGTCGAGCGCGGCCATATCTACATCGCGCAGCCGCCGCTGTACAAGGTCAAGGCCGGCAAGGAAGAGCTCTACCTCAAGGACGCACCCGCGCTCGACAACTTCCTGCTGCGCATCGCGCTCAAGGACGCCAAGGTGTTCACCGGCGGCGCCAACGGCACCACGCTCGAGGGCGACACCCTGGGCGAGCTGGCGCGCAAGCACCAGGTGGCCGAAAACGTGATCGCGCGCCTGTCCAACTTCATGGATGCCGAGGCGCTGCGCGCCATGGCCGACGGCGTGTCCATCAACCTCGACAGCGTGGAGCAGGCCGAGGCCAGCGCCGTGGCGCTGCAGGCCAAGCTGCGCGAACTGAGCGCCACCGGCGTGCCGGCCGAGGTGGCGGGCGAGTTCGACGCCCGCAGTGACAAGCCCATCCTGCGCATCAGCCGCCGCCACCACGGCAACGTGAAGAGCAGCATCGTCACCCAGGACTTCGTGCACGGCGCCGACTACGCCGCGCTGGCCACGGCCGCCGAGACCTTCCGCGACATGCTCGGCGAGGGCGCCAAGGTCATGCGGGGCGAGGGCGACCGGCAGCGGGAGGAGCGGGTGAGCGACTTCCGCGCCGCCATGCGCTGGCTCATCAGCGAAGCCGAGCGCACCACCAGCCGCCAGCGCTACAAGGGACTGGGGGAGATGAACCCCGAACAGCTGTGGGAAACCACCATGGACCCGGCCGTGCGCCGCCTGCTGCGCGTGCAGATCGACGACGCGATCGAGGCCGACCGCGTGTTCACGATGCTGATGGGCGACGAGGTCGAGCCGCGCCGGGATTTCATCGAGACGAATGCGCTGCGGGCGGGGAATATCGACGTGTGATTGCTGTATGAAGACGTTGCCCGGGCATCCACAAGGTGCTGGCGACGGCTTCAGTTTGACGAAAGTGCGGGGTGCGCTCAGCTGCGGACAAACGCGAGCAGCAGCTGATAGTCGCCTTGGTCTGCGGCTCGCAGGGCCGCCAGATACCGGACCCGAACGTCGTTGACGGCGACCAGATTGCCGCCGCTTCCCCAGGAGAACGCTGGTTGACCAAGGCTGCGAAGCAACGCGTCGGCCATCATGCGGGAGTGCCGGCCATTGCCATTGGGGAAGGGGTGAACCCAGACCAGGTCGCGGTGAAAGCGCGCCGCGATTTCGTCGGGAGAAAACGTGGCGTTGTCGATCCACCAGCGTGTGTTGTCGAACAGGCTCCTGAGCCGTACCGCAACTTGGGTCCAATCGCATCCGATGTTCTTGTCTGACCTGCGAAACGTGCCAGCCCATGACCAGGTCAGGTCGAACATCTGGGCGTGCAGCGTCCGGCAGAACCCCTCGCCGAGAACGTCCGGCGAGCGCGTCCGCTTCAGCCAGCGCACGGCGCGCAGGATGTTCTCCTGCTCCCAGTCGTTCAACTCGCCCTTGGTGGTCAGATGCTCCGGGATGAGTCCGGCCTTCTCGTCGGGGTCCAGCGGGGTCTGGCCGTCCTGCTCGTCGAGGTCTATCGCCATAGGTCTGACCAGCGGCCGCGAAGCAGTTCTTCGGTCCTGCGTTCCACCTGCTTGCGAAGTCGTTCGGCGCCGGGGCGCTGGTCTTCGAGGCCCATGGTGTGGGCCACGCCCCCGACCTCTTCCATCGCGATGGCGCGGGCGCGCTCCTGAACCACGTCCGTGAGCGGGCGCCGGGGAACCAGTGCGTAGACCAGTTCGCAGTCCAGCCCGTCGGCAAGCTTTCGCAGTTGTCCGAGCGTGATGCGGTCCTCCGCTTCGGACTGTTCCGACTTGTGGAGCGTCGGGCCGGAGATGCCCAACCGCTGAGCCTGCTGGCGTTCCGTGCGGCCCAGGGCTTCTCGAATGAGTTTCAGCCATCCCCGTGAGGGGGCTTGCCGCTTCACCAAGTCCGCGTAGCTGGACAGGGTGGACTGCAGCTGCTCGAGTCGAAGCTGGTTCAGTTCGGAAGACATTGCTAGCCTATAGGCTGATGAATTGAGTTGATATGATAGCCTATAGTGAATCACATGTCACTTAATTGCTTCAGTATAAGGAAGCAATCCAGTGACCACGGCGTGCTTGGACGGAGTTACCGCATGTCCAGCTTCATCTCCACCCCCGGCTTCCAGTCCTCGCCCTCGGCCCGGGTGCGCACGCCGCCAAGGAAGAGGCGGTCTGACGCAAGCCGGTGCTCGGCCAGGTGGTCGCGCACCGCCGTGCCTCGGGCTTCGGCGAGTTCGCGCATGGTTTGTTCGCTCACCGCGATGCTGGCCAGCAGGTGCCGTTCCATCTCATCGGTGGGTACCCGCTTGGCCATGCCGACGAGGTTGCGCGGCTTGTCGGGCAGGTCGGCGCGCCGGTAGACGGCTTCGAGCAGTTCGGGGTATTCGGCCTCGGTCACGGGTTCGACCCCGGAGGGGTCTTGCCTGGCGCGCAGGACGGCGCGGCGTTTTTCGCCCAGGAGCATCTGGTTCAGGCGCTGGCGCTGCCAGGCCTGGCGCTCCCGCGCGAGGTCGGCCTGGCCGGTCACGGTCAGGCGCAGGGCCGGGCGGTCGCCGAGGGCCTGGGCGATCTTGTCCAGCGCCTGTCTCGCGTTGTCGTCGAGCACCGCGCTGCCGGGCGCGAAGGCGATGACGCTGGCGCCGTCCGCGCCGCCGCCCAGGCCGCCGGCCAGCAGGCTGAAGGGCGCGGTGACGGCCTTGGTGATCAGGTTGAGCACGGCCCGCCAGATCAGCGGGCCGATGCGGAACTGCGGGTCGTTGATGGAGCCGGAGAGCGGCAGGTCCACGTCGATGACGCCGTTGCGGTCGGCCAGCAGCGCCACCGCCAGGCGCACCGGCAGGCTGTTGGGCGCATCCTGGACGGCATCGCCGAACTGCAGCTGGTTGAGCACGAGCTGGTTGGTGGCGGTGAGGCGGCCGTCGGGCGCGATCTGGTAGTTCACGTCCAGGCTGAGCTTGCCGCGCTCGATGCCGTGGCCGGCGTAGCGCACCGAATAGGTCGAGAGCGGCGGCAGGTCGAGGTCGCGCATGCGGGCCGTGATGTCCAGTTCGAGCGGATCGACCAGGGGATTGAGCTTGCCGGTGATGTCGAGGTCGGCGGTCTGCTGCGCCTTGCCGCGCAGCTGCAGGTCGGCCAGCGCGCTCTGGCCGGGCTCGGCTGGCAGCGACGAGAAGGCGCTGAGCGAGCCGTGGAGTTCGCTCAGATCGGCGGAGTAGTTGGGCTGGATGTACAGGTCGGTGAAGTCCACCGTGGCGTTGACCACGTTGACCGGGCCGAAGCGGATGGAAGGGGCGCTGCCTCCGGTGGGCCCGGCCGCTTCCGGTTCGCCGGCGGCTTCGTCACCGGCCTGGCGGATCAGGTTCTGCAGGTTCAGGCGGCCGGTGTCTTCGACGATGAGGCGCGCGAAGGCGTCGGTGAGCGTGGTTTCGCGCACCTCCACCTCCGGGGGCGCGTCTGGCGCCACGGCCACCCGCAGGCCGCGCAGGTCCAGCGACTTCCAGTTCATCAGGCGCCGGCTGCCATCGCCGAAACGGCCTCGCTGCGTGAGGCTGGCGCTGTCGGCGCGGAACTCGTTGATCGCGGTGTCGCCCGCGAGTTCGAAGCGGGTGCCCGCCGGCGCGGCGGCGAACCCGAGTGTGCCCCGGTAGTCGGCGTAGGCGCGGCGGATGTCCACGTTCAGGGCGTCGGCGTAATAGGCCTTGAAGACATGGGCGGGCACGGCCGTGGCGGCCAGCCGGCCCTGGGCCGAGAAGGGCTGCAGTGCCAGCCGGCCCTTGAACTCGAAGCGGCCGGGTTCGAGGCGGCGGTCCACGCCGATGCGGCCCGAGAGCTCGATGGGCGAGGCGGTGGCGGCGTCGGGCACGACGCGCCGGGCTTTCAGTCTCAGCGCGGTCAGCTCCACGTTCACCGGCGCCTCCGGGTGGGCCTTGTCCGAATAGCTCACACGGCCGTTGTCGATGCCCAGATCGGCGATGGCGAGGTTCCAGGGCCGGCCACCGGCCCCTGCCGGGGCGGCGGCGCCATCGGCCTTGAACCAGCGCTCGAACATCCAGCGCCCGGCTTCGTCGCGCGCCACCACGAGCCGAGGCTGACTCGCGTTCACGCGGCCAATGGCGAGCGTGCGTGCGGCGAGATCGGCCTGGGCATCGGCCACCTCGACGCGGTCGATGCTGGCCAGGGTTTCCTTGCCCTCGGTGAGGGCCAGCCCGTCCAACTCCGCCTGGCGCAGGCCGAGGCGCAGATCGGGCGCGTTCCATTGCACGTCGAGCTGGCCGCCGAGCCGGCCGTCCAGCGTGGGCGCGAGCACCTGCGCCAGGTAGGGCGCGGCCGGCGTCAGCGGCAGCGCATCGAGTTCGAGCCGCGCCTGGGCCGCCTGGTCCGTGCCTTCGCCCGAGAACGCGAGGTGCGCGCCGGCCAGCTTCAGCGATCCGCTCGCTCGCGCCGGCCGGGTCATCGGCCATTCGATGCCTTCGGCGTGGATCTGCAGATCGGTGGCGTCGATAGCGGCGGCGGGCGCCGTGGTGGCGTCGCGCCAGCCGATGCGGCCGTCCTGCAGGGCCAGGCGGTCGAGCCGCACGGTCCAGGCCGGGGCGGTGGCGTCGGTGTCGGTCTTGTTGTCCGGGTTCTCGGCGTTCCCGGCCCACGCCAGGTTGACGCGCCCCCGCGCGTCGCGCGACAGCGTCAACCAGGGGCCGTCGATTTCAAGCGCCGCCAGGTGCGCGCTGCGCGACAGGGGCCTCACGTCGGCCAGCGTGAGCCGCAACGCCGCGAGCGCCAGCACGTCGGCGCCGTCGGCGAGCCGCACGTCCCTGGCCCCGAGCCCGCCGCTGATGCGCAGCGTGGCGTCCCCTGAACGCTGGAAGTCGAATGTGAGGTCGGCGTCCAGCCGCCCGCCCAGCAGGCGCAAGGGCAGTCCGGACGGCAGGTAGCCCAGGTAAGGCCCCACGTCCAGATCGGCAACGCGCAGTTGCAGGTCCGACTTGAGGTCGTCGGCGAAGGGCGTGGTGTTCGCCGCGGAATCGAAGGGGCTGTCGTTGAGCACGAAGGCCAGGCGGGGTTCGACCTTGATGTCGCGCTGCGAAGGCAGGCTGCTGATGAAGGGCACCGTCAGTTCGAGGTTGCGCAGCGTGTGCTGGCGCTGCACGGGTTGGTCGTCGAACACGACCGCGCCGTCGGCAATGGCGATGTTGTAGATCGCAAAGCGCGCCGGCTCGCCGGAAGGCGGCTCCGCCTCCTCGGGCGGTGCGCGTTCCGCCAGCCGGGCCAGGACGTCGTCGAAGTCGTACCGGCCATCGGACAGGCGCGCGAACCGGATGACCGGCCTCTCCAGGCGAAGGGCGTCGACGATGGGCGCCAACCGCAACAGGGATTGCATCTCCGCGTCGGCATGGAGCCGCCGCACTTCGATCTGCGGCGGCCCGTCGCCGGCGCCGGCGATGCGCAGATCATCGATGGTGATTTCGAGCGACCAGGGCTTGAACGCCACCTTGCCCAGGCTGACCTCGCGCCCGAGCTGCTCGCTGGCGATGCGCTGGATCTGGTGCTTGGCGATGGGTGGCGCAGCCAGCCACAAAACCAGCCACAGCATGAGCAGGGAGGCCACGGCGGCGATGCCACGCCGCGCCCATTTGTTGTGTTTCAGCAAAACCACTCGAATCATCTGCCCGTTGCGCGTCTGGCGGGAGCCGCGGATCGGCAACGGGGCCTTCGATTATCGAGGCGGGTTTCCGCTCAGGCGACGAACCCGGCGAAACCAGTCGTAAAACCCGTGATGAACGCCATTCCGAAATTATGACGATCATCATATTTCTGCTACCATGCCGCGATGGAAACCGTCCCTGGCCGCAAGGCCCTGACCCACGAACGCATTCTTGAGACGGCCGCGCGCGCGATCCGGCGCGCGGGTTTCCAGGGCGTGGGCGTGGCCGACATCATGAAAGAGGCGGGGCTGACGCATGGCGGCTTCTACGCCCACTTCGCCTCGCGCGATGCCTTGCTGGTGGAAGCGCTGGACCATGCCGGGCGGCAAAGCGCCGAGCGCCTCGACAAGGGCCAGGCGCTGCGGGAGGCGCGCGGCGCGAGCCCGTTGCGGGCGCTGGTGGAAGGCTACCTGTCGGACCGCCACCTGAGCGGCACGGAGAACGGCTGCGCGGTGGCCGCGCTGGTCTCGGAGATGCCGCGCCAGGCCGCCGAGGTGCGCTCGGCGGCCGCGCAGCGTGTGCGCGGCCTGGTGAGCCGGGTGGCATCCACCTTGCCCGCCGGCGCTGCGCCGGGCGCGGCCGCGGCGATCGCGAGCCAGCTGGTGGGGGCGCTGCAGATGGCGCGCGCGCTGGGAGACAACGCCGAGGGCCGGGCGCTGCTGGCCCAGAACCGCGCGGTGCTGCTGTCGCAGTACGGCGCCGCAGCCGGATCGGACTGACCCATGGTCTTTGCTCACGCGCCCGAAGGGGTGCTTTTCCTCGGCATCCCAAAAATATGATGATCGTCATATTCAAACCTCCATGGAAAACTCGTCCATGAGCACCACCTTGCCCGTCGACCCGGTGCGTGCCCGCGTGCAGCAGATGCTGCACGCGCCCCTGCTGCCCACGCTGCTGCGCCTGGCCACGCCCAACGTGATGGGGCTGTTCGCCACGACGGTGGTGATCGGCTACGACGGCTACATCCTCGGGCGCGTCGGGGCGGATGCGCTGGCCGGCATTGCGCTGGTGTTTCCGTTGTCGATGCTGATGCTGCAGATGTCGGCCGGCGGCATCGGCGGCGCCACCACCGCGGCCGTGGCGCGGGCGCTGGGCGCGGGCCGCGAGGCCGACGCCAACCGCCTGGCCCAGCAGGCCCTGCTGGTGGCCGCGCTGCTGGCCCTGGTGTTCATGGCGGCCATGCTCGGGTTCGGGCGCGGCATCTTCAGCGGCATGGGCGGGCAGGGCACGGCGTTGGACGCGGCGCTGGCGTATTCGAACGTGCTGTTCGGCGGCGCGGCGGTGATCTGGTTCACCAACGTGCTGGCCGCCGTGGTGCGCGGCGTGGGCAACATGGTGCTGCCGTCGGCGCTGCTGCTGGGCACCGCGCTGCTGCACACCGTGCTGTGCCCGGTGCTGGTGTTCGGCTGGGGACCGGTGCCCGCGCTGGGGGTGGCCGGGGCGGCGGCGAGCACGCTGCTCGTCAACGCGGTGGCCGCGCTGTGGATGGTGCTGTACCTGTTGCGGCCCTCGGGGGTGGTGCACCTGCGCCGCACACCATGGCGCGTGCACCCCGCGCTGCTGCGCGATATCCTGCGCGTGGGCCTGCCCGCGTCGCTGAGTCCGGTGATCAGCAATGCCTCGATCGCGGCGGCCACGGTCTTCGTGGGCAGCTACGGTACGGCCGCGCTGGCGGGTTTCGGCGTGGCGGCGCGGCTGGAGTACATCCTGGTGCCGATCGCCTTCGGGTTCGGCACGGCCCTGACCGCCATGGTGGCCACCAACATGGGGGCGGGCCAGTCGGCGCGCGCGGTGCGCGTGGCCTGGATGGGCGGCGCGGTGGTGGCGGCGATCACCGGCGGCATCGGCGTGGCCACGGCGCTGGCGCCGGGAGGCTGGATGAACCTGTTCACCGACGACGCCGCGGTGCGGGCGTTCGGCGGGTCGTACCTGAACATCGTAGGGGCGTGCTATGCCTTCTTCGGCCTGGGACTGGCGCTGTTCTTCGCATCGCAAGGCGCCGGACGCATGTTCTGGCCGCTCGCGGCCAGCATGGGCCGGCTGCTGATCCTGGTGGCGGGCGGCTGGCTGTGCGTGCACGTGTTCCAGGCGCCGGCCACCGCGCTGTTCGCCGTCATCGCGGTCAGCTTCGCGGTCTACGGCACCACCATCGCCGCGGCCATTCGCCTGGGCGGCTGGACGCGCTGACCGGTTCGTTTCACCACAAGGAGATCTTCATGAATACCCTCGCCGATCAGTTCAACCAGCGCGGCGCCAACGCCTTGCCCGGCCACCTGGGCATGGTGGTCACGCACGTCGGCGCGGAGGAAGTGCGCGCCGAACTGGCGGTGCGCCCGGCCACCATGGCGCCCAACGGCTTCCTGCACGCGGGCAGCGTGGTCACGCTGGCCGACACCTGCTCGGGCTACGGCTGCGTGGCCAACCTGCCGCCGGACGCCAGCGGCTTCACCACCATCGAGCTCAAGAGCAACCACCTGGGCACGGCACGCGAAGGCCATATCGACTGCGTGGCCCGGCCCGCGCACCTGGGCCGCACCACGCAGGTGTGGGACGCGGTGGTGACGCACCGCGAAACCGGCAAGACGATCGCGCTGTTCCGCTGCACGCAGATGGTGCTGTACCCGAAGCAGTCAGCGGTGTGAGCGGAGTCAAACCGCCTGAGGCATGGCCGAGGCGGGCAGGCCGAACACCTTGTCGAACGCGAGGTTGAACACGAAGGTGTAGACGAGGAAGAAGACGATCAGCCCCAGGTCGAGCACGAAGGCCTGCCAGAGCGAGATGTCCAGCCACCAGGCGAACAGCGGCACCAGGGTGAACACCAGCCCGCCTTCGAAGCCGATGGCATGGGCCACGCGGCGGCCCAGGCTGCGGCCGCGCCGGACCTGGCGGCTTTCCCAGCGCTCGAACAAGGTGTTGAAGACCAGGTTCCAGGCCACGGCGATGGCCGAAGCGGCCACGGCCGCGACGCTGGCGTGGCCCATGCTGCTGCCGGCCAGCAGGGCCAGGCCGACGCTGGAGCAGGCGATGGCGATCAGTTCGTAGAGGGTGACGTAGACGATTTTTCGTTTGATGCCTTGCATGGCGCTGCGTATCCGATGTCGATGTGCGATGGGCGCATGCTAAGGCGATCTGGCTGACGGAAAAAGTCGGATACTTTCAGACTTTCTGATATGTTGCCGCCATGGCGTTCTCCAGCGACAACGTGCGGGTGTTTCTCGCGGTGCTCGACACCGGCTCGTTCTCGGCCGCCGCGCGCCGGCTGGGGCGCGTGCCCTCGGCGGTGAGCATGACGATCGCGCAGCTGGAAGCCGAACTGGATCTCATGCTGTTCGACCGCAGCGCGCGCGAGCCCCGGCCCACCGCCGCGGCGCAGGCGCTGGAGCCGCAGGCGCGGCAGCTGGCGCGCCAGTTGCGGCAGTTGCAGGCGCACGCGCAGCAGTTGCACCAGGGGCTGGAGCGGCGGCTGACGCTGGCGATCGCGCCCGAGCTGCTCTCGGCGCCGTGGAGCCAGCCGCTGGCGGTGCTGGCCGCCGAATTTCCCGCGCTGGATGTGGAGGTGCTGTCGGCACCGCAGGCCGACGCATTGCGCATGCTGTACGCGGGCGAGGCGCACCTGGCACTGGTGTTCGAGCGGCCGGGCACCGACGAGCGCGAGTCGTTCCAGGAGGTGGGACACGAAACGCTGGTGGCGGTGATGTCGCCCGACCACCCCGATGCGCACACGCGCCAGGACCGCTGGCGGCTGGAGGACCTGGTGGACATCCGCCAGATCGCGGTGGCCGGGCGCGACCGGCATGCGGCCGATCCGCGCGTGCTGGTGGCGCGCCAGATCTGGCGCACCGACAGCCACCTGGCCACGCTGAGCCTGGTGCAGGCCGGGCTGGGCTGGGCCTGGCTGCCGCAGCGGCTGGTGGAGCCGCTGGTGGCCGCCGGACAGCTGGCGGAAGTCCGTTTCGGCAACATGAGCAATCAGCTGCGCCTGTGGGTGGACGTGGTCTGGCCCAACGAACGGCCGCTGGGCCTGGGCGCCAAGCGCTTCATCGAACTCATGAAGAGCTAGGACGCCGAAGGCGGCGCGGGACTCACTCCAGCACCACGTACATCGTCGCGGCGGGAAACCGCAGGCGCACGGTGCCGCCCTCGCGCTCCACGGGCACGGAGCGCAGCGGCATGCCGTTCATGTCGAGCGCCGTGGCGCGGCGCAGGCGGCCGTTGCGCAGGCTCACGTCGAGCCGCGGCTGCACCACCTGCCACGGGGCCTGGCCGAAGGACTCGACCTCCCAGCCAGCCTGCCGACTGCCGTCTTCCAGGGTGAGGGTGACGGGCTTCTCGCGCCAGCCGGTGGGGCGGCTCTGGGTGGCGTACTGCAGCAGCACCGAGCGCGAGGCGCTCAGGGGAAGCCCGTCGAGCGAGACCGCCATGACGGCGCCGAAAGCGTTGCCCGAGCGCACGCCGAGCGTGCTGAGCTGGTGGTCGGGCGCGCGCGCGAAATGCGCCGCCACGCCCTGCGTGCGCGGCGTGTCCACGGTGGCCGAACCGAGCCGGTGGTCGAGCACGATCTCGCCGGTGTTGGCGCGGACTCGGTCTGCGTCGATCCAGCGCGCCAGGTCGGACACGTGCGCGCCAGCGCGCTCGGCGCCGAGCACCGCCCGCACCGGACCGACAAGAAAGGCCTCGAGCGGCAAGGCGCCGGCACCAGCCGCGGTGGCCTGCCAGGCGCCGTCGCCGGGGTCGCGGTTGGGGTCGAAACTGGCACCCTCGAAAAGGCGCGGCGCCTGGCGCTGCCAGATCGCCGCCAGCGTTCGCTCTTCCACCAGCACCGGGCTGCCGGTGCGGATGTCGCCGCGGCGGTAGGCCAGGGCCGCGGCCGGGAAGCTGCCCAGCGTCTCGGGCGTGGCAAAGGTCCACTTCGTCTGCGAGGGCAGGTAGCCATTGGCCGACCGGGGCTGCGTCCACGCCTCGAAGTCGGTGGCGAACCAGTGGTAGCCGGCCACGCCGGTGAGCGAGGTGTAGGCCGCGACCAGGAACGGGCCTTCGGCGCCGTAGGCGTTGGGCAATACCCAGGCGCTTTCGGTGACCATGATGGGCCGGCCCTGCGTCTGCCGGAGGTTGACCGGCAGCAGCTGCGGCGCGAGCAGGGCGCTGTCGCTGGTGAAGCGGTCGCCGGCGACGATGGCCCAGCCGTTGTGTTCGCCCTGGTGCACGCCGCCGAAGTAGTGGTTGACCGCGTCCACCTCGCCCGGCAGGTAGCTCCAGCGCTCGGCGTCGTTGAGCCGTTGCGCGCTCGCGGTTTTCCAGTTGCCGGCATTGATGAGGGACTTCACGCCCAGCTCCGTGCGCAGGTATTCGACCATCCGCCGGTTGAAGTCGTGCATGGTGCGGGCGTAGAACTCGGTCTGGTCGGCCATGCGCTGGCCACGCCCGTCCCCCGGGGGCGGCTGGGTGAGCCGCCAGAGGTCGATCAGCGCGAGGCGCCCGGACCAGGGCCGGTCGCCCTTGTCGATGGCGCCAACCCCCCAGGCCTTGCCGGCGGCGGCCAGCGAGCCGTACCTGGCGCGCACGAAGTCGGCGAAGCGGCGCTCCAGCCGCTCGCGCTGCGGCCCCCGGATGGCATCGACGGTCCAGAACAGCAGGCTGTCTTCGTTCTGCAGTTGGAACACCGCCACGCTCGGGTCCTGCGCCAGCGGGATGCCGGTGTAGGGGTTCTTCTCGGTCAGCAGCTTCTTCAGCCACACCTTGTAGGCCGACTGCAAGGTCTCGTCGAAGAACAGCAGGCCCAGGGCCGACTGGTCGGCGGCGCCCGCGATGCCCCAGCGGGCCGCGAACTTCATGGGCACGCCCCAGTATGGCGAGAGCGTGGTGTAGATGCCCTCCTGGCGCATCGCGGCCACCGTGCGCCAGATGGCGTCGCGTTCGGCTTCGTCGATGTCGGTCAGCGCCGCGTCGGGGTGGGTGTGCAGGTCGGGGCTGATCTGGCGGTGCTGGCGCACCATGTTCACGCCCCGCTTGGCCAGGAAGCGCGCGTGGTGGGCGAGGTCGTCGGCCTCCTCGGGCCACAGCGGGCGGCGGGCGGTCTGCGGACGGCGCGCCACGTCGCTGTTGACGGCCCAGAAGCGGATCGGCTGGCCGTCGCCGCGCACGAAGCGGCCTTCGGCATCGGTGCGCACGAAGCCGCTCTGGCCGGCCACCGCCTCGTTGAGGAAGCGCAGGTCGAGCAGGGCGCCGGGCCGGAAGCCGTCCCGCTCGGGCTGGAAGGCCCAGGTGCCGGCGGGGTCGGGCTGCGCGTGCGCGGCGCAGGACAGCGCCGCGGCGGCGAAGACACCCGCCCACCAGGGCCTGGACCAGGCTGGGTGGACGGGGGGTGTTTTCATCGGCTGGCCTCCATGAAGTCACATCGGGCGATGTGAGCCGGGGGCCAGTATCTCACCGCGGCATGGCCGCCGCGCGGGCCGTCAGCGCGCGGCGGCGTGCCCGCTGCGGGAAGAGCGGCCCAACCAGCCCACCAGCAGGGCGGCGACCGCGCCCACGGCAGCGGCCATGGCCACGGCCTTCACCGGCTCGTCCCGGATGTAGCCCACGGTCTGGTCGCCTGCCTGGCGGGCGCGTTCAAGGCCCTGCCGCGACAAGGCTTCGGCCTGGGCCGCGGCGCGTGAGAACGCGGTCGGCACTTCTTCCCGCAGGGCTTCGAGGCCCTCGCGCAGCGAATGGGATGCGTCGGCGGCGGCGCGCCGGGTGACGGCCAGGGTCTGGTCGGCCTCGCGGGCGGCGCGCTCGGACAGTTCGCTCGCGGCTTCGATCGCCTTGTCGGCCAGGTTGTCGGTGTTCTTGCCCATGGTTGGCTATCTCCTGAGGTTGGGGGTTGAAGGAAAGGAATGAAGGTGGTGGACGTTCACTCAGCGCCTGCGGCCCAGGCCGAACAGGAACGAGACGATGGCCATGACCAGGAAGACGCCGAAGAGGATCTTGGCGATGCCGGCGGCACCGGCGGCGATGCCGCCAAAACCGAGAACGGCGGAGATCAGGGCGATGACGAAAAAGACGACGGCGTAATGCAGCATGTTCTTGACTCCTGTGAGGCCCGGCATGGCCGCCGGGCGGGCGTTTCGCAACGACCACCGTTGCCATGGCCTTCACTGTAGGCAGCGATCGCGGCACGCGCTGCCGGTCAGGGCCGTGTGACGGCGTAGGATTGCACCGACACCAGGCCCGCCACGCCACATGCCATGAACCTGCCCGGGAAACAACGCCCATGAATCACCGCCGACCATCGCTCTGGATCGGTTTGCTCGCGGGCCTGTTCCTCACCGCCTGTTCCAGCCTGCCGCCGCGCACCGCCTCACCGCCCGCGGGGCAGACCGGGCAGGTGAGCGTGCGCGGCGCGAGCGGCCCGGTCTCCGCGCAGGCCGAGCGCAGCACCCTGCGGCGCCTTGCCGGCGAAGGCAGTAGCGATCTGCTGGCCCACCACCTGCAAACCCTGACCGCCAGCGGCGACGCCGACCTGATCCGGGGCAACCGCACCCGCCTGCTGGTCGATGGGCCGGCGACGTTCAACGCCATGAAGGCGGCGATCGCCCGGGCGCGGGGGCGGATCCTGCTGCAGAGCTACATCGTGGAAGACGGCGGCGTGGCCGCCGAGGTGGCGGAGCTGCTGCTGCGCAAGGCGGCCGAGGGCGTGAAGGTTTCGATGATCTACGACGCCGTGGGCTCCATCACCACGCCGCTGGACTTCTTCGACCGGCTGGTCGCCGGCGGCGTGTCGGTCTGCACCTTCAACCCGCTCAACCCGGTCCGGCGCCCCGGCTACTGGGGCATCACCCACCGCGACCACCGCAAACTGCTGGTGGTGGACGAGGACGCCGCCTACACCGGGGGCATCAACATCAGCCGGGTGTACGGGTCGGGCTCGTTCGGCCGGCGCCGCGCCCCGGTGAGCCGGGACACCTTGGCCGACGGCTGGCGCGACACCCAGATCGAGCTGCAGGGCCCGGTGGTGCCGGTGCTGGCGCAGGTGTTCGAGGCGACCTGGGCTGAACAGGGTTGCAGGGGCGAGCTGGGCACGCCGGCGCCCAGGCGCGGCGTCGCCGAGCCCGGCCAGAGGGTGGTGAAAGTGCTGGTCAGCGATCCGCGCGAGAAAGAAAACCGCATCTACAGCGCCCTGCTGGCCGCGGTGGACGCCGCCCAGGTGAGTGTCCGGCTGTCCATGGCCTATTTCGCACCCGGGACCGATTTTGTCCAGGCGCTGGCCGACGCGGCGCGCCGGGGCGTGGCGGTGGAACTGATGCTGCCCGGGCGCAGCGATTCCACGCTGGCGCTGCACGCCGGCCGCGCCTACTACACCCAACTGCTCGAAGCCGGCGTGCGCATCCACGAAATGCAGCACGCCATCATGCACGCCAAGACGGCGGTGATCGACGGCGTGTTCTCCACCGTGGGCTCCAGCAACCTGGACTGGCTGAGCTTCGTGGCGAACAGCGAGCTCAACGTGATCGTGCTCGGCGAGGAGTTCGGCGCCGAGATGAATGCCTTGTTCGAGCAGGACCGGGCCGAATCCGAACCGGTCTCACTGGCCGACTGGCGCCGGCGGGGGCTGCACCTGCGGGTCCTCGAAGAGCTGAGCCGGCTGGTGGAGCGCTGGTTGTAGATGGGGAACACCCCCCTGCGCCGCTGACGCGGCTTCCCCCCTCTCTGGCGCGCCCTGCGGGCGCTTGGAGGGGGGACGGCATCTCGGGCCGGCAAAGCCGGACCCTTGCTGCCCCTGGACGAAGACACCTCGCGCCTCCGGGAGAGATGCGTGAGGAAGCCAAACCCGCAACGAGCGACGTGCCCCCATCCAGGGGCGCCGAAGGTCCGGCTTTGCCGGCCCAA
>CAZFOT010000070.1:0-14604 GCA_964520365.1 uncultured Hydrogenophaga sp.
GGAAATCCGCCTGCGCCAGCTCGCGCGGCTCGAAGCCATCAAGATCGAGCAGGAGCTCAAGAACCTGCGCGAAGAGCAGGGCCGGCTGGAAGACATCCTGGGCAACCCGGGCAGCTTGAAGCGCCTGATGGTCAAGGAGATCGAGGCCGACGCCAAGACTTTTGCCGACGCCCGCCGCACGCTGATCCAGGCCGAGAAAAAGGCCGTGGCCGAGATCAAGGTGGTGGACGAGCCGGTGACTGTGGTGGTCTCCAGCAAGGGCTGGGTGCGCGCGCGCACCGGCCACGGCCACGAAGCCGCCAGCTTCGCGTTCAAGGCCGGGGACGGCCTGTACGGCACCTTCGAGTGCCGCACGGTGGACACGCTGATCGTCTTCGGCAGCAATGGCCGCGTGTACAGCGTGCCCGTGGCCAGCCTGCCCGGCGCGCGCGGCGATGGCCAGCCCATCACCACGCTGATCGAGCTGGAGTCCGGCACCCAGCCATCGCACTATTTCGCCGGCCCGGCCAACGCCACGCTGCTGCTCAGCGGCAGCGGCGGCTACGGTTTCCTGGCCACGGTGGAGAACATGGTCTCGCGCCAGCGCGGCGGCAAGACCTTCCTCAACCTCGGCGAGGGCGAGACGCCCTGCGCGCCCTCGCACGCGGCCTTTGGCTCGGGTGGCGTGTCGTTGCTGCCGGCCACCCATGTGGCCTGCGCCTCCACCGGCGGGCGCATCCTCACCTTCGAGATCGCCGAACTCAAGCGCATGGACAAGGGTGGCCGGGGTCTGATGCTGATCGACCTCGATGCCAAGGACACCCTGGCCGGCGCGGCGGCCTACACCCGCAGCGTGAAGATCGAGGGCATCGGGCGCGGCGGCAAGGAGCGCGACGAGACGCTGGAGATCCGCAGCCTCAACAATGCCCGGGCCGCGCGCGGGCGCAAGGGCAAGGCGGCCGACCTGGGCTTCAAGCCGAACCGCATCACGCGGGTGGAGTGAGCGGATGGCGGCGCGCTCGCCGACGCTGGCCGGGCTGCGCCGCCATGCGATCGCGCGCAGCCTGTTCAAACCCCTGACGCTGCCGGCCGCGATCCGCCGGCTCGGTTTCGTGCAGGCCGACCCGATGCGCGCGCCCGCCCGCGCGCAGGATCTGATCCTCTACCAGCGGGTGCGGGACTACCGCGCCGGCGACCTGGAGCGCCGCTACGAGCGGCTGAACATCGAGGAGGACGCCTTCGTCAACTACGGCTTCGTCTCGCGCGACATGCTGGCGCTGCTGCACCCGCGCACGCCACGCCGACCCTGGGACGCGGCCACCACCCGCCGGGCGCGCGAGGTGCTGGCCTTCGTGCAGGAGCGGGGCGTGGCGCACCCGCGCGAGGTGAGCGAGGCCTTTGCGCACCACGGCCGCGTGGCGGGCTACTGGGGCGGTGAGCTCAACGCCAGCACCCGCCTGCTGGACGACATGCACCACCACGGCTGGCTGCGCGTGCGCCGCCGCGAAGCGGGCACCCGGGTGTACGAGGCGATGAGCCACGCCGAGCAGGACGAAAGCCCCCCGGCCCGCCTCGCGCGCGCCGAGGCCCTGGTCGATCGCATCGTGGCGCTGTATGCGCCGCTGCCCGCGCCCAGCCTGGGTTATCTGGTCACGTTGTTGCGCTACGGCGCGCCGCAGTTGGCGGCCGAGGCGCGCGCGGTGGCCAGGGCCGCGCGCTCGCGCTACGGCCATGCCGTGGTGGACGGCACGACCTGGTTCTGGCCCGCGGACGAAAACCCGTTTTCGCGCCGCCACCGGCCGGACGAGGGCGTGCGCTTGCTCGCACCGTTCGATCCCGTGGTCTGGGACCGGCGCCGCTTCGAGATGCTGTGGGGCTGGGCCTACCGCTTCGAAGCCTACGTGCCGGCGCCCAGGCGCACCATGGGCCACTACGCGCTGCCCGTGCTGTGGGGCGAGCGCATGGTGGGCTGGGCCAACCTGCGCATGGAACGCGGCCAGTTGAGGCACGACATGGGATTCGTGGAGAGCCGTCCGCGCGACGCGGCGTTCCGCGTGGCGCTGGACGAAGAACTGGCACGGTTCGAGGCTTTCCTGGGCGCCGCCTGAAAGGCGGTATGCCCTGCCGATTCCAGGGTCAACCGCCCGGAAACCATGCGCTGGCACTGCGCATGCCGATCCAGGTGAGCAGCAGCGAACCGAACAGGTGCAGGCCGGTGGTGGTGGTGGCCAGCAGCCATCGGCCGTGCTGCAGCATGGTCACCACTTCGAGCGAGAAGGCGGAGAAGGTGGTGAGCGTGCCCAGAAAGCCGGTGATGATGGCCAGGCGCCAGACCGGGTCGATCTGCGTCTGGCTCTGGAAGAACACCACCGCCACGCCCACCAGGTAGGCGCCGATCCAGTTGACGGCCAGCGTGCCCCAGGGCAGCAGGGCTGTGCTCTGGTTGAGCCAGACGCTCAGGCGCCAGCGTGCGAGCGCGCCGATGATGGCGCCCAGGGAAATGGCGATGACGTTGTGCATGTGCGGTGAGCCTTGTGGCGGATCAGAACGGCGGACCGTCGCCGTCCGCATCGGCGGTGACGGCCTCGCGCGGTGCAGGGACTGGCACGGCATCGCCGTCGGCCGCCGTGCCGAAGGCCGTCTCGCCACCCAGCGCCTCGATCAGCTCGGGAATCAGCTTCTGCAACTCGCCGGTGGTCAGCGCCACATCGGTGTCGAACCCGCTTTCGCCATCGTCGGCGCGGTCGTCGAACACGCCTTCCAGAAAGGCGAGCTTCTTGAGCTGCAGCGATTCGGTGAGCGTGAAGCCGATGCGGCCCTCCCAGCTCAGGGCCAGGCGGGTCGGCAGCTTGCCTTCCGCGATGTGCTTGCGCACCTCGTCGGTGGCGAGGTTGTGGCGGGTGAACTTCACCACCGACTTTTCCTCGTCGCCCGACTTGAGTTCGCACTCGCGTTCCACCGCGAAACCGCCTGGCCATTCGTCGGGCGTGGTGGCCGAGAGCCATTGCGTCATCACGGTCTGCGGTGTCACCTGGGTCTGCAGCAGCGTGATGGCCAGGCCGTCGAAGGCGCGTACCAGGGCGGTCACCACCTCGTCGAGCTTGCCCTGGCTGCTGGCGTCGGTCACGAGCCAGCCGTTTTGCAGGTCGATCCACACCCACACGCTCATTTGGCGAGGGAAGGCCTGCGGCAGCAGGGCCAGCAGGGCGTCTTCGCGCAGGGCCTTGGTCTCCTTCTTGCCGGGCTTGCGGCCCGTGGTGGCCTCGATGTGGTCGGCGGCTTCCTGGGCCTTTTCACGCACCACCGACCCGGGCACGCCCTTGGTCTCGATCCTGAGCTTGAGGATGCGCTGGCCGGCCACCGACTCCACCAGCGGGCCATGGGCCTCGCCGCGCGGCTCGACCCAGCCCACGGCCTTGTCCTGCGTGGCGCCGCAGGGGTTGAAGCGGGCCGCATCCAGCGCGGTCTCCATGTCTTCCAGCGTCGCGTCCCAGCCGGGCGCGATGCGGTAGATCGTCACATTCTTGAACACGGGATACTTTCAAAAAAACAAACCCTGCTCCCACGTTGGGGCAGGGCTTGCATCTTAGAGGATGGGAACCGCTACATCCTCGACGGCAGCCAGCTCACGATCTGCGGGAACCACCACAGCAGCAGCAGCGCCAGCACCATTAGCAGGAAGTAGGGCAGGCAGACCTTGGCGATCCAGGTGATCTCGCGTTTGGTCATGCCCTGCAGCACGAACAGGTTGAAGCCCACGGGCGGCGTGATCTGCGCCATCTCGACCACGATGACCACGAAGATGCCGAACCAGATCAGGTCGATGCCCGCGCCCGAGATGGTGGGCAGGATCACGCCCATGGTCAGCACGATCATGGAGATGCCGTCGAGGAAGCAGCCGAGCACGATGTAGAACAACGCCAGCGCCAGCAGCAGCGTGCCTGGCGTGAGGCCCTGGCTCGCGACGAACTCGGCCAGGTGGCGCGGCAGGCCGATGTAGCCCATGGACAGCGTGAGGAAGGCCGCGCCCGCAAGGATCAGCGCGATCATGCAGTACAGGCGCGTGGCACCCAGCAGCGAGTCCCGGAAGGTGGTCCAGTTCAGCGAGCCCTGTGCGGCCGAGAGGATGAGCGAGCCCACGACGCCGACGGCCGCTGCCTCGGTGGCCGTGGCGATGCCGGTGTAGATGGTGCCGATCACGCCGCTGATGAGCAGGATCACCGGAATCAGGTGGCGCGACTCGTTGAGCTTCTGCCTCAGCGTCATGCGGCTTTCGCTGCGCGGCACCTTGTCCGGGTTGAGCAAGGCCCAGATCATCAGATGGCCGCTGAAGAGCGAGGCCAGCATCAGTCCGGGGAGCACGCCGGCGACGAACAGCTTGGCAATCGACACCTCGGCCGCCACGCCGTAGACGATCATGATGATCGAGGGCGGTATCAACAGGCCCAGCGTGCTCGCGCCGCCGAGCGAGCCCACGATCTTGTCGGGCGGGTAGTGGCGCTTGGTGAGCTCGGGGATGCTCATCTTGCCGATGGTGGCGCAGGTGGCGGCCGACGAGCCCGAGACCGCGGCGAAGATGGTGCTGCCCAGGATGTTGGTGTGCAGCAGCCGGCCGGGCAGGGCCTCGACCCACGGCGCCAGGCCACGGAACATGCTCTCCGAGAGCTTGGTGCGGAACAGGATCTCGCCCATCCAGACGAACAGCGGCAGCGCGGTCAGCGTCCAGCTGCTGGCCGCCCCCCAGATGGTGATGGCCATGGCATCGCCCGCGGGGCGAGAGGAGAAGACCTCCATGCCGATCCAGGCCACGCCCGCGAGTGTGAGGCCGATCCACACGCCGCTGCCCAGCAGGGCGAACAAGGAGATGATGAGCAGCGTGGTGACAAGGACATCACTCATGGCGCGTCTCCACGCTGCCATGCGAGCGCTTGCGCTGGAACTCCAGCACCCATTCGTCGATGAAGGCGATCAGCAGCACGGTGGTGCCCAGGCCCATGAGGATCTGCGGGATCCACAGCGGCGTGGCGTCGGCGGCGGTGGAGATGTCGTGGTAAGCATGCGACTGCCAGGCCAGCCGCCAGGCGTAGAGCGCCAGCAGGCCGGCCAGCAGCACTGCCGCCGACAGCGACCACAGTTCCATGCCCCGGCGCGCGCCGCCCGTGAGCTTGCCGATGACCAGCGTCACGCGGATGTGCTCGCCCTTCTTGAGCGTGTGGGCCAGCGCGAGGAAGCCCGCGCCGGCCATGGCGTAACCGGCGTAGGCGTCGGTGCCGGGCAGATAGAACTGGAACATGCGGCCCAGCATCGACAGCAGCACCATGACCAGCACGCCGATCATGAACAGCGCGGCCAGCCAGGCCGCGCCGGTGTAGAGGGCATCAAGGATTTTTCGCATTCGAAACTTTCGTGGCGTACCAGCCAACTCAACCCAGAGGCACCGCGGAACCGGCTTTGCCGGGCCGCAGATGCCGCCCCCTTGAGGGGGTCGCGCGAAGCGCGGCGGGGGTGTTTTGCTTGCTACTTCCTGTACGCGTCCAGCATCGCCTGGCCCTCGGGGCCGGCCTTGTCCAGCCATTCCTTGACCATGGTCTCACCCACTTTCTGCATGTCGGCCTTCAGCGTGGCCGACGGCGGCTCCACGGCCATGCCGTTGGCCTTGAGGATGGCCAGGGTGTCGGTGTTGACCTTCTGCGATGCCGCCCAGCCCCGGGTCTCGGCGTCGGCGGCGGCCTTGAGCACGGCATCCTGGGTGGGCTTGTCGAGCGCGTCGAAGGCGCGCTTGTTGGCGATGACCGCGTTCTTGGGCAGCCAGGCCTGCACGTCGTAGTAGAGCTTCAGGTGCTCGTAGAGCTTGCTGTCCACGCCGGTGGCGCCCGAGGTCATGTTGGCCTCGACCACGCCGGTGGCCAGGGCCTGGGAGAGCTCGGCGGCCTGCACCGTGACGGGTTGCGCGCCCACCAGTTCGGCGATGCGCGCGGTGGCCGGGCTGTAGGCGCGCCACTTGCTGCCCTTGAGGTCGGCGGCGCTGGCTACCGGCTTCTTGCTGTAGATGCCTTGCGGCGGCCACGGCACCGCGTACAGCAGCAGCATGCCCTGCTCGCCCAGCTTCTTCTCCAGAATGGGCTTTTGCGCACGGTACAGCTTCAGCGAGTCGTCGTAGCTGGTGGCCAGGAAGGGCAGGCCGTCGGCGCCGAACATCTGCCATTCGTTCTGGTAGGCCGCGAGCAGGATCTCGCCGATCTGCGCCTGCCCGCCCTGCACGGCGCGCTTGATCTCGGGTGCCTTGAACAGCGAGGCGCCCGCGTGCACGGTGATCTGCAGCTTGCCGCCAGTGGCCTTTTGCACGTCGCTGGCGAAGGTCTCGAGGTTGACCGAGTGGAAGTTGGTGGCCGGGTAGGCCGCCGGCAAGTCCCATTTGGTCTGCGCGTGGGCGGCCGTGCCCAGGACGAGGGCGGCGGCGATCAAGCCGAATTGGTGCTTCATGGTTTCTCCGGGACAATGGTTGAATGAAGAAGAGCCACAGCATAAATGCAATTCGCGGGCCAGGCACCAGGGTGTTTTCCCCTGGGGTGGAGCGATGAACCTTCGATTCGTCGAGGCCTTTTACTGGGTCGCCTCCCTCAAGAGCGTCACGCGCGCGGCCGACAAACTGTTCCTCACGCAATCGGCCATGTCCAGCCGCATCGCGGCGCTGGAGGAAGAACTCGGCGTGCTGCTGCTGGATCGGCGCGACAAGCAATTTCGCCTGACCGTGGCGGGCGCGCGGTTCTTCACCTACGCGCAGCGCCTGCTGGAGCTGCAGCGCGAGGTGAAGGCCGAGATGGGTTCGGGCGCGCCGCTGGCGGTGTCGCTGCGCATCGGCGCCATCGAATCGGTGCTGCACTCCTGGCTGATCCCGTGGATCGAGAAGCTGCGCGCCGACCACCCGGCGCTGGCGCTGGAGCTCACGGTGGAGACCACGCCGATCCTGGTCGAGCAGGTGCAGCGCGGCACCCAGGACATCGTGTTCGCCGCCCTGCCGGCCGCGGCCGATGGCGTGCGCAGCCGAGGCCTGCCGCCGATGGAGATGGTGTTCATCGGACACGCCCGGACGCACCGCAAACGCCGCTACACCCTGGCCGATCTGGCCGCGCTGGAGATGCTGACCTTCCAGCGCGGCTCGCATCCCCACGTGGCGCTGCTCGACCTGTTCCGCCAGGAAGGTGTGGAGCCTGGCCGGGTGCACACCATCTCGTCGATCTCGGCCATGGTGCAACTGGTGCAGGGCGGATTTGGCGTGGCCACGCTGCCGCGCAACGCGGTGCGGCGCATGCAGAACTACCCCGACCTGCGCCCCCTGGCCTGCGAGAGCGCGCTGCAGCCGCTGCCGATCCACGCCAGCTACCGCACCGACCCGAGTACCGACGCGGTGGAGACGGTGGTGAAGTCCGCGCTGGCCTTCGTCGAAGCGCAGTCCAGGACCAAAGCCCGGGGATCCCGTGCACCATCAGGGCGCATTGCGCCCCGTTCCGGAGCATCGAAAAAATCGATGAGCTAAGCGAAAAATTTCGAATTTGAACTGCTGGCGGACGCGCTCCACAATCCGCCCAACGCCAAACGAATGGCGCTTGACAAGAGCAGGAGTCGCGGTGAATTCAGTTTCGGAAACGGCATCGGAACCGGTGCAAGGCGTGGCCCAGGTGCGCGGCCGCATCCGCCAGGGTTTGTGGACCTCGCACACCAGCGGCCTGGCCGACGAGAACGTGCAGGGCAACGTGGTCATCCTGCCGCAGTCGCTGGCGGGTGACTTCCTGCGCTACTGCCAGCGAAACCCCAAACCCTGCCCGCTGCTGGCCGTCTCCGAGCCGGGCGATCGCCGGCTGCCCACGCTGGGCGACGACATCGACATCTGCACCGACGTGCCGCGCTACCGCGTGTGGCGCCATGGTGAGCTCATCGACGAACCGACCGACATCACCGCGCTGTGGCGCGACGATCTCGTGACCTTCGTGATCGGCTGCTCGTTCTCGTTCGAGCAGGCCCTGATGGAAGCCGGCCTGCCGTTGCGCCACGTGGAGCAGGGCCGCAACGTGGCGATGTTCCGCACCAGCATTCCGACCGAGGCCGCCGGCCCGTTTTCAGGGCCGCTGGTGGTGACGATGCGGCCCCTGCGGGCCTCGGCCGTGATCCGCGCGGTGCAGATCACTTCGCGCTTTCCCAATGTCCACGGCGCACCGGTGCACATCGGCGACCCGTCCCTGATCGGCATTGCCGACCTCGCCCGGCCCGACTACGGCGACGCGGTGGAGGTGATGCCCGATGAACTGCCGGTGTTCTGGGCCTGCGGCGTCACGCCCCAGGCCGCGATCCAGCAGGCCCGCCCCGCGTTCTGCATCACCCACGCCCCCGGCGCGATGCTGATCACCGACCTTCTCAACAGCCAACTGGCCAGCTTTTAACCAAGGAGACAACGATGAAAAAAACCATGATCTGCCTCGCCGCGCTCGCGGCCGCGGGCGCCGCTGCCGCGCAGGCGAAATGGGATCTGCCCACCGGCTATTCCGCCAACAGCTTCCAGACGCAGAACGTGCAGCAGTTCGCCGACGAGGTGGACAAGCTCACCGGCGGCAAGCTCAAGATCACGGTGCACGCCGGCGGATCGCTCTACAAGGCCAACGAGATCAAGCGCGCGGTGCAGACCGGGCAGGTGCAGGCGGCCGAGTTCATCCTCTCTGGCGCCGCGAACGAAAACCCGCTGTTCGGCATCGACTCGATCCCCTTCCTGGCCACCAGCTACACCGCCTCGAAGCGCCTGTACGAGGCCGCCAAGCCCGCGCAGGACAAGCTGCTCGCCTCGCAAGGCATGAAGCAGTTGTTCACCGTGCCCTGGCCGGGCCAGTCGCTCTACTCCGTCAAGCCGGTGAGCACGCCGGCCGACCTGGCGGGCACCAAGATGCGCGCCTACAACCCGGCCACCACGCGCATCGCGCAACTGCTCAAGGCGCAGCCGGTGACCATCCAGCTCGCCGAGCTGCCCCAGGCGCTGGCCACCGGCGGCGTGCAGAACTTCCTGACCTCCAGCGCCAGCGGTGTGGAAAGCAAGCTGCACGAGCAGGTGAAGCACTTCTACCCGGTGAGCGCCTGGCTGCCGCGCAACGCCACGGTGGTCAACCAGAAGGCGTTCGACGCCCTGGACAAGCCCACCCAGGACGCCGTGCTCAAGGCCGCGGCGGATGCCGAGCGCCGCGGCTGGGTGACCAGCGAGCGCCTGAATGGCGAGTTCATCAAGGAGCTTGCGGCCCAGGGCATGACCATCGAAGAGCCCTCGCCCAGCATCAAGAAGGCGTTGTCGGACATCGGCGAGACGATGACCGAGGAATGGCTCAAGACCGCCGGCCCTGAAGGCCGCGGCGTGATCGACGCCTACCGCGGCCGCTGAGCCCCCGGCGCGCGGCGGACCTGCGGGAATCCCCGGCACAGGCCCCGCCGCGCAGCCCGCTTTTTTTTCTTGCCCAACCGAACCAGGAGTGTGCGGTGTCCAGACTCGTCCATGCGTTTTTCCAATTGCTGCTGGGGCTGGCCTGCCTGTCCATGCTCGCGGCCTTCGGCACGGTCTCGCTGAGCGTGATCTCGCGCCAGATGGGCTGGGACGTTCCCGGCCTCGACGCCTACGCCGGTTACGCCATTGCCGGTGCGCTGTTCCTCGCGTTGCCCGGCACATTGAAGAACGGGGACCACATCCGTGTCACGCTGCTGCTGGCCCGTTTGCCGCCCGGTTGGCGCGGCGCGTTCGAGTGGGGTTGCCTGGGCGTCGGCCTGGCGCTGACGGCCTACATGGCCTGGTACGCCGTGCGCCTGGTCTGGCTGTCCTACGTGACCCACGACATTTCTCCCGCGGCGGACGTCACGCCGCTGTGGATTCCGCAGCTCGGCATGGCGCTGGGCTTCCTCGGTTTTGCATTGTCTTTTCTCCAGGCGCTGCTCATGCGCTGGAAGGGGACGGCATTCATCGCCGAGAGCACCGAATCCGCCCACATCGAATAACAAGCCCCACCTGAAGGAATACCAAAATGGACGTCGTCATTGCGATCGGTTTGATCGTGCTGCTTCTGGTGGCACTCGGGTCGGGCCTGTGGATCGGTCTTGCCCTCGTGGCCGTCGGCCTGGTGGCCATGGAGCTGCTCACGCAGCGCCCGGTGGGCGACAGCATGATGCTCACCATCTGGGGCGCCACATCAAGCTGGACGCTGACCGCGCTGCCCCTGTTTCTGTGGATGGGCGAGATCCTGTTCCGCAGCAAGCTTTCGAGCGGCATGTTCAAGGGGTTGGCCCCCTGGCTGGAGTGGCTGCCTGGCCGCCTGCTGCACATCAACGTGGTGGGCTGCACCATCTTCGCGGCCATCTCGGGCTCGTCGGCAGCCACCTGCGCCACGATCGGGAAGATCACGCTGCCCGAGCTGAAGAAAAGAGGCTACCCGGACGCGATATCGATCGGCACCCTGGCGGGCGCGGGGACGCTGGGCCTGCTGATTCCGCCTTCCATCATCATGATCGTGTACGGCGTCGCGGCCAACGTCTCGATCGCCAAGCTCTTCCTGGCCGGTGTGCTGCCCGGCCTGATGCTGGCCGGCCTGTTCATGGGCTACATCGTCGTCTGGGGCTTGCTCAACAAGGACAAGGTGCCCGCCGCCGACGCGCCGCTGTCGTTCGGACAGAAGATCTACGCCTCGCGCCACCTGATCCCGGTGGTCACGCTCATCGCGCTGGTGCTCGGCGGCATCTACAGCGGGATCGCCACAGCGACGGAGGCCGCCGCCCTGGGCGTGGCCGGTTCGCTGATCCTGGCCAGGGCCGAAGGCTCGCTGAGCTGGGACAAGTTCAAGGAAGGACTTGTGGGCGCATGCCGGATCTACTGCATGATCGGCCTCATTCTGGGTGGGGCGGCCTTCCTCACGCTGGCCATGGGCTTCATCGGCCTGCCGCGCCACCTGGCCGAGTTCATCGGCGGGTTGGGCCTGTCGCCGTTCCACCTGATGCTGCTGCTGATCGTTTTCTTCATCATCCTGGGGTGTTTCCTGGACGGCATTTCGGTGGTCGTGCTGACCATCGCCGTGCTGCTGCCCACGGTCGAGGCCGCCGGCTTCGACCTGATCTGGTTCGGCATCTTCATCGTGCTGGTGGTCGAGATGGCCCAGATCACGCCGCCCGTGGGCTTCAACCTGTTCGTCATCCAGGGCCTGACGCGGCGCGAAGTGACCTGGATCGCCCGGACCGCGATGCCCTTGTTCTTCCTCATGATCGTGGCCGTGTTCATCACCTACTTCTTTCCCGACGTGGTGCTGTGGCTGCCGAGCCAGATGTCGATGTAGCACCGGGTCACGCTGTCGCTCCTCAGGAGATTCCCATGAAATGGATGTTGCTGGCCGCGCTGGCCGCGGCCTCGGTGGCGCACGCCCAGACCACCTGGAAGCTGGCCACGGGCTACCGCGCCGAGTCCTTCCACACGCAGAACATCGCGCAGTTCGCCGCCGACGTGGAGCGGGCCACGGCCGGCGCCCTGCGCATCGAGGTGCACCCGAACAACACGCTGTTCAAGCTCGGCGACATCCGCCAGGCGGTGCAGGACGGCAAGGCCGAGTCGGGCGAGACCATCATGACCAGCATGGTGGGCGAGATCCCGATCGCCGGCGCCGACGCCATTCCCTTCGTGGTGTCCAGCTACCGCGACGCCCGCCGCCTGTGGGACCTGCAGCGCCCGCTGATCGAGAAGCACCTGGCGGCGCGCGGCCTCAAGGCCCTGTACGCCGTGCCCTGGCCGCCGCAGGGTCTGTTCGCCAGTGCGCCGGTGCGCTCGTCGGCCGACTTCAGGGGCACGCGCATGCGCACCTACAACCAGTCCACCCGGCGCATCGCCGAGATGCTGGGCGCCACGCCGGTGGATGTGCCCATGGTGGAAGTCAACCAGGCGCTGGCCAACGGCCGGATGGACAGCATGATCACCTCCGCCGTGACCGGGGTGGAAAACCGCGTGTGGGGCCAGATCGGCCACTATTACGGCATCAACGCCTGGTTCCCGAAAAACATCGTGTTCGCCAACCTCAAGGCCTTCGACGCGCTGGAGCCGCCGGTGCGCCAGGCGCTGCTGGACGCCGCCGGCCGGGCCGAGGCGCGCGGCTGGGCCGTGAGCGAAGCCGTGGCCACCGAATCCACCCAGGAACTGCGGCGCCAGGGCATGAAGGTCGATCGCATTCCGGCCGATTTCGAGGCCGAACTCAAGCGCCTGGGCGAGAAATTTTCACGCGAGTGGGTGCAGTCGGTCGGCAACGAAGCCAACGCCATATTCGTGCCCTACTACTTTCAACGCTAAAGTCACCTCATCATGCAAGACCATTCTTCCCCCCTCGGCAGCCGCTGGCAGTTCTGGATCGACCGCGGCGGCACCTTCACCGACATCGTGGCCAGGCGCCCCGACGGATCGCTGATCACCCACAAGCTGCTGTCGGAAAACCCCGAGCAGTACCGCGACGCGGCGGTGGCCGGCATGCGCCACCTGCTGGGCCTGCAGGCCGGCGAGCCGGTCACGCCGGCCCTGGTGGAGTGCGTGAAGATGGGCACCACCGTGGCCACCAACGCGCTGCTCGAACGCAAGGGCGAGCCCACGCTGCTGGTGACCACGCGCGGTTTTCGCGACGCGCTGCGCATCGCCTACCAGAACCGTCCGCGCCTGTTCGACCGCCGCATCATGCTGCCCGAACTGCTGTACAGCGAGGTCATCGAGGCGCAGGAGCGGATGGGCGCGGTGGGCGAACTGGTGCAGCCCCTGCACGAGGCTGCGCTGCGTGGCGACCTGCTGGCGGCCCACGGCCGGGGCCTGCGCAGCGTGGCCATCGTGTTCATGCACGGCTACCGCTTCACCGAGCACGAGCGCATCGCCAGCCGCATCGCACGCGAGGTCGGCTTCACGCAAGTGAGCACGTCGCACGAAACCAGCCCCATGATGAAGTTCGTGAGCCGCGGCGACACCACGGTGGTCGATGCCTACCTCTCTCCCATCCTGCGCCGCTACGTGGAGCAGGTGGCCGGCGAGATGCCCGGCGTCAAGCTGTTCTTCATGCAGTCCTCCGGCGGCCTGACCGACGCACACGCCTTCCAGGGCAAGGACGCCATCCTCTCCGGCCCGGCCGGCGGTATCGTCGGCATGGCGCGCACCGCGGGCCTGGCCGGGCTGGACAAGGTGATCGGCTTCGACATGGGTGGCACCTCCACCGACGTGTCGCACTACGCGGGCGAGTTCGAGCGCGAGTTCGAGACCCAGGTGGCCGGCGTGCGCATGCGTGCGCCCATGATGAGCATCCACACCGTGGCCGCCGGCGGCGGCTCCATCCTCTCGTTCGACGGTTCGCGTTTCCGCGTCGGCCCCGAGAGCGCGGGCGCCAACCCCGGACCGGCGAGCTACCGGCGCGGCGGGCCGCTGGCGGTGACCGACGCCAACGTGATGACCGGCAAGATCCAGCCGCGCCACTTTCCCCGGGTGTTCGGCCCCAGGGCCGACGAGGCGCTGAGCCTCGAGGCCGTGCAGGCGAAGTTCGCCGAACTGGCTGCGCAGACCGGCCGCCCGCCCGAGGAAGTGGCCGAGGGCTTCATCAACATCGCGGTGCAGCAGATGGCCAACGCGATCAAGAAGATTTCGGTCGCGCGCGGCTACGATGTGACGCGCTACACCCTGCAGTGCTTCGGCGGCGCGGGCGGCCAGCACGCCTGCCTGGTGGCCGACGCGCTGGGCATGACGCGCGTGTTCGTGCACCCGCTGGCCGGCGTGCTCTCCGCCTATGGCATGGGCCTGGCCGACCAGAACGTGATCCGCGAGCAGGCGGTGGAGCTGCCCCTGGTGGCCGCGTCGCTGCCCCTGATCGCCGAGCAGCTCGATGCCCTGGGCAGCGCGGCGCAGGCCGAGCTCGAGCGCCAGCAGGTGAGTTCGGGCAAGGTCATGGTGCATCACCGGGTGCACGTGCGCTACGAAGGCAGCGACTCGGCCCTGATCGTTCCGTTCGGGGATCTCGACACCATCCAGGCCGGTTTCGAGGCCGCCTACCGCCAGCGTTTCGCCTTTCTCATGCAGGGCAAGGGCCTGGTGGTGGAGGCGGTGTCGGTGGAGGCGGCGGTGGCGGGCGACGCGCCCGACGAGCCCCGGCACGAGACGCACGCGCCGCGCGAGGTGCCGCGGCGCGAGACCGTGCGCATGTACTCGGGCGGCCAGTGGCTCGACGCCGCCCTGGTGGTGCGCGAGGACCTGCGACCGGGCGACGTGATCCCGGGACCGGCCATCGTCACCGAGAAGAACGCCACCACGGTGGTGGAGCCTGGCTGGGAGGCCGTGCTGACGGCCCTCGATCACCTGGTGCTCGACCGCCGCGTTCCGCGCACCACCGCCTTTGCCGTGGGCACCACGGTGGACCCGGTGCTGCTCGAGGTGTTCAACAACCTGTTCATGAACATCGCCGAGCAGATGGGCCTGCAGCTGCAGAACACCGCCTACTCGGTCAACATCAAGGAACGGCTGGACTTCTCCTGCGCGCTGTTCGACGCCGAGGGCAACCTGATCGCCAACGCGCCGCACATGCCGGTGCACCTGGGCTCCATGGGCGA
>CAZFOT010000071.1:0-14587 GCA_964520365.1 uncultured Hydrogenophaga sp.
CCTGCGCAGGCTTGGACGTGCCCGAAGAGCCGCCGCCTCTGGCGGTGGCACCGAGACGCGAAGCGGCGCAGGGGGGTGTCCTCATCTACCCGCCAGCGATGCGTTCGCGCCACACCACCCGCACGCTCAGGCCGGTGCGCACGACCAGCGAGCGCTCCTCGATCACCACGTCATCGAGCCTCAGGCGTCCGCGCACCTCGAAGAAACGGCTGCGCGTGCCATGGTGCAGGTCGGACAACTGCGTCGAATCGCCGGCCAGCAGTGCCTGCGCATCGGCGAGGTTCTTGAAGGGATGGCGCTCCCGTTCGTGGATCAACTGCTGCGCCCGCGCCATGTCCAGTCCCGGCACGCTCGCCGCCAGGGCCTGCCTGCTGGCCGTGTTGATGTTGAGCGGGGTTCGCGTGGGCAGCACCACGGCGTGCGGCTCCAGCGCCGCCAGGCTGGAGGGGCTCATGCCCAGCCAGGCCAGGTGCACCAGTTTGCTGGGCGCCACGGCCGTCGGCGAGGGCTTGGGTTCGTTCAGCGCCTGGTTCTGGGTGCGCACCCATTCGTCCACTGCGGCCGTCAGTTCCGACTGGGGCAGATCCAGCAGATCGAACAGACGGGAAAAGGCCTGCATGTCCGGCTCCGAGACCGTGGCCTTGGTGGCGGCGCCGTCGCCCGTGACGCGCACGAGATTCGTGAAGTTCATGCGCGACTGCAGGTCGATGATCTCGCCAGACAGAAAGGCCTGCATCACTTCGTCGGTGTTGTTGTCCTTGTCCGCCGCCAGGAAACTGGTCAGCCGGGCCTCTTCGAGCGGCATGGCCCAGGGCTCGCCCAGATGGTCGCCATTCCCGCTGTTCTGGTTGGCTCGGGCGTCCTCGCGCAGGATCAGCCGCGACCAGTCCAGCGCGCCGGTCAGGATCCACGACGCCTGCGTCCGCTGCCGTTCGGCCGCCTCCACCTCGGTGGCGCGCCATTGTTGCCACATGGCCGCGGCCGCGAGCGTGGCGACCAGGGTCACGGTCAGCATGGCCAGCAACAGGGCCGCGCCTCGCTGGGCCTGGCCAGCGGCCATGCGGCGTGGCGCTCGCACCGCCGTCACCGTCCCGCCTCCAGCGTGGGCCGGACCCAGTCGCGCACGAGAACGCCGGTCTGGCTCTGCCCCGCGGACAGGTTCAGCACCACCCGCACGCCGTTGGGCAGGCTGCTCTCGATCGCATTGCCGTCGCCGATGCCCTCGTTGCCCAGGGACGATTGCGGATTGCCCCAGGTTTCGCCCCGGTGGTAGAAGAGCTGCCATTGGTCGATGGGGATCAGCGCGACGCCGTCGTCGCGGGATGCCGCATCCCTGCCGTCCCGCGCCTCGCGTCCCCATTCGGAAGCCTGCTGCCAGGCTCGCGCCAGCTGATCGCGGCGCTGGATCGGCCCCGACTGCCAGCGAGACCACTGTCCGGAGGCGGCGAGCCTGGCCCACGCCACCACCCGCATGCCCGGGCTGTTCAGGCCGGATTCGCTGGCGTCGCGCCGCGTCAGGCGCAGCACCCGGCCGTCGAAGTCGAGCGCGGCGACTTCCCCGGTGTCCAGGACGGCGTCGAGGTCGGCGCTCCACTGGCCCAGCGCCGCCTGCAGCCGCATCAGGTCGTCGGCATGCTGCCGCGTCAGCGACTGCGTGCGGGCCATGCCGTCGATGGAGCGCCAGCTCAGCAGCGCCAGCATCGACATCACCACGATCGCGACCAGAAGCTCCACCAGCGTGAAGCCGCTGGTGCGCCGGTTGCGCGCGGCCGGGCCGGACATCAATACCGCCCCTGCACCGTCGAGAGGTTCAGCAGGCGCACCGTGGCGCCGCCCGCTGGCGCTTCCACCACCGCGTCCACCCGGCGGAAGTTCGGGTTGGGCGTGGGCAGAACGGACAGCCGGACCACCAGCGAGCGGCCCGCCTGGACGCAGTCGGACGTGCTTTCTCCCACGTTGGGCAACTGGCGAGCCAGCCGCAGGCGGATCAGTTCGTTTTCCGCGCACAACTGCGCCAGCCACTGCTCGGTCTGGCGCTCCGCTGAGCGGGTCAGCGCGCCAGTCGCCTGCAGTCCAGCCGTCAGCGCGATCGCCACCACCGCCAGCGCGACGAGCACCTCGATCAAGGTGAAGCCCGCAAGGCGCCTGGCGGCAACGGCGGAACTCATTGCGTTATCTCCTGTGTCGTCACGGCGAAAGGCGACAGGCCGTCCGTGGCCAGCGTCAGGCTGCGGTCGCCCTGCTGCAACACCAGCCGCTGGGCCGCGATCAAGGGCTCCGGACCCAGCACCAGCGTCTGCGCGCCGGCGGGCGTGGCGACTGAGGCGCGGGTTTTCGGGTCCAGCCAGTCGCGCGGACCCCAGAGCGAATGCGGCCCACCGGGCCGGTCGTCCTGTGGGGCGCGGACACCGACGAACTCGAACCCTTCAGGACGGACGCGCCAGATCACGGGCACACCGGTGGTGCGGGACTGCGCCCGGGCCGACTCCAGCATCGCAGACAGCCTCAGAGCCTCTCGCTCAAGTTGCGTGGCTTGCCCGTCACGCAAGGCCAGCGTAGCACCGGCCGTTGCCAGAGCCACGATGGCCACCACCACCAGCAGCTCCAGCAGGGTGAATCCGTGGCTGCGGCGCATGGCAGCGATTCAGGTGGGCATGTGCGCGTGCGAGACGACGGCCGCAGCGCAGGGCCGCCCCAAGCAAGGCCAGCCCCCTCGGGGGGCAGCGACCCGCGCAGCGGCGGAGCGTGGGGGCATATTCATTGCCAACTGCCGATGTCTGCGTCGCGTCCCTCGCCGCCCGGCTGGCCATCCGCTCCCAGTGACAGCACGTCGATCTCGCCCTGCAGACCCGGGTTGAGGTACTGGTACGGACGGTTCCACGGATCGTTCGGCAGCTTGTCCAGGTAGGGGCGCCAGTTGGGCGGCACAGGGCCGGTGGACGGCTTGATGACCAGGGCCGTGAGCCCTTGTTCGCTCGTGGGATAGCGCTGGTTGTCGAGGCGGTAGAGCTTGAGCGCCTGGACGATGTTGTTGACATCGGTTCTGGCGGCTGTCACGCGGGCATCGTCTGCCCGATCCAGCACGTTGGGGACGATCAGAGCGGCCAGCACGCCGATGATGACCAGCACCACCATCAGCTCGATCAAGGTGAAGCCCCGGCCCAATGCGCGCCAGGGTCCTGGCCGCGTGGCCGTGGATGGTGTCCGAGGATGGCCGATATGTGTCAAAACGTACTCCCGAAAACGAGGTCTTGCGCGGCCGCGCAAGGCGCATCCGCCGATCGGGTCGATCATAATGCGCCCATGAGCAAGTCGCTGTCGTTTGGCCACTCGGTCTTTCCGGGCGAGGTCCCTGCGGGCCTGGTTCCTGGCCGGCGTCCGTGGCCGGCCATCGTCGCGGGCGTGCTGTGGGCCGCCGCAGGCCTGAGCGCGGGCTACTGGGTGCTTCAGGCCTGGGGGCGCGCGCCCGCCACGCCGGTCGATGCCGTCGCCATGCCGTTGCCGGTGGCCGATACCCTCGGTGTGTCCCTGGCGCTGGGCGCGAGGCCGTCGCCGGTGGCCTCGGGCGAGCCGGCCGCGCCCGTCGCCGTCGCCATCCGCTACAGCCTGGTCGGCGTGGTGTCGGACCGCCGGCAGCAGGGCGCGGCCCTGATCGCCGTCGATGGGCAGCCGCCCAAGCCCTATCCTGTCGGGGCCGAGCTCGAAGGTGGCATGGTGCTGCAATCCGTCAATGGCCGCACGGTTCGCCTCGGACCGTCCATGCAGGAACCCCACAGCCTGGAACTGGCGCTGCCGCCCCCGCCCGAAGGCGCTTGATCGATATTGTTGGCGCGCTTGCGCACCACGCCGGAGCGCAACCCGCGACGAGAGAAGAAATGCCCCCATCCAGGGGCACCGAAGGTCCGGCTCCGCCGGCCCGATGGTGCCGTCCCCCCTCCAAGCGCCCGAAGGGCGCGCAAGGGAGGGGGGAAGCCGCAAAGCGGCGCAGGGGGGTGTTGCCCTTCAACGCTCCAGAAACCCCTGTGCCGCCAGCAACAGGGGCCAGGCCAGCAAGGCGCCGACGCCCTGGCCGACGCGCAACTCCATGTCCATCAGGGGCTGCGCCTGCAGGTGGATGAGCAGCAACCTGTGACCCGGCTCCACCGAACGGTGGCTGAAGATCAGATAGTCCGCCACAGCCGGGCACAGACTGCGGGCCACCAGCGCCGCGGCCCCGGACACGAACCCGTCGACCAGCACCACCCTGCGTTCGCTGGCCGCCTGCAGCATGGCACCCGCCATCATGGCGATCTCGAAACCGCCCATGGCAGCCAGCGCGGCCAGAGGCGAAACGGCCCGCCGGTGCCGGCTGGCGGCCGCGAACAGCTTTTCCAGCTTGTGCTGTCGCTGGCTGGCCTCGAGCCCGCCCTCGAATTCGTGGTCGCGGCCGCACGCATCGGACAACTGCACGCCGCAAAGGCGCGACAGCAGCAAGGCCGCGCAAGAGGTGTTGCCCACGCCAACGTCACCCAGCGCCACCACGTTGCCGGGCAGGTGGCGGACCACGTCCATGCCGGCATGCAGCGCTGCCACGGCCTGCGGCTCGGACATGGCCGGGCTGAGCACCATGTTGCGGGTTCCGTGCCCGATCTTGCGCACCAGCAAGGGTGTTCGCGCCTGGTCGGGGGGCAGGGCCAACGGGTTGGCGAGGCCGGCATCGATTACCGTCAGTTCCAGGCCATGCAGCCGGGTGAGCGTGTTGATGGGCGCGCCGCCCAGCAGGATCTGGGCAACCCGCTGGCCTGTCGTGGCCTGGGGAAACGCCGACACCCCTTCGTCCGCGATGCCATGGTCGCCGGCGAACACCAGCATCTGGGGGGCGTCGAGCCGCAACCGGTCGAACGGAAGCGTGCCGGTGTGCTGAATCCGTCCCAACTGGAGCGCGAGCGCCTCCATGCGCCCCAGCACATGGGGCGGAAAGCCCTCGGGCGTGATGCGTGCCCGCAGGGCATGGTCCAGGTGGGCGTCGGCCACGGGGACCACGGGCGGCAGCCTCAGGCCGGCGGCCGCCGCAGTCGCCGCGGGCGCCCGGGCCATGCCCGGGGCTGGAAACGACTGGATGTTCATGCTCGTGCGCGGACCCATGAGCTTCAGGTTTTGAGAAACAGGCGGTACACCGGATTCCCGGTCTCCTCCACGTAGGGATAGCCCAGTGTTTCCAGGAACCTGCTGAAAGCCTTGTCATCCTTGGGCGGCACCTGCAAGCCCACCAGGATGCGGCCGTAGTCGGCGCCCTGGTTGCGGTAGTGGAATAGGCTGATGTTCCAGTTCGGGCGCATCAGGCTCAGGAACTTCAGCAGAGCGCCCGGGCGCTCCGGGAACACGAAGCGCAGGATGCGCTCATCCCTGGCCAGCGCCGAGTGACCGCCCACCATGTGCCGCACGTGCTCCTTGGCCAGCTCGTCGTGGGTCAGGTCCAGGGTGTCGAATCCATGGCGATTCAGGTTGGTGGCGATCTTGGACGACTCGCCCTTGCCGTGCGTGGTGACGCCGACGAACACATGCGCCCGGGCGCCATCGTGGATGCGGTAGTTGAACTCGGTCACATTGCGCGGGCCGCCCGGGAGCTCGCCGATGACTTCGCAGAAGCGGCGGAAGCTGCCGCGTTCCTCGGGAATGGTCACGGCGAACAGCGCTTCGCGTTCCTCGCCCACCTCGGCCCTCTCGGCCACGAAGCGCAGGCGGTCGAAGTTCATGTTCGCCCCGCACAGAATGGCGGCGTAGGTCTCGCCCCGGGTCTTGTTCGTGGCCACGTACTGCTTGATCGCGGCGACCGCCATCGCGCCCGACGGCTCGACGATGCTGCGGGTATCGACGAATACGTCCTTGATCGCCGCGCAGACCGCATCGGTGTCCACCACCACGAACCCGTCCACCAGGCCGCGCGTGATCCGGAACGTCTCCTCGCCCACCAGCTTGACCGCCGTGCCGTCGGCGAAAAGACCCACGTCGTTCAGCGCCACGCGCTCGCCAGCGGTGACGGAGCGCAGCATGGCGTCCGAATCGGTGGTCTGCACGCCGATGACCTTGACCTCGGGCCGCACCGCCTTGATGTAGTTGGCCACGCCGGAGATCAGTCCGCCGCCGCCGATGGCCACGAACACCGCGTCCAGGTGGTCGGACCCCAGGCTCTGGAGCTGTCTCAGGATCTCCATCGCGATGGTGCCCTGGCCGGCGATCACGTCGGGGTCATCGAACGGGTGCACGAAAGTCAGCCCCTGCTTTTTCTGCAGCACCACGGCATGCGCGTAGGCGTCCGAATAACTGTCGCCCTGCAGCACCACTTCGCCGCCGAGCGCGCGCACGGCGTCCACCTTCACCTGCGGCGTGGTGGTGGGCATCACGATCACGGCCCGCGTGCCCAGCTTGTGCGCACCCAGTGCCACGCCCTGGGCATGGTTGCCGGCCGAGGCGCAGATCACGCCCCTTTTCAACTGCGCCGGATCGAGGTGCGCCATCTTGTTGTAGGCCCCGCGCAGCTTGAAGCTGAACACCGGTTGCTGATCCTCGCGCTTGAGCAGCACCTTGTTGTGCAGACGCCGGCTGAGGTTCCTGGCCGGCTCCAGCGGCGACTCCACCGCCACGTCGTACACGCGCGCGGTCAGGATCTTCTTGAGGTACTCGGCCGGACCCAGTGCACCGTCGCCGGGACTGGCTGTGGCGCTGGCGGAGGTTGCAGGGGTTTTGGGGGTGCGAGCTGGCATGGGATTCCTTGGCGTCCATCATAGCGAGCAAAGAATAGGCCCCCACGCTCCGCCGCTGCGTGGGTCGCTGCCCCCCCAAGGGGGCTGATCCGGCTTGGGGCGGCCCGGCGCCGGATCGGCGTGGCCCCCACGCTCCACCGCTGCCTCCCGAGGGGCGCTTTTTGCCTTGGGGCGGCCCGGCTGCAAAAAAAACCCGGACTGGCAGAACCGGTCCGGGTTTGAATCCACCCGTGGAGGGTAGAGGAGACAACCTTCAATACAATGCCGCCAGTATATCTGCGACATGCTGCGTCGCAACATGATTCGGGCGATACCGGCGCTTTCTGGGGTCGCTTTCTTCAAAAAAACCACTTATTTCACGCTGGGGAACACCATGGAATGCACGGTCAGCTGGACGGGCGCGAGCGGAACGCGCTCTCGCATGGGGTTTGTGGCCGAGACGGGCAGTGGGCACGTGATCGCCATGGATGGCGCCCCTGATGCCGCCAAGCCCGAGAACGGTGGGGCCAACCTGGCGCCCCGGCCCATGGAGACCGTGCTCGCCGGTACGGGCGGATGCACGGCCTACGACGTCGTGCTCATACTGAAACGGGGCCGCCACGATGTGCGCGGGTGCAGCGTCAAGCTCACTTCCGAGCGCGCCGACACCGATCCCAAGGTCTTTACCAAAATCCACATGCACTTCGTGGTCTCGGGCAGGGGCATTCCCGCCGCTGCCGTCGAGCGGGCGGTCGCCATGAGCCACGAGAAATACTGCTCGGCCAGCATCATGCTGGCCAAGACCGCCGACATCACCACCTCATTCGAGGTGCTGGAGGATTGATCGGCGAGGGCTTCACACCCGGTGAGCCACGGTGGTCATGACCCTGGCAGCCAGGGTCATGAGACCTTTCACCGGCCTGGGCAGGTCGATGGCGCCCGCCTGCTTCGCTTCCCTGGCATGCCGCGCTTCGTCGTACTTCATCTGAGCCACGATGGCTCTTGAGGCCTGGTCGCCGGCAGGCAGGCGCTCCATGTGTCCGGCCAGGTGGGCTTCCACCTGGCG
The DNA here is from genome assembly GCA_964520365.1 of uncultured Hydrogenophaga sp. Lineage (GTDB taxonomy): Bacteria > Pseudomonadota > Gammaproteobacteria > Burkholderiales > Burkholderiaceae_C > Hydrogenophaga. The sequence continues at coordinate 7,789 of CAZFOT010000071.1, forward strand.
CTCGGTTTCCACCACGAAACCCAGACTCACGCCGGAACCCATCCGCCCCGCCAGCAGGCCCAGGCCGAAAGCGCCCGCGTACCACAAGGGGTTCAGCAGCGAAGGGCGGGCGCCGAGTTCGTCCAGCCGGCGCTGGGTCCATGCCAGGTGATCGGTCTCTTCCCGGCCCGCGGCTTCCAGTTGCCGGGCCAGGGCCTCGCCGCCGGAACGGCCGACACGGCGCGCGGCCAGGGCCTGCGCCGTGTACAAGGCCTGCGCACAGACCTCTCCCACGTGGTTGACGCGCATCAGTGCGCCGGACAACTGGCGGTCGGCCTCGGTCAGGGCATCGGGGGCGCCTGGCTCGGGAACGGTCGGGCACTCCCGCGAGGCCCTGGGCGTCGCGAAAAGCGTTCGCAGCGCCGAATCGGCGGCGTTGATGAAGGCATCCATGGTGAAAACTCCTTGGGATGGGCGGTGGGCGTTCATAACCCGCGTCACCGGATTGTGCCGCCGATGCCAGGCAGCCGCCCTGGGGGTGCGAAACGGTCGATGCACCAAGGTGGGGACCGTGGATGGCGCCATGTTGTCGTTGCACCACAAACAGACATCCGAACCGTATAAATCTTTGCATCCGGCACCGCCATCTGGTGCAATAGATGCAACTTCCAACAACGGAGGTTGGCTCGGGGGCTCTAGACCCGCGGCCCTTTTTTCAACCTTGGAGAAACTCTCAATGAAAAAGACTCTGATTGCTCTGGCCGCTGTGGCAGCCACCGGCGCTGCCTTTGCTCAGTCTTCCGTGACCCTCTTCGGTGTCGTCGACCTGAACATCCGCAATGTGAAGCAAGGCGGTGAAAGCCTGACCACCCTGTCGCAAGACGGTATCGCTTCCAGCCGTATCGGCCTGCGCGGCGTCGAAGACCTCGGCGGCGGCCTGAAGGCAGGCTTCTGGCTCGAAGGCGCGATCAACCCCGACACCGGTACCCCTGGCGGCCAGACGTGGCAACGTCGCAGCACCTTGAGCCTGCTGGGCAATTTCGGTGAAGTCCGTCTGGGCCGCGACTACACCCCGACCTTCTGGTCGCACACCGTGTTCGATCCGTTCGGCACCAACGGCGTGGGCAGCTCGCTCAACACCTTCTCCACCCTGGGCAGCGGCGCCAGCACCTTGGTGCGCGCCGACAACACCATCGCCTATTTGCTGCCGAACTTCGGTGGCTTCAGCGGCTGGTTCCAGTACGGGCTGAAAGAATCCAAGGCCGACAACACGCCGAACGAATACGCCGGCCTGCGCCTGACCTACGCCGCAGGTCCCCTGAGCCTGGCCGTGGCAACCGCCAAGGAAGGTTCGACTGTGGGCAACACCGAATCGTTCAAGCGCACCAACATTGCTGGTTCGTACGACTTCGGCGTGGCCAAGCCCATGGTTCAGTACACCATCGGCAAGTTCGGTTCGGCTGAAGTCAAGCACCTGCTGGTCGGTGTCGTGGCACCTGTCGGTCCTGGCAACATCAAGGCTTCGTACACCCGCTCGGACTACAACCCCGCAGCCGGCAATGGCGATGCCAACCAGATCGCCATCGGTTACGACTACAGCCTGTCCAAGCGCACCGCTGTGTACGGCACCTACTCGCGCCTGACCAACAAGAACGGCGGTTCGGCATTCGGGTACGGCCCGGCCCACGCTGCTGCTGCCCAGACCGCCAACGGCAAGTCCACCGGCATCGAAGTCGGCCTGCGCCACACCTTCTAAGCACTGCGCTGGCCTTGGCCAGTTCAAAGCTTGAAGCAAAAACCCACCGCGAAAGCGGTGGGTTTTTTTCATGGGGTCACCATGAAAGCCATTGACTAGTGGTACGGAAATTGCTGTTTCAGTGACGGATAGAGCGCCGTTGCTTGTCGGCAACGCTTTCACCGGTTTGTCTTGGAATTAAGGGAAAACCCTGTTTTTTCCTGGGCGCCATGTCTAAGATGGATCGGTGAAAGTTTTTTGAAAAATCCGTTGTTTTAACCATTTCCAAGGAAAGATTCCCATGAAAAAGAGTTTGATCGCGCTTGCCGTCCTCGGCTCCGTGGCCGGTGTGGCCCAGGCCCAGTCCAGCGTCACCCTGTACGGTATCGTTGATGTGGGCGTCATCAAGAACAAGGATGCGGCAACCGAATTGGGTTCGGGCCTGCTGGAGACCAGCCGTCTGGGCTTCAAGGGCACCGAAGATCTCGGCGGTGGTCTGAGCGCGCTGTTCGTGCTGGAAGGCAGCCTGGACGTCGATACCGGCACGCCCTCCAGCTACAAGTTCGACCGTGAATCCTACGTGGGCCTGAGCGGCGGCTTCGGCGAAATCCGTTTCGGCAAGATCTGGACCGCCTACGACGACATCGCATGGACGGTGAACCCGGTGTTCGACTCGGCCTTCTCGCCCGCTGTCATCCGTCCCAGCCTGGGCTTCGTCGGCAACCCCGACAATGGCATCAAGTACGTTCTGCCTGCATTCGGTGGCGTGAGCGGTGCACTGAGCACCAGCCTGCGCGAAGGTGGCGAAGAGCGCAGCTCGGCGATCAACTTCACCTACGAAGGTGGCCCGGTTTACGCAGGCATCGCCTACCAGGTCGACAAGGTGGGTACCGAAGAAACCAAGTACACCACGGTGAACGGCACCTACGACTTCGGCGCGGCCAAACTGCTGGCCGGCTATGGCCGCACGGCGGTCGAGGGCGGCGGCAAGGCCACCGACCTGTCGATCGGCGCCGATGTGCCGCTGGGCGACGCTCTGACGCTGTCGGCGGGTTTCGTGCAAACCAAGGTTGACGGCTTCAGCGAGCGCCTGCGCAGCTTCGGCCTGGGCGCTACCTACGACCTGTCCAAGCGCACGGCGCTTTATGGTGGTGTTCGCAAGGTCAACGATGCGGCCGTGACTTTCGAAGTGCCCGAAACCACCTACGGTATCGGTCTGCGTCACTCGTTCTGAGCGAAGGCGGCCCTTTCGGGCCACCTGGGCATCAAACGCGAAAAAGCCGCTGCGGACGCAGCGGCTTTTTTTTCATCGCCGGGCCGCCCCAAGATGAAAAACGCCCTGTTGGGGCAGCGACCCGCGCAGCGGTGGAGCGTGGGGGGGTCTTTCCTCATTGGCGGCAGCGGTGATTTACCGGGTGGTGGGCGCGCTCTTCTGCGTGGCTGCGTTGGCCGGCTGCGCGGTTGTCTTGAACGCGGCACCGTTGACCGTCAGTCCTTGTGCCGACAGCTTGGCAGCCCGCTTGTCGCCAATGCCGGAGACGCGCTGGATGAAGTCGTCCCAGTCCTTGAATTTCGCGCTCTTGCGCTCTTCGAGGATCTTGGCCGACGTGCCGGGGCCAATGCCCTTGATGCTGTCGAGATCGGCCACGGTGGCATCGTTGACGTCCACGGCGGCCATGGCGATGGTGGCTGCGAATGCCATCAACATGGCGAAAAATTTCTTGAACATGTGTTCCTCCTGATTGAAGTTGAAGTGACGGACATTGAGCGGCGATTTCTTGCCGCGCTGGGGAATTTAGTGGCTCGTCCAGAGGCCGTCATGCCCCATTTGGAGGATTCCGCATCGGGCCGCGCGGGCATCCGCAGTGAAGGACGATGGCCGGCCATTAGCCTTGCTGCCAGTCCATCAAACTTCTGAATGCATGGCCCGGAAAAGCCGGTGGGACGGCCTTTCGAGGGCTGGGGGGATCGCTGCCTCCGGGTTATTCCGGGGCCTGCGCAGGAACGGTTGTTGCATAGTGTCGGGATGTTCAATATTCATTTAGGTGTCAAGCAATGAAACTGGGACGAACGAATCTGCGCATGGTTGCCTTGTGTGCGGCGATGGCATTGGGCACCGGCGGTTTGCAGGCCAAGACATTCAAGTGGACCAGCGCCAGCGATATCCCCACCTGGGACATTCATTCCCAGAACAACGCCCTGGCCAACGGTGTCCATGCTTCCGTATACGAGTCCCTGGTCTACTACAACAGCCGCACGTTCAAGCCCGAGCCCATGCTGGCCAGCGGCTGGACGCAGGTCTCTCCCACCCAGTTGCGCATCACCTTGCGCACCGGTGTGAAGTTCCATGACGGCTCGGCGTTCACGGCGGACGATGCCGTTTTCTCGCTCGAACGCGCCATGAGCAAGACGTCCAACTTCACCGTGTACACCCAGGGCATCACCAAAGTGGTGAAGGTGAACGACAACACCATCGACATCATCACGGGCGGCCCCAATCCGGTGCTGGTCAACCAGTTGACCGAGCTGCGCATGATGAGCAAGGCCTGGGCGGAGAAGAACAACTCGGTGGCGCCGAAGGACATCAAGACGCAGGATGAGAACTTCGCCCACCGCAATGCCAACGGCACCGGCCCGTTCGTTCTCAAGGAATGGCAGCCGGACCAGAAGATCGTGCTGGCGAAGAATCCCAACTGGTGGGGCAGCGCGGAGGGTAACGTCACCGAGATCGTCTATTCACCGGTGAAAAACGTCGCGACGCGCATGGCAGCCCTGTTGTCGGGCGAGGTGGATTTCGTTCTGGATCCCAGTCCGCAGGATCTGCCGCGGGTTCGCTCCAACAGCGATCTGAAGGTCATCGATGGTGTCGAGAACAGGACCATCTTCTTCGGTATGGACCAGTTCCGCGACGAGTTGCCCGGCAGCAACGTCAAGGGCAAGAACCCCTTGAAGGACCAGCGCGTGCGCAAGGCCCTCTACCAGGCGATCGACACGAACGCCATCGCCCGGGTGACCCTTCGCGGCCTGGGCCAGCCCACCGGCGCCCTGGTGGCGCCGCAGGTGGCCGGCTGGGCCGAAGCCGTGCACGCCCGCCATCCGTTCGACGTGGCCGCCGCCCAGAAACTGCTGGCGGACGCCGGCTACAAGGACGGCTTCGAGGTGGACTTCGCCTGCCCGAACAACCGCTACATCAACGACGAGCAGATCTGCCAAGCCGTCACCGCGATGTGGGCGCGCATCGGCGTGAAGGCCAAGCTGCGCACGCTACCGCTGGCCACCTATTTCCCGATGATCCAGCGCTACGAGGCCAGCATCTACATGCTGGGCTGGGGCGTGCCCACCTTCGATGCGCTGTACAGCCTGCAGTCGCTGGTCCGGACCACGGGCACGGGCGGTGACGGCAACTACAACGTGGGCCGCTACAGCAACCCGAAGATGGACGCCATCATCGACCGCGCGAAGACCGAGACCGACCCGTTCGTCCGCCCGCGCCTGCTCACGGAAGCGCTGACGCTGCAGAACGAGGAGGTGGCCCACATCCCGCTGCACAACCAGATCATTCCCTGGGCCATGAAGAAGAACATCGACGTGGTGCATCGCGCCGACAACAGGCTGGATTGGCGCCTGATCAAGGTAAACTGAAAGCCAGCCCGATGACTGGGGGTCGCCCACTGCGGTGAGCGACCCTCTCTTTATTCCAACGAAATGCTTGCATTCATTCTCAGACGGCTGGCGCAGGCCGTGATCGTCATGGTCAGCGTGGCCTTGATCGCCTTCATGCTCTTTCAGTACGTGGGCGATCCGGTGGTGTTCCTGCTGGGCCAGGACGCCACGGCCGAGCAAATCAGGGAGCTGCGCAGCGACCTCGGGCTGGACAAGCCATTCTTCTATCAGTTCGCCGCTTTCCTGGGCAATGCCGTGCAGGGTGAGTTCGGCCTGAGCCTGCGCCAGGGCGCCAAGGTATCGCGCCTGATCGCCGAGCGCTTTCCCGCCACGCTGGAGCTGGCCATGGTGGCAGCCTTGCTGGCCCTGCTCATCGGCATTCCCATGGGGGTTTATGCCGCGCTCAAGAGAGGCACGTTCATCAGCCAGCTGTTCATGACGGTGTCCTTGCTGGGCGTGTCCCTGCCCACGTTCCTGATCGGTATCCTGCTCATCCTGGTGTTTGCCGTGAACCTGGGCTGGTTCCCCAGCTTCGGCCGGGGCGAAGTGACCCAGATGGGCTGGTGGAGCACGGGGCTGCTGACCACCAAGGGCTGGCACCACATCACCTTGCCGGCCATCACGCTGGCCATCTTCCAGCTCACGCTGATCATGCGGCTGGTGCGCGCGGAAATGCTGGAGGTGCTGCGCACCGACTACATCAAGTTCGCGCGCGCCCGGGGCCTGACCAACCGGGCCGTGCATTTCGGCCATGCGCTGAAGAACACCCTGGTGCCGGTGATGACGATCACCGGTTTGCAACTCGGCGGCCTGATCGCGTTCGCCATCATCACCGAAACCGTGTTCCAGTGGCCGGGCATGGGGCTACTGTTCATCCAGGCGGTGACGTTCGCCGACATTCCGGTGATGGCGGCCTACCTGTGCCTGATCGCGCTCATCTTCGTGGTGATCAACCTGATCGTGGACCTGTTGTACTTCGCGGTGGATCCACGCCTTCGCGTGGAAAAGGCGGGTGGCCATTGAACGCGCGCAACGACATGCTGGCGCCCCGCATCAAGGCCAATGGCCGGGCGTTTGCGCAAATTGCCGCTTTCCACCCGGAGCTCACGGCGCTGCGCCGCGATCTGCACGCCCATCCGGAAATCGGGTTCGAGGAGCACTACACGGCCCGGCGGGTGGTCGAATCGCTCAAGGTCTGCGGGGTGGACGAGATCCACACGCAGATCGGCAAGACCGGCGTGGTGGCGGTGATCCACGGCCGCGCGCGCGGCAGCGGGCGCATGATCGGACTGCGCGCCGACATGGACGCGCTGCCGATCATGGAGCACAACGACTTCGCCTGGCGATCGACCAAGGCCGGCATGATGCATGGCTGCGGCCACGACGGGCACACCGCCATGCTGGTGGGCGCGGCGCGCTACC
>CAZFOT010000072.1:0-14572 GCA_964520365.1 uncultured Hydrogenophaga sp.
CGCCGCGGGCGGCGGCGATCTCGGCGCTGACCTTGGCACCCGGCAGGATGCCGCCCTGCCCCGGCTTCGCGCCCTGCGACAGTTTGATCTCGATCATCCTGACCTGCGGATCGCAGGCGTTCGCCGTGAACTTGTCGGCATCGAAGCGGCCGGCGTCGTCGCGGCAGCCGAAATAACCCGAACCGATCTCCCAGATCAGGTCGCCGCCGTGCAGCCGGTGCCAGGCCGAGATGGAGCCTTCGCCGGTGTCGTGCGCGAAGCCGCCGCGTTTCGCCCCTGCGTTGAGCGCCTGGATGGCGTTGGCCGAGAGGGCGCCGAAGCTCATGGCCGAGATGTTGAACACGCTGGCGTCGTACGGCTGGGTGCACGCCGGCCCGCCCACCCGGGTGCGGAAGTCGTGCGAGAGCAGGGTGCTGGGCGCCATCGAATGGTTGAGCCATTCGTGGCCGTTGGCGTTCTGGTCGGACTGGGTGCCGAAGGGCCGCTTGTCGGTCTCGCCCTTGGCGCGCGCATAGGCCAGGCTGCGCTGGTTGCGCGAAAACGGGGTGGCTTCGTTGTCGGCCTCAAGGAAGTACTGGCGCATTTCGGGACGGATGGCCTCCAGCATGAAGCGCAGGTGCCCGATCAGGGGGTAGTTGCGCAGCACCGAACTGCGGGCCTGCTTCAGGTCGCGCAGGCCCAGGGCCGAGAGCGCCGTGAACACCACCGCCCATGCCCCGCCCGTGCCAAACCCCACCCAGGCGAACAGGCTGAGCAGCGCACCCGCCACGCACAGGGCCAGTGCGGTGTAGCGCACGGGATAGAGGGCGTTGAGGCGGTCGAGCATGGCGTCTTTCGAAAGAGAGGGAAACGGGCGCGCGCGTGGGCAGGCCCTACACTGGCGGGCATCATAAAACCCTGCTTCCCGCAACGAGATGAACACCCCTGCCATCCCCGACGAACTGAACGCGCCCTTGACATCCGAGGACTTCGAGGCGCTGGAAGACATCCTTGACGATTTGCGCGAGCGCGGCGACGACGTGCCGCAATGGGAGTTCTGCGAGGGCGCCATCGCGGCCCTGCTGTGCACGCGGCGTTTGGTCATGCCCAGCGAATACCTGCCCGTGCTGTTGGGTACCGGGGAAGACGATGGCGACAACCGGTTTCAAGACGAGGACCAGTTCGCCCGCTTCATGACGTTGTGGACGCGGCGCTGGAACGAGGTGGCGCAGGCGCTGGGCGCCGACGTGGAGACGCTGGAGGACGAGCGCACCTACGAACCCGAGGTGATGGATGTGCGCGGCGCGGTGGCCGGCCTGCCCGACGACGCCCGCGCCGAAATCGGCGACCAGGAGCTGCCCGCGTTCGCGCAGGTATGGGCGCTGGGCTTCATGTTCGTGGTGGAGAACTGGCCCGAGGAATGGGTGGCGCCGCGCGACAAGGACGCGGCCGCGCTGCTTAACGAGGCGCTGGACACCATCGTGGCATTGACAGAGGACGACACCGGGAAACCCACGGTCTCGATGCACAGCGAAGACGGCCCGCCCAGCGTGAGCGAGGAGCGACTGAACGACTTCGGCGCGGCGATCTGGGCGGTGTACGACCTGCGCGAGCTGTGGCAGAGCCTGGGCCCGCGCGTGCAGACCGTGCGCAAGACAGAGACGCCGGGGCGCAACGACCCCTGCTGGTGCGGCAGCGGCAAGAAGTACAAGAAGTGCCACATGGAGTGAGCTCTCCCTGCGTGGCGCGGGCCGCTCTGCGCCGCCGCCGGCGCTATCCCTTGCGCAAGGGGACCGCGCGCGGCGCGGCGGGCGTGTTCATCATTTTTCCTTCAGGCTGAACAGGGCCTCCAGCACGCGGGTGCGGCTGCGCTCGAAGTCGGTGTTGAGCAGGGTGCTGGCCAGGTCCATGCGACCGTTGCGCGCATGGATCAGCGCGCGCTCGGCGAGTTCGTGCAGGCGCAGGTGCTCGCGCCGCAGCTCGGCAAAGACGGGCAGTTGCCCGATCCAGTGCGCCGAGGCGCTGGCCAGCCATTGGCCGAGCCCGCTCTCGTGCGCATCGGGCAGGTGGGCCTCGGTCTCGGTGAGCAGGCTGTTGGCGCGGTGCAGCCGGTCGTTGAAGAGCACGCACCATTCCAGGTGATGGATCACTGCGCGCTGCGGGTCGGGCCGGTCGGCGCCCGGGGCCGCGGGCGGCGGCGCCGGAACAGGCTCGGTCCTCGCGGGCGGATGCGGTTTCGCGGACCGGGCGGACGCCGTGCTGTCACGGTCACTGGCTGCCGCTCGGCCCGCGCGGGGCTTGAGCAGATGCTGAAACAACTTGCGGATGTTCATCCCGGTACCTGTGTTCTCGGGGGTGCCGACCCCCACTTCGCGGCCTTGCGCGGGCCTCGGGTCTGCCGCAGGATCCCCTTTTTGCGGTGAGCCTAACAAATTGCCGCACGCTCGCACAGCCCATGGTTGGGGGATGTGGCGCATTGCGTGACGTACGGCACGCGATGCATCGGCGGCGCGTCGGCCGGGTTCAGCTCAATCCGAACGGGCCGCCCTTGTCGATGGCCCTCTGGTACGCCGGGCGGCCATGGACGCGCTTGAGCCATTCCGTCAGGCGAGGGCGGCTGGCATCGAGGCCCGCGCGCGCGACGGCGGCTTCGAGCGGAAAGCTCATCTGCACGTCGGCAGCGCTGAAGCGGTCGCCAGCGAACCAGGGCGTGGCCTTGAGTTCGCCTTCGAGGAAGTCCAGGTGCTGCGTCAGGTTGGGCGTGATGAAGCGTGACTTCACCGTGGCCGAGATGGCTTTGGCAATCGGCCGCACGATCAGCGGCGCTTTCTCCACCTGGTCGAACACCAGTTTGAGCAGCAGAGGCGGCATGAGCGAGCCTTCGGCGTAGTGCATCCAGTAGCGGTAGCGCAGGTGCTCGGGCGTGCCCGCGGCCGGCGAGAAGCGCCCCTCGCCGTAGCGCTCCACCAGGTACTCGAGGATGGCGCCCGACTCGGCCAGCGTGGCCTTGCCGTCGGTGACCACCGGCGACTTGCCCAGCGGGTGCACCTTGCGCAGCGAAGCCGGCGCCAGCATGGTCTTGCGATCGCGTTCGTAGCGCTCGATCTGGTAGGGCACGCCCAGCTCTTCGAGCATCCAGAGCACGCGCTGCGAACGGGAGTTGTTGAGATGGTGGACGGTGAGCATCAGGGGCTCCTCTCAGTCTTTCATGAACGCGCGCAGGGCATCGGCGGTGTCGCCGGGCAGTTCCTCGGGGATGAAGTGCCCGGCGGGCAGCACCTGGCCGCTCACCTGGGCGCTGCAGCGGGCCTGCCACAGGGCCAGCGGCTGGAAGAGCTTGTGCACCACGCCGCGTTCGCCCCACAGCACCAGGGTGTCGCAGCCGATGCGCTCGCCGGCGGCCCGGCTGGCGCGGTCGTGTTCGAGGTCGATGCCGGCGCTGGCCCGGTAGTCCTCGCAGGCGCTGTGGATCGATTCGGCCCGGCAGAAGCAGCGTTCGTATTCGGCCAGCGCCCGGGGTTCGATGTGCGGCAGGCGTTCCGAGGCGGTACCGCCGTCGGCCGGCGCCGTGCCCCAGCCGCCGAGCTTGGCGTACAGGTAGGCGCGTGCGTTGCCGCCGATCATGAGTTCGGGCAGTGGCGCGGGCTGGATCAGGTGGAACCAGTGGTAGTAGGCGCGAGCGAAGGCCATGTCGGTGCGCTCGTACATGTCCAGCGTGGGGGCGATGTCGATCAGGCAGAGCTTGCGCACACGCTCCGGGTGGTCCAGGGCGAGCCGGTGCGCCACGCGGGCGCCGCGGTCGTGGCCGCACAGGTAGAACGTGTCAATGCCCAGCGCGTTGGCCACCTCGATCACGTCCTGCGCCATGGCGCGCTTGCTGTAGTTGCGGTGGTCGGGCAAGCCGGGCGCGTGCGAGGAATCGCCGTAGCCGCGCAGGTCGGGCAGCACCAGCCGGTAGTGCGCCTGCAGCAGGCGCGCCACCCGGTGCCACATCGCGTGCGTCTGGGGAAAACCGTGCAGCAGCACCAGCGGGGGCGCATCGGGCCGCCCGCCCACGCGCACCGTGGTCTGCTCGCCGGCGGTCAGCACCGTGAGCCGTTCGAATCCGTCGAACCAGTCCGTGTCCATGGAAGATGTGTTCATCGCTTGTGTTCGTGCAGGGGGGTGGAGGGGTTCAGTCCAGCGCCCGGGGCAGGGACTGGACCAGAAAATCCCAGACCTGGCGGATGCGCGGGTTGCCGCGGATTTCGCGGTGCACCACCAGCCACATGGGCAGGGGCGGGATGTTCAGCGTGGGCAGCAGCGGCACGAGGTCCGGGTTGCGGCGCGCCACGTAGCGCGCCAGGAAACCCACGCCCAGGCCGGCATCCACCGCGGCCTGGTAGGCGTTGAGGTCGTCGGTGCGCACGGCGAAGTTCTCGCGCTGCAGGGGGTAACCCATGGCCGCGAAGCCGCGCAGGATGGTGGTGTTGCGGTCGCCGCCCACCAGGTCGTGCGCCAGCAGGTCTTCGGGCGCGCGCGGCGTGCCCCGCCGGCGCAGGTAGTCGCGGTGGGCGTACGTGCCCAGGGCGACCTGGCCCACGCGCCTGCACAGCAGGGAGCCCTGCTCGGGCCGCACCATGCGCAGCGCGATGTCGGCCTCGCGCTGCAGCAGGTTGCTCACCGCGTTGCTCGACACCAGATCCACCTGGATGTCGGGGAAGGCCTGGCGCATCTGCAGCAGCACCGGCGGCAGCAGCACGCAGGCCACCGGCTGGCTGGCGCTGATGCGCACGGTGCCGCGTGCCTCCTTCTGCGCGCCCGAGGCCTGGCGCGCGAGCTGGTCGGCCGCGGCCGACATGGCGCGCGCCGCATCGGCCAGCCGGTGGGCGTGGGCCGTGGGCACCAGGCCGCGGCCGGTGCGCTCGAACAGCACCACGCCGAGCTGCGCTTCGAGTTCGCCGATGTGGCGGCCCACGGTCGGCTGCGTGGTCGCCAGCGCGCGCGCCGCGGCCATCAGGCTGCCCCGGTCCAGCGCTGCGAGGAACGAGCGGATCAGGGTCCAGTTGAAGTCGCCGGTGTTCATTCGTGCATGGCTGCTGTTCGGTGCCAGGCCGACAGGTCAGATGGCATTGCGGTGGTCGGGCATGCGGGCTTTCAGGATGCGCCGCAGGGCATCATAAGACCCCGGCCTTTGCGGACCTACAGCGTTCTGGATGGAGGTGCTTCGATCGGGATGGATTGACGGATGAACATTTATTCGCCTAAGATCGCCACATGAAACCCAAGGACGGCGACAAACAGCAGGCCATCGCCAGCGCCACCTTCGCGCTGGTCGAGCGCGTCGGTCTCAGCGGCCTGACCATGGCCGGCATCGCGCGCGAGGCCGGCATCGCCACCGGCACGCTGTACGTCTACCACCGCTCCAAGGAAGAATTGCTCAACGCCCTGTACGAGCAGGTCAAGGGCGCGCTGGCCGCGCTGATCGACACCGGCATCGACCCGTCCGTCCCGTTCCGCCGCCGCATCCAGCAGAACTGGACCCGGCTGCTGCGCCACCGGCTGGCGCACTACCCGGAAGCGGTGTTCATGGACCAGTACTACAACTCGCCCTGGTTCAGCGAGGCCTCGCGCCAGTTCTCGGCCCGGTTCGCCAGCGGCTGCCTGGGTTTTTTCGACCAGGCGCGCGCGCAGCAGATCGTCAAGGACGTGCCCACCCTGCTGCTGGCCGCGAGCTTCTTCGGCTCCGTGCGCGACACCGCCAACCTCTTGCGCAGCGGCGATCTGCCCGACACCGAGGCCGCGCTGGCCCAGGCTTTCGGGATGTGCTGGGATGGCATCAAGGCTTGAGGTCACACGCCATCCCGCGCCAGAATGGCCTGCAATAAGCGAATGAACATTCATTCATAGAAACCCGATTTCCCCACCCACGACAGGAGAAACCACGATGCCCATCACGCTCAACATCAACGGCAAGGACGTGCGCGTCGATGCCGACGAATCCACCCCCATCCTCTGGGCCCTGCGCGACACGCTGGGCATGACCGGCACCAAGTTCGGCTGCGGGGCGGCGCTCTGCGGGGCCTGCACCGTGCACCTGAACGGCGCGGCCATCCGCTCCTGCATCACCCCCATCTCCGCGGCCGCCGGCCAGAAGATCGCCACCATCGAGGCCCTCGAAACCGACCGCGTCGGCAAGGCGGTGCACCAGGCCTGGGTGAAGGCCGACGTGGCGCAGTGCGGCTATTGCCAGAGCGGCCAGATCATGAGCGCGACCGCGCTGCTCAAGGCCAATCCGAAGCCGAGCGATGCCGACATCGACGGCGCCATGGCCGGCAACATCTGCCGCTGCGGCACCTATGCGCGCGTGCGCATCGCCATCCAGGACGCGGCCCGTTCGCTGGCCTGAAGGAGACCGCCATGCACTTGCACACCCATACCGCCGAGCAGATCCTGGCCCACCTGCCGCCCGCGCTGGCGCACCGCCTGGAGGACCATGAGGCCGCCGAAGGCATCGCGCGCCGCAGCTTCCTCAAGATTGCCACCGCGTCCGGCTTCGCGCTGGGCGCTTATCCCTTCATGGCGAGCGCCCAGCAGGCCGCAGCCCCGGCCGCGCCCGCCGGCCTCAAGCCCGACCAGCAGCCCGCCGCGTTCGTGAAGATCGCGCGCGACGGCATGGTCACCGTCACCATCAACCGCCTGGAGTTCGGCCAGGGCACGCACACCGGCCTGGCCATGGTGCTGGCCGAGGAGCTCGACGCCGACTGGCGCCGCGTGCAGGCCGTGCACGGCAACGCCGACCCGGCCTACAACGACCCGGCCTTCGGCATGCAGATCACCGGCGGCTCGACGGCGGTGAAGCACTCCTACACGCAGTACCGCGAGCTCGGCGCCCGCACGCGCGCGATGTTGCTGGCCGCGGCCGCGCAGCAGTGGAAGGTGCCGGTGACGGCGCTGGCCGCCGAACGCGGCGTGGTGATCGGCCCCGGCGGCAGGAAGCTCGCCTACGGCGCGCTGGCCGACGCCGCGATGCAGCAGCCGGTGCCGGTGCAGGTCGCGCTGAAGGACCCGTCGCGCTTCAAGCTCATCGGCCAACCGACGACGCGGCTGGACGCGAAGGCCAAATCCAGTGGCCAGCAGGGCTTCGGCATCGACGTGCGCCTGCCCGGCATGCTTACCGCCGTGCTGGCGCATCCGCCGGTGTTCGGCGGCAAAGTGGCTTCGCTCGACGATGCGGCCGCGCGCGCGCTGCCCGGCGTGAAGGCCGTGCTGCGCGTGCCGCTGCACGACGGCGGCGAGGGCGTGGCGGTGGTGGCCGAGGGCTACTGGGCCGCGAAGCAGGGGCGCGAAGCGCTCAAGCTGCAGTGGGACGACGCCGGCCGCGAGAAGGTGGACAGCGAGCGGCAGCTCGCGAGCTACCGCGAGCTGGCGGCGAAGACAGGGAGCATCAAGCACGACGCCGACATGGCGCCGCTGGCCAACGCGCCGCATCGGATCAGCGCCGAGTTCGTGTTTCCCTACCTCGCGCACGCGCCCATGGAGCCGCTGAATTGCACCGTGCAGATCCAGGGCACCGGCGCGAATGCGAAGGCCACGGTGTGGACCGGCACCCAGATGCCGGGGCTGGACACCGCCGCCGCCGCGCGCACGCTGGGCATCCAGCCCGAGCAGGTGACCATGCACGTGCAGATGGCGGGCGGCGGCTTCGGCCGCCGGGGCCTGCTCACGAGCGACTTCGTGGTCGAGGCCTGCACCATCGCGAAGGCCGCGCAAGCCGCCGGCCTGAGCGCGCCCATCCACACGCTGTGGAGCCGCGAGGACGACGTGCGCGGCGGCTACTACCGGCCCATGCACCTGCACCGCGCCGAGATCGGCTTCGACGCGCAGGGCAAGGTGCTCGCCTGGGACCACGTGATCGTGGGCCAGTCCATCATGGCCGGCACGTTCTTCGAACCCATGATGGTCAAGGGCGGCGTGGACGAGACCATGGTCGAAGGCATGGGCAAGCCGTACCAGGTGCCGATGCGCCTCTCGGCCCACCATCCCAAGCTCAACGTGCCGGTGCTGTGGTGGCGCAGCGTGGGCTCCACGCACACCGCCTACGCGATGGAGACGCTGATCGACGAGATCGCGCGCGCCACGAACCAGGACCCGGTGGCCTACCGCATGAAGCTCATGGACGGGAAGGCCACGCGCCACCGCGCCGCGCTGCAACTGGCGGTGGACAAGAGCGGCTATGGCAAGAAGACCCTGCCCGCGGGCCGCGCCTGGGGCGTGGCGGTGCACGAGTCCTTCGACTCGGTGGTGGCCTACGTGGTCGAGGCCTCGGTGGTCGACGGTGCGCCGAAGCTGCACCAGGTCACGGCCGGTGTGCACTGCAACCTGGCGGTGAACCCGAAGAGCGTGGAGGCGCAGATCCAGGGCGGGGCGCTGATGGGCCTGTCGATGTGCGTGCCCGGCGCAGCCATCACGCTCAAGGACGGCGTGGTCGAGCAGAGCAACTTCGGCGACTTCGCCGTGCCGCGCATCACCGACATGCCCGCCATCGCGGTGCACATCGTGCCCAGCGCCGACGCGCCCACCGGCGTGGGCGAACCCGGTGTGCCGCCGCTGGCGCCGGCGTTCGCCAACGCGATCGCGCGCCTGACCGGAAAGCCACTGCGCGAGCTGCCGTTCAAGCTGGCGTAAGTCGCTGCCTGCACGGGCTTCAAGGCCGGCCCGGTGGCGCTGGAGCTATGCATTCGTGCATGGCTGCTGTTTGAGCTTGGGCCATTGTGAATGGGGATAGGGGCTTTCACAATCCGTTCCACGGTGCCGATGTTCGGCGCCTCCACGGAGTCCCTTCATGAATACCATGTCTTCCTCATCCATCGCCGGGACGGTGCTGGTGCTCGGCGGCCGGGGCCGCTTCGGCCTGGCCGCGGTCCAGGCTTTTGCGCGCGGCGGCTGGCGCGTGCTGGCGCAGGTGCGTCCCGGTGCGCAGGCGCCGCGCGTGGCCGGCGTGCAGTGGCTGGCGCAGGCGGTGGACACGCCGCAGGCCACGGCCGCACTGGTGGCCCAGGTGCAGCAGGCTGGCGGAGCCGAGGTGGTGGTGCACGCGCTCAACCCCGGCCGGTACACGCGCCAGGCCTGGGCGCGCGAGAACGGGCCCTTGCTGCAGAGCGGCATGGACGTGGCGCAGGCGCTGGGCGCCACGCTCATGCTGCCGGGCAATGTCTACAACTTCGGCCAGGCCATGCCGGCCGTGCTGCGCGAAGGCGCGCCGGCCCACCCCACCACGGCCATGGGGCGCATCCGCACCGAAATGGAAGCGCGGCTGGAAACCGCCACGCAACGGGGCGAACTGCGCGCGGTGATCGTGCGCGCCGGCAACTTCTATGGCCAGGGCCGGGGCACCTGGCTCGACCTCGCCATGCTCACCGGCCTCCGGCGCGGCAAGCTGATGTTCCCCGGTCCCATGGACGTGGCCACGCCCTGGGCCTACCTGCCCGACCTGGCCCAGACCTTCGTGGCCGTGGCGCGGGTGCGCGAGGCGATGGCGCCGTTCGAGTCGCTGCACTTCAGCGGGCACACGCTCTCGGGGCACGACTGGGTGGACGCCCTGCGTCCGCTGGCCCGCGAACAAGGCTGGCTGCGCGAGGGTGCGGATCTGCGCGTGGGCGGTATGCCCTGGCCCTTGTTCAGGTTGCTCGGCCCGCTGCTGCCCGCCTGGGGCGCACTGGCGGATTTGCGCTACCTCTGGAACCGGCCGCACCGGCTGGACAACCGCCGGCTGCGGGAACGGATCGGCGCCGAGCCCCACACGCCCTGGCCGCTGGCGCTGTCGCGCACCCTGCAGGGCCTGGCGCTGCTGCCGGCCGACGAGATGGCTTCCACGGGCCTGCCCGCGCGCGTTTAATGGGAGCATCCAACCGTTCCATGAGGATGCCTGCCATGGTGGACCGCCGACTTTTCATTCGCCTTGCCGGCGGCGGCATGGTGGCCGCCGCCGCCGCCCTGGGCGGCTGCAGCAGCGCGCTGCCGCCCGAGGCGATCGCCGCCTGGCAGGGGCCGGGCAACGAACCCGACGCGCGGCGCTGGGTGCTGGCCCACGCCATCCTGGCGCCGCATTCGCACAACTTGCAGAGCTGGCTGGTGGACCTGTCGGAGCCCGACACCATCACGCTGTACCTCGACCGGACGCGCCTGCTGCCCGAGACCGACCCGTTCTCGCGCCAGATGCTGATGAGCCAGGGCACCTTCCTGGAACTGCTGGACCTGGCCGCGCGCGAGAAGGGCCTGCGCGCCGACATCCAGCTGTTTCCGCAGGGCGCGTTCGAGCCGGCGGCGGTCGATGCCAGGCCCACGGCGCGGATCCGCCTGGTGGCCGATGCCAGTGTGGCGCGCGACCCGCTGTTCCAGCAGGTGCTGCGCCGCCGCACCAACCGCGAGGCCTACGAGGCCCGCGAGCCCGCGTCCGATGCGCTGGCCGCGATCACGGCCAGCGCATCGGGCGACAGGATGCGCACCGGCTTCGTGCTGGCCTCGCAGGCCGAGGCCATGGCGCAGCACCGGCGCATCGCCAAGGAGGCCTGGCGCATCGAGCTGGTGACGCCGCGCACGGTGATGGAATCGCTCCAGGTGCTGCGCGTGGGGCCGAAGGAGATCGCGCGGCACCGCGACGGCCTTTCGGTCAACGACCCGCTGGTGCGCGCGCTCTCGGCGCTGGGCCTGTTCGACCGCAGCAAGCCGCCCGGCCCGGACGATGCCGCGACCCGGACACAGATCGATGATTTCAATGCCAAGATCGACGCCACGCCCGCCTTCCACTGGCTGGTGAGCGAGGGCAACGACCGCGCCACGCAGATCGAGGCCGGGCGGGCCTGGGTGCGCGCGCAACTGGCGGCCACGGCGCACGGCCTGTCGATGCAGCCGATCTCGCAAGCCCTGCAGGAATACCCCGAGCAGGCCGCGCCCTACCGCGAGATACACGCCTTGCTGGACGCACCGCCGCCGCGCTTCACGGTGCAGATGTGGGCACGCCTGGGCCATGCCCCGACGATCCAGCCCGCACCCCGGCGCGGGCTGGAAGCGCATGTGGTCTGAAACACCCCTCTGCGCCGGAGCGCGACCCGCAACGAACGAAGCAACGCCATCCAGGGGCACCGAGGGACGGCTCTGCCGGCCCAAGGGTGCCGTCCCCCCTCCAAGCGCCCCAAGGGCGCGCAAGGGAGGGGGGAAGCCGCGTCAGCGGCGCAGGGGGGTGTCACCTCACCCCACCATTGCCGTGACCTCGATCTCCACCCTGGCGCGTTCCTCCACCAGCGCGCTCACCTCCACGCAGGTCATGGCCGGGAAGTGCTTGCCCATGACCTCGCGGTAGACCGCGCCCAGCTCGCGCAGGCGCGCGTTGTATTCCACGCGGTCGACGATGTACCAGGTCATGCGCACCATGTGCTCGGGCCCGGCGCCGGCGCAGGCCAGCACGTCGCGGATGTTGAGCAGGGCCTGGCGCGTCTGGGCGATGAAGTCGTCGCTTTCGAACACCTGGGCGCCGTTCCAGCCGATCTGGCCGCCGACGAACACCATCGTGCCGCGCGCGGCGATGCCGTTCGCATAGCCTTTGGGAGTGGCCCAGCCGGGCGGTTGAAGCAGTTTCATGGGCGTTGCCTGTCGGGGGTAGTGGTCTGCTGGCGCAGCGCGAAGCGCTGCAGCTTGCCGGTTTCGGTGCGCGGAAGCTGGGTCAAGAACACCACCTCGCGCGGGTATTTGTAGGGTGCGAGCGTGTGCTTGACGTGGTCCTGCAGCGCCTTGACCTGCGCGGCATCGCTTGCCTCGCCGGGCTTGAGCACCACGTAGGCCAGGATGATCATGCCGCGCTCGTCGTCGGTCTTGCCCACCACGCCGCACTCGGCCACCGCCGGGTGCTGCAGCAGGGCGGCTTCCACCTCCGGGCCGGCCACGTTGTAGCCGGCGGTGATGATCATGTCGTCGGTGCGTGCCTGGTAGAAGAAATAGCCGTCGGCGTCCTGGCTGAAGGCGTCGCCGGGAAAATTCCAGCCGTCCTGCACGTACTGCGCCTGGCGCGGATCGTCGAGGTACTTGCAGCCGGTGGGGCCTTTCACCGCCAGCCGGCCCACCTGGCCGCGCGGCAGTTCCAGGCCCTGCTCGTCCACGACCTTCGCTTCATAGCCCGGCACCACCTGGCCGATGGCGCCGCGGCGCACCGATTCGGGCGGTGAGGAGATGAAGATGTGGAACATCTCGGTGGCGCCGATGCCGTCGAGCATTTCCAGGCCGCTGGTTTCCTTCCAGAGTTGGCGCGTGGCGTCGGGCAGGCCCTCGCCGGCGCTCACGCTGATGCGCAGGCGGCCCACGCCGTGCCGCTGCGCGAACGGCGCCATCTGCCGGTAGAAGGTGGGCGCGGTGTAGCAGATGGTGGCGCCCACGCGGTTCATCAGCGTGACCATGGCCTCGGGCGTGTACGGGATGCTGGGGAAGTACACCGAGGCGCCGGCCCACATGGGGAACACCAGCAGCCCGCCCAGGCCGAAGGTGAAGGCCAGCGGCGGCGAGCCCATGACGATGTCTTCGGGCGTGGCGCGCAGCACGTGGCGCGGCCAGGTTTCGCAGGCGGCCAGCACGTCGCGGTGCGTGTGCACCGCGGCCTTGGGTTTGCCGGTGGTGCCCGAGGTGAAGGCCAGCAGGGCGATGTCGCCGGCCGCGGTGGGGTAGGCCGTGCCGGTGGCGGGGTGTTTCGCCGCCAGGGCTTCGAGCGAGTGGGGCAGGTCCGCGGTGCCGGTGTTGAACACGCGCAGCGGCAGCGCGGCGGTGGCCGGGTCGGCGGCCAGCGCGGTCTTGAGTTCGTCCTGCAGCTTCGCGTCGCACAGCGCGGCGCCGGGCTGCGACTTGGCCACGATGGCGGCCAGCTCGCTGGCGCGCAGCAGCGGCATGGTGGCCACGGCCACCAGCCCGGCCTGCACCACGGCCAGCCAGGCCAGCGCCATGGCGATGGAGTTGCCGCCGCGCAGCAGCACCCGGTTGCCGGGCACCAGGCCCAGGTCGTGCGTGAGCACCCGGGCCATGCGCTGCACCTCGGCGCGCGCCTCGGCGTAAGTCAGGGTGCGCTCGTCGCTGCGGAACAAGGGCCGGTCGCCATGGCCGTTGGCGATGGCGCGGTCGAACAGCGCCTGCACCGCGTTGAGCTGGTCCGGGAGCTGCAACTCCGGATGTTCGTACAGGAACTCGGGCCATTGTTCGCGTGGTGGCAGGCGGTCATGCACGAAGCGATCGGTTTGAGCGGATGTCATCGATGCGCCTCCAGATGGGTCGGGGTGCTGCGAGGGAGGTCGGGGTGTTTCATGACTTCAGGGCGTTCTTGCCGAGAATGAGCAACTGCACTTCGCTCGCGCCTTCGTAGATGCGCAGCGAGCGGATGTCGCGGTACAGGCTTTCGATCTTTTCGCCCACCTGCACGCCGCGCCCGCCGAACATCTGCAGCGCCATGTCGATCACGCGCTGCGCGTTCTCGGTGGCGGTGAGCTTGGCGGCGGCGGCCGCCGCCGTGTAGGCCGGCGTGCCCGCGCCCTGGGTGTCGCTGCGGTCGCGCATCCAGGCGGCGCGGTAGGTGAGCAGGGCGGCGGCGTCGATCAGCGCGCTCATCTCGCCCAGCTTCGCCTGCGTGAGCTGGAAGTCGGCCAGGGTCTGGCCGAACATCTTGCGTTGCCTGGCCTGGTGCAGGCCTTCGGCGAAGGCGCGGCGCGCCATGCCCAGCGCGGCGGCAGCCACCGAGGCGCGGAAGATGTCCAGCGTCTGCATGGCGAGCTTGAAGCCGCCATTGAGAGGACCCACCAGCGCATCGGCGCCGACCTGGCAGTCGGTGAAGCGCAGCGTGGCCAGCGGGTGCGGCGCCATCACGTGGATGTGGGCGCTGCTGTCCAGCCCGGCGCAGGGCGCGTCCACGATGAAGGCGCTGATGCCGCGCGCGCCGGCGCGTGGGTCGGTCTTGGCGAACACGAGGTAGAAGTCGGCCAGGTCGCCGTTGCTGATCCAGGTCTTGCTGCCGTTGAGCGTCCAGCCGTCGGCGCGCGGGTCGGCGCGCGTGGCCATGGCGGCCACGTCCGACCCCGCCTCGGGTTCGCTCAAGGCGAAGGCGGCGATCTGCTGGCCGCTGGCCACGGCATTGAGATGGCGCTCGCGCTGCGACGGGCTGCCGGCCAGGGTGATGGCGCCGCTGCCCAGGCCCTGCATGGCGAAGGCGAAATCGGCCAGCGGCGAGTGGAAGGCCAGCGTTTCGCGCAGGATCACCAGCGCGCGCGAGTCCAGCGCCGGCAGCGCGCCGCCGTGTTCGGCCGCCACGCAGTAGCGCAGCCAGCCGTCGCGCCCCAGGCGCGCGACCCAGTCGCGGCAGGCGGCGCGGTCGTCGGTCTCGTCCACGGTCTGCAGCGCGGCCCAGTCGGCCAGCCGGGGCGCCATCTCGCGGTGATGGCTGTCGAAGAAGGGCAGTTCCCACTGCGCCTGCGGCGGGTGCATGCCGTGGGGGTGTTCGAAGGCGACCATGGTCAGTCCCCTTCGAACACGGGACGCTGTTTGGCCGCGAAGGCCTCGTACGCGCGGCGGAAGTCCTGCGTCTGCA